>JAMCXO010000024.1:0-19439 GCA_023473545.1 Patescibacteria group bacterium | reverse complement strand
TATCAAAAGAAGTGAAAGATCGTTTAAGAAAACAGTATAAAACTCTAAATCTTGTTTTGTTAAAACGACAGATTGACGAGATTCTCAAACGGTTAAAACCAACACCTGTCAGGTAACATTATATCGTGAGGCAACGATTCGAAGCAAAGTAACAATTTTTAATGAGGCAATACGTCTCCCGAGTTTGCAAGTAACTATTCACTCCTCCCTCCGACACGATTCTGTCATCTCATGCCCAAACGAAAGATTCCATGGGATTTCTCTTAGCTGTTGGTGGATCGAAATGGCAGAACCGTGAACTTTTACGGATTTTTCAGTAATGCAAATTCATTGACGAGGAGTATATAATTGTGGGGTATGAAAGAACTTCCAATACTTGCTGCTCCATTGCAGTTTCTTAAACAAGAAACGATTTCTGATCGCGGTAAAAACACCTGTTTGCCAACTTCATTTATGAATTGTGCAATCGCACTGCGCGTGATTGATCCTCAGAGGGCAGTTGGGATTCATGACGATTTACTGAGGACTCTAATGGCGATTGATGACGTTTGGGACGGATCATTTTTAAATTTAAAAACTGCCGATACGCAAGTCAAGGATATTGTTGAGGCAATTCTTCCTATACGAATCGGGTATTATACTGAAGGTGTTCACTTTTATCATGGCAATTGGAATTATCAACACTTATATTATCAACTCTCGCAGAGATTGCAAACATTTACGATTACAGAAAGACCGCGTTCGCATGCATATGCATTTGTATCCGTTTATGGAAATAATTTATTGTATGTTGATCCGATGAATAATGAAGAACGGCAAATCATGGGCGAAGACGAGTTTAATTATCGATTCAGACGCGACCAAATGGGCAGACACACTAGTCAAATTTGGGCAGTTCCGATCAAGAGAAGAAATTCAAGTACACCCTAGACAAAGAGAGTCTATCTTGGTAAGGCACCGCTGAAAGACTATATTGATGAAGATACGAAAAAAAAATTGACAACCAAGTTATAGCATGATATAACAGTCTTGTTATGGCAATGAACTACGAATATGATCGCCACATACGAGCAGCTCAAGAAGCTGGGAATGAAGTAGCCGCTCGTATGCTTACAGCACAACAAACCATTTTTAATGGTTTGGTAAGGAAAGGTATACTTCAAGAGCTTCCTCTTGAAACAAGACCTATTGAAGTACAGGAACAACCTCAACAATCTTCTCAAGAAACTCAACCCGTAGAAACAAAACGATTTTCAGACGGAGCACGGGAAACTCTCATAAACCAGGAGGGAGATGCAGGTACGAAAACAATGACAGAGAGAGAAGTTTACCCGGAACCACCAACCCCTGCTAAAGAGACGCAAGAGCACTACGAGACATATTCACCAAGCACTCTTCCCGCTGGCTGTGTTATCTGGTGCTGGCGACAACATCAGGAATTGACGCAGGAGAAGCTGAGGCGACGGATGCGCCGAGTCAGCCCGCTGCTCCCCACGACCAAAGGGTACATCTCCCAGGTCGAGCGGGACATCATCCACCAGCCAGGCGACGACTATCTCCGCGCCTTTGCCCACGCTCTCGGCCTCACCATGGACGAGATAGAACAGCGCCGCCTGCCGCCTTCTTCTGAGCGCTTGCTTACTCTTTGGAATCAGATGCAATCTCGTTTTTCTCCCTATCCTCTCGAGCGGCGGCGCGCGCGGGGCGCACGGACCACCACAGAAGCGGCCAGAATCGTCGATCAGATGAGCAAGGAAGAAGATGTTGCGTTGCGCCAGCAAGTGCTTGCAGAGATAATGGACAATGTCCGAGAGATCACCGAGCATATCAGCGCGGCCGAGAGGATCGTCGATCAGATAAGCAAGGAGAATACGTCGAATCCCTGAAAGTCGTGCCTAATCGAAAAATCATACTGAAAAAGGAAGTAAATACCCACGTCCCTTCGCTACGCTCAGTGGCGTGACACTCTCAAAATTCAAGCTTCGCTTGTCCTGCATTCATCCCCGCCCCTCCGCTACATTCAGTGGAAGACTCTCTTTCGACTAATAACCCTTTATCTTTTTCGATAAAGATTCTATTAGATATGTCTTCCAGTAATTTACCGACAGCGGAAGATCCTGCGCGTGCAGGAATTCTCTCCTTTCGCCTCCAAAACCGGTTTTAAAAAGGGTTAACCCCTGCCAGGGGTGATTGCGGGAAGAGGTCGGAGCAATACCCCAAAAATTATATAGTCTTTTTCCTCTTTTTTTTGCCTCGAGGATCGCCTCCCACTGCAAAAGGTAAGAGGCGGGAATGTTTCTGAACTCAAGAGAGGATGCTCCATGATGATAGATAGCCGTATCCGCCACCAAGAGTATAAGGGCGGAGGCGATAATCTTTCCTTGATACTTCGCTAAAAAAAGCAGAATCTCATTATCCTTAACAAACACTTCGAATTCTTCCCTGATTCCCCTATGGGGAACAAAACCTTTTCTTGCGGAAAGATCCTTATATAAGGGAAAAAATAGCTCCAGATCTTCCGCGCGTGCTGTTTTTACTATCTCTACCCCCAGCTCCTGCGCTTTTTTAATAAGATAGCGGTGGGTTTTGCGAAATCCTTTAAAAAGATCATGTTCCGAAGAATCAAGATTCAACACCCAACAAATTTCCGCATCCTGATTGTGAATCGGCGCACTCCTAAATCCCATTTTATGCAGATAATCAGCATCTATATTTTCTTTCCTAACCAGAGGGCTCATTCTTAGAAAATCTATATTTTTTGCCCATGGCGCTTCCTTGATAAATAGCAGTAAGTCTTTAAGATAGGAGTTTTTAAAATTTATGAAAACAGGGCCGTGTCTGAGATGAAGATAATGTCCCCTCTTTGCTTTAATATCTATTATCTGACACACTCCAACCAAAACCTCTTTTTCATAGAATCCAACACGAAATATTCTAAAACCAAGTTTTTTTTGAACCTCTCCCCAATTCCATGACTGAAAAAGAGGATAGATCTCCAATTCGTCCCGAACCAAAAAACTTTCCCATTCTTTTTTGTTTTTAAATTCTTTTACTTTTAACATATGAATTTACCAAATCCTTTATGAGTTTCGCTTCTTTAAGCGTCAGTCTTGGATGGGTGGGAAGATTCCCGATCCTTTTTGCAAAGTACTCCGCGTTGGGACAAGAGCCTCTTCTGTAACCTAGGTTTTTTAAGTCAACGCCTTTTGGGTCAATCACCTCGGAATACCATTTTCCAATATATATGTTTTTAGCCCTTAAGAAATCTATTAAACCGTCTCTATTATCCAAAAGTATGGGGAAACGCAGAAAAGGAATTCTGTCTTTAGACGGAAAATCTATCGCTTTGGTATCTAGGCCGTTTTTATAGACTTCGGCTATTTCTTCTCTGTGCTTATTAAATTTTCTTAATCTTTTTAATTGCGACAGAGCCAGGAAAGCAAGGGCATTGGGAAGTTTTTTTGCGTTAAGGAATGATCCGCGTTTTTCTTCTTTGGAAACCGGAAAAGAAAGAAGTCTTGTCTTCTGAAAAATAACAAGCATTATCTTGCCAAGATATAAAATATCATAAAAAGGCAAGATAAAGAAAAAGGCAACCGGGTGAAAGAGCTGCTGCATCGTCCAAAAAAAAGAAGGCTTGGCCATTTTCTTCTGGTATTCCCTTATCCTTCTGCCCAACTCTTTATTTTTGGTAACAGCCATACCGCCAAAAACAGAGGAAAAAGCCTTGTCCCTGCCAAAACTGAAAAAGGCCGCATCAGCTAAGGTGCCAAGTTTTTTATGGTTATAGAAAGCGCCGATGGCATGAGCACTATCCTCTATAACACAGATCTTGTTTTTTTTAGCTAGCTTATTAATTTTATCCATGTCGGACGGTATAGCGAATGTGTGCTGAACTATAATCGCTTTTGTTTTTTTTGTAATCTTTTCCTCCAAATCCGAAACATCAATGGTTAAGGATTTATCTACATCCACGTAAACAGGCCTTGCGCCTGCCGCGATTATCGCGTTAGCAACAACAGCACAGGTAAAAGCCTGCATAATGACTTCGTCATTTTTGTTTATGCCAAGTGCCTTTAAAATGGCAAATAAAGAAGCCCTGCCGCTATTAAAAGAAACCGCATGGGAAACACCTAAATAAGATCTAAACCATTGTTCAAGCAGTCTTATATGGTCTGTTTTAATGAATACCCAGGGAGAAAACATCAGACCAACTGCTAAAAAAACGTCCTTTTTTTCCGTATTGGGAGAAAGAGAAATTGCTATGCCTTTCATAAAAATCTGTCTAAAATAAATCCTGCCCCCTTACCTTCAAACAAAATTATATCCTCCATTGCTTTATCCTTATTTAAAAATGTTTTTAAAAATTCATTTATCTTTTCCTGCCCGGCAACATTAACCACGCATCCGGCACCCGAATCCTTAACGCCCCGGACAATATCGCCCGTGTAGTTTTTGTCCGTGAGAAATAAAAAATTACAGGCCTTGCCGATTATGTAACCCGCATTATAATGTTCTTTTTTTGCATCCTTTCCCAGCTCTATCATTGGAGAAAGGATCATCGCCTTAACCCCCCTGAAAAGCGCCATATACTTAACCGCGGAGGATATAGACATTGGGCTGGCGTTAAAAGAATCGTCAATAATAGTCAAGCCGTTCTTTACCTTATGTCTTGCCATGGTTTTTGGCAAAGAAACAAGAGAACCAACCGCCTTCTGTATTTCTTTAGGTTTAAAACCCAAATAATAGGCTATGTATATTCCGGGCAAAATACCTTCCGCATTCTGTCCGCCTATAACGGGAGACCGCATCGTGATAACCATATTATCTAAAAAAACCTTAAAAGAAACACCATCTTTTCTAACCGAAACATTCCGCGCGTAAATCTTTCCCGATTCCCTTTCCTTTACATTTAAAACACTATATAAAACCTTTTTCTTTTTTGTTCTTCTATAAAGGTCGAGGCTACCGGGGCTTGCGCCGTTAAATAAGGCTAATCCGTTCTTAGGCAGAGATCTTATTAACTCATATTTAGCCTCCATAAGGTTATTTTTGCTTCCAAACAGAGACAGATGCTGGTTAGCAATACCTGTTATAATGCCTATTTTAGGATTAATAACGCTGGCTATCGAGGCGATCTCATTCTTTTTATATGCCCCCATCTCCGCCACAAAAATCTCCGTATCTTTCTTAAGGCCTGAAAGGATGGTTTTGACTACGCCAATCAGCGTATTGTTGGTCCCCTTTGTCTTAAGAACCGTAAACTTTTTCTCAAGAATTTGAGATAGATATTCTTTCGTTGTGCTCTTGCCGTAACTGCCTGTTATACCTATAACCAGAAGATCCTTTCTGGATTGAATCTTTTTAACAGCCTGCTCCGTCTCAAAATCCAGATAAAATTCCGTTGGCACCCGGAGCATAAATACAAAAAGCGTAACCAATAAAACAACTGTTCTGTCTAAAATAAGAAGCCACAAAAACTGTTCCGTTAACGGCAGGGCAAACAATACCGAGATAAAAAACAGGCTGCCCAAAAGAATAAGAATTGACTTCGGGGTTACAACAGGCCTTCTTAACCGATGAGAAAACAATTCCTTTAGCGCCACTCCCGCCTCCAGCAAAAACAGAAAAAATACAAGTAATCTATAAACATATAAGGAATCATTGTTTATAAAAACAAAGTAGGCAAGAAGGAGAATCCATTTAGCGATTGACATGAAAGACAAAACAGTTTCCCTTCCTACGTTTGTTTCTTTAAAATGGGCAAATAGACGATCAAATCTATACTCTTTAATCTGCCAAAGATAAACCCAAAAGAGAGAATTTCTGACAACCCAGATAAAAAACGCAATTGATGTTAAGATAAAAATTATATTCATCGCTTTATAAGCTCTAATACTTTTTTAGAAAATTCCCGCGGATTATCATAGGGCAATCCATGCCCCCCGCCCGGAAAAATTACGCAAACAGCCTGAGGCATATATTTTTTAATCTCTTTAAGATTTGTTTCCGGCACCAGACGGTCATCTTTTCCCCACAATAGAAAAGTTGGTATTTTTATCTTTTTAATATAGGCTGTCAAATCTTCGGAAATAACATTGATAAAAATCTTGTCCAGGGAACCCGCTTTATAGTAATCGAAAGATCCTGCCAAACGATAAAGCGCCCTTCTTAGGCTGTCAAAAATTGACTCGGGCAAAAACAGACGGATAAAATTGCCTGCCTTAGCCAAAACCGATGCCAGATTCTGTCTGAAATTCTTACGTCTTATAATTGGCACGCCTGTTAAGATAAGTTTAGAAACCTCTTCGGGATGGCTATAGGCATATTTAACAGCCACCCTGCCGCCAAATGAATGACCGATTAAAATCGGCTTATGCATTTTATGATCCTTGATAAAACGCTTAAGAAATAAAACATAGTCATTTAAATTCATGCTTTTAGACACCAAGGGTTCCTTGCCAAATCCCGGCAGATCCGGGGCAAAGACATTATACCCGTCTTTTTTTAAGATTGAAACGCACTGATTATATCTTGCTCCCGAGAGCTTCCAGCCATGAAGAATAATTATTGAGCCTTTACTCATATCTATTTAACCGTAACGCTTTTGGCTAAATTTCTGGGCTTATCCGGATCTAAGCCTTTCTTAACCGCCAAAAAATATCCCAGAATCTGGGCGGGAACAATTTGGGCAATTAAAGATGCCTGCTTGCAATCGTTAACCTTAATCCAGTAATCAAAAACCTTCGCCCTTTTCGGACTTATGCCGATTATAAATCCGCCTCTGGCTTTAACTTCAACGGCGTTAGAAATAACAGCCTCATAGGTTTCATCCGCCGGGGCAAAAACCATACAGGCTGTGCCTCTGGAAATTAAAGCCAGGGTACCGTGTTTGAGTTCTCCGCCCGCGAATCCTTCGGCGTGGATATAGCTGACTTCTTTTATCTTTAGGGCTGATTCAAGCGCTGTTGAATAAGACAAACCCCGTCCTATGGTGTAAATGTGTTCTGATTGATAAAGCTTATCGGCGAGTTTTTGCATCTTTTTAATATTTTTCTGATTCAAAATTCTCTTTACTTCCCGATAGGTCTGAACCAAGAGGCTTTTTCCCTCCTGATTTTTTCCTATTAGGGCAAAGGCAAGAAGGATAAGAATTGAAAGCTTAGCGGTGTAAGCCTTAGTCGAGGCCACTGCCTTTTCCGGCCCTGCCTCCAAAAGCAGTTTATAGTCGGCCAGACGATAGATGCTTGATCCCAGCGTATTGGTAATGGCCGCAATTAGACTATTTCTTTTCTTGGCCCGCGTTAAGGGTTCAACGACATCAATTGTTTCTCCCGACTGCGAAAGCGCGACAATCAGAGAATCCTTATTAAGAAAATTTTCCAGATAGTTGAATTCCGAGGCAACCGCCGCGTTAACATGCATCTTGGCAACGGTTGAAAAAAGATAAGTTCCTCCTATAGCCGCATAGTAGGCTGTTCCCGCTCCGATAAAAAAGGTTCCCCGAGCTTTTCTTATAATCCCGGCAAGATCCTTTATTTTCCTGTCATAATTTTCCGCGATATTGCGGATCACCCTTGGCTGCTCGTAAATTTCTTTAATCATAAAATGTTTATATTTTCCTTTCTCGGCATTCTCTGTTTTCCAATTTACCGTTTGAGGTTTTGCCTTAATTTCTTCTCCGTCCGGCAATGAAAATAAACGTAATTTATCCCCTAAAATAACCATTTCATTATCCTTAAGAAATAAAAGATTTCTTGTGTGCCTAATTATCCCCAGGGCATCGGAGGCAATAAAATATTCATTTTCTCCTATACCTACCACAAACGGGGATCCGTTTTTGACCGCGATTATTTGATTTAGATCCGAGGCAACAGCCAGAATCGCATTCATACCCGTAAATTTACCAAAGGCATTTTTAACTGCCTGGGGAAACTCCGCCTGCTTAAAATTCTCTTCAATCAGATGCGCCGCAACCTCTGTGTCTGTTTCCGAAACAAACCTATGTCCTTTTTTTACTAATCCCATCTTTAATTCAAGAAAATTTTCTATAATGCCGTTATGAACTACGGCAATTTTTTTTGTGCAGTCCAGGTGAGGATGGGCATTTGTAACCGTAACTCCGCCATGGGTAGCCCAACGGGTATGACCGATGCCCAAATAAGATTTATGATTCAAAATTGAAGGATAAGGATTATATTTAACATTTCCAATCTCGCCTACATGTTTTTCGACCTCAAGACGATCTTTTATCTTTATAGCCATCCCCCAGGAATCATAACCGCGGGATTCCAAAAGCCTTAATCCCTCAAGAACAATACCACTGGCATCCCTATTGCCGATATAACCAAATATGCCGCACATAAATTAAGAAGTGATTAAATTATCTTTTATAATCTCCGAATCTTTATGGATGCCCTTGACGAAAGACAACGGATAAACAATTGTATTTTTCCCCAAAATCGTACCGGGATTAAGAACCGCGTTAACCCCGATATTGGATCCATCTCCTATAATTGCTCCAAATTTTTTCAAATTGGTATCTATTCTTTTATCTTTGCCGGGATAAACGGCTATGTTTTTTTTATCAAGCCGCAGGTTGGCCAGAACCGCCCCGGCGGCAATATTAACAAAAGATCCAATAACGCTGTCACCGACATAATTAAGATGGGCGGATACGGCGTTGTCTAAAAAAATAGAATGTTTAATTTCACAGGCATGACCAATATGAACATTATCTCCCAGGATACACCCCCCTCTAATTAACGCCCCATGTCCAATAACACAATTTTTGCCGATCAGGGCAGGCCCTGAAATTAAAACCCCTTCTTCAAGGCGCGTTCCTTCTCCGACAAAAACATCGGGGAACTTTTTATGATTGGGACGCAGTTTAAAAGCGGTAATACGCTTTATATAGCTATTAATTTTAGAAAGCGCTTCCCAGGGAAAGGCTGTATGATCAAAAATCTCCTTAAATCTAAAACTATCAATATTGAAAAATGATTCCAGTCTGCCAAAATTACTGCTCATATCGGTTTCTTGTGCTTGGCAAAGAGTTCCTCCGCCTGCACCAGCTCCTCCTTGGTATTTACCCCTCTCCAGGGAAGTTTCTTTTTAACACTTTCTACTCTCTTATTATTTGATATGGCCAGGTAGACAAGATCAACAAGATAGTACTCGCCTGTTATTTTGTTTTTTTTGATTTTTCTTAAATATTTTCTAAGAAAATCAACCTTAAAAACGTAACAGGCGGGATTTATCTCATTAATTTTTTTCTGAAGGGCCGTGGCGTCTTTTTCCTCAACTATAGCCCTAATTTTCCCTTTATTATCCCGAATTACCCTGCCCAAACCGGTTGGATCCTTAAGTTTCACCGTCAGAAGCGTTATAGAGGCATTGGACATCTTATGCAGTTCTACCAGTTTTTTAATAACATCGGTTGTATAAAGGGCAGAATCGTCTCCCTGTAAAACAACTATATCCCTTAGAAAAGAGGGGAGTTTTCGCAAAGCGCACAAAAGGGCATGGCCAGTTCCCAAACGTTTCCTTTGGTAGACAAAAATAATATCCTTGCCGTTTACGGCATCCATCACCGATTGTCTGGCAAATCCAACCACTGCTATAATTGGTTTAATATTACTTCTTTCCAAAAGTTCTACCGTATGAAGAATCATGGGTTTATTACCCAAAGAAAGTACCACCTTGTTTTTCTTTCTTGACTTCATTCGCGAACCCCTGCCTGCCGCCAGTATAACCGCGCCGATTCCATTCATAAATTTAATCAACCGAAACCCTTTTTATGTTGGCCCCCAATTTTTTTAATCTTTTGCTGAAATCCTCGTAACCTCTATCCAGATGTTCGACCCCAAAAATTACGCTTGTTCCGCGGGCCGACAACGCGCCAAGAACCAAGGTCGCGCCTGCCCTAAGATCGGATATTTCAAGAACCGCATTATGCAGAAATGAGGGGCCTAAAATTCTTATGGCGTGGAAGTACTCCTTTTTATTATCATCAAAATTAAAGTTATAGAATTTCCCGGGATTTTTGACCGGAGGATTAAAAAATTCAATATGGGCGCCCATCTTTAAAAGCTCCCCGGCATAACCAAATCTATTCTCGTAGATAGTCTCGTGCATGGTGGATACTCCCTTTGCCTTAGTCATCAAAACTGCCCATGGAGCCTGCCAGTCTGTCATAAATCCCGGGTAAAAAGAGGTTAAGACATCTGTTGGCTTAATATCGCCTTTATTATAGAATCTTATTCCGTTATCTTTATATTCAACCCCTCCCCCGGCCTTTTCCAGCGCGCCGATAAATTCCGAAAGATGGGAGCACCTGGCCTCTTTTATCACTATATCTCCTTCTGTTAAAACAGCGGCTATAGCAAAGGTAACGATCTCATTGCGATCCGAACTAACCCTAAAAACCGTACCGTGCAATTTTGCTACTCCTTCTATTCTAATCGTTCTGTTCCCTATTCGTCTGACGCGAGCACCCATGCCGTTGACGAATTCGATCAGCTCATCTATCTCAGGCTCCTGCGCCGCGTTTTCAAGTATGCTTACGCCTTTTCTTAATAGAGAAGCAAGAATTAAAGTCTCTGTTCCCGTATGGGTATTTTTATCAAATCGGTATCGCACGGTTTTCCCATTGGTAAAAACACCGCTTTTGTCAATTTTCGCATGAAAGTAACCGTCCTTTTCATTATAAAAAATATTAAAACCGATAGCGCGCAGTCCCTCAATTGTTCTGTCAATTGGTCTTGCTCCAATTCTGCATCCGCCGGGATTCGGCACAAGAGCCGTCCCCAGTCTTCCCAAAAGCGGGGCCAGGAATATGGACGATGTCCTGATTCTGGCCGCTTCCTCAAGCGAAATTTTATTAGTCGCAATTTTTTTAAGGCTAACCGAAACAGTATGGCCATTAAGCTTAACTTTTCCTCCCAATCCTTTAATAATATCAATGTTTGCGAATAGATCGGAAATAAGCGGCACGTTTTCTATGCGAACCTCCTCATCTGTTAGACAAGCCGCTATCAGGGTCTTCAATGCCACATTTTTCGAGCCGCAGGGAATAATTTCTCCTTTTAGTTTTCTGCCGCCTGCTATAATCAGCTTTTCCATAATCCTATCTTTTAAATTTTAAATTCAAGGAGAAATTATTCCCTGCTCCCATAGTAATAATTACACCGGATTTTCTATATCTTTTTTTATTAACGTATTCTACCACATCGGAAAAGTCAGGCAAAAAAGACGTATCTTGACGGTATTTTGAAATCTCCCGGGCCAATATTTGAGAAGAAATTCCACGGTCCGGCTTCTCCCTTAAAGAAGAGTAGATTGGCAATATTATGACATCATCAGCCTCACTAAATGCCCGGGCGAATTCGCTAAGTAAAATTTTTGTCCTGGAATAGGTATGGGGCTGGAAAACACAAATTATTTTCCTTTTTGGGAATAATCTGCGGAATGAACTAAGGGTTTTTTTAATTTCAGCCGGATGATGGGCGTAATCATCAAACAAATCCTCTCCCTCGGCAAGCCTTCCCAGATATTCAAAACGGCGCCTTGTGCCGCTAAAACCGGCGATTGACTCTCTTATCTTATCAAGCTTAATGCCTATCTTTAAAGAAACTATGATCGAGGCCAAGGCATTCAAACTGTTATGCATCCCTTTAGTTTTAAGAAAAAATCGCCCCAAACTAACCCCTTTAGAATCGACAGAAAATGAAATCCCGTCTTGCTCCAAAGCCTCTTTTCTAATAACAAAATCATTGCTATCGGAATATCCGTAAGTAATAACCGGTCTGCCATATTCCTTAATAAGACTTTTCATATTTTGGTCATCGCCTAAGGCTATCAATAAACTGTCTTCTTTTAGTCTTCTGGCAAACTCCAAAAAAATTAAACGGACCGCCTCTGCCGACGGATACAGATCCGGATGGTCAAAATCTATATTGGTAAAAACGGCAATTTTCGGATGCTGCCAGAAAAATTTTGGGGTCCTGTCAAACACCGGCTCCGTAGCGTATTCATCCGCCTCGGCAATAAAAAACCTACCCTTGCCGTAATGGCCAGGGAGCCCAAGAGGATCAATCTCCGATGTGCCTATGACAAAGGACGGATCAAGACCCGTCTTGGCAAAAACCGTCGCTATCATGGCGGATGTGGTTGTCTTACCGTGGGAACCGGCAACAGAAATACCGCTAAACTCTCTTTGAAAAATTCTCCCATTCATAAATTCACCCACTGCCTCTCCCTGAAACCAAACTTTTATATTCTTTCTCCTTGCTTCTTCTACCTCCGGGTTGTTAAATCCGTCGTGGGCGCCTGTTGCGATAACAAGATCCTGGGCTTTGATATGTCTTTTGGAAAAACCAATATAAGGGGTTATCCCTGCCTTTTTCAAAGAGGAATCGGTGATAAACCTATCGGAGATATCAGAACCGCTCACGGAAAATCCGGCCTCTTTCGCGATAATAGCCAAAGGAGCCATCCCCACCCCCTTTATACCGACAAAGTGTATGGATTTACTTCTCATTTCCTTTTTCCAGCCTGATTTTCAATCCCTTCCGGACTGCTTCGTATTCGTCCCAAGCCTTCTCGCCCTTACCGTAATTCATCGATTTTTCATGTCCTTTTCCTGTTAGAAGAACCAAATCCCCGTCTCTTGCCATGGCAATAGCCTGATTTATTGCCTCCTGCCTATCCGATATTCTTAAAACTTTCTTTTTGTCATATTTGGATTTGTCCATTCCGTTTTCTATCGCATCCATAATCTCCCCAACCGATTCCGATCTGGGATCTTCTGCCGTCAAAACAATCACATCCGAATGGAAAAAGGATACCTTACCCATCTTGGGCCTTTTGCTAAAATCCCGCTCCCCGGCCGCCCCGAATACATGAATTATCCGCCCCTTTACTAAGGGACGAAGAGAAACCAAAAGCCTGCTAAAGGCGTTTGGGGTATGGGCAAAATCAATCATTATGGAAAAATTTTTATCATAAACAATATCCTCTCTTCCTAAAGGAGGCGTAAAGCTTACGATCGCCTTTATGATATCTTCTTTGTTTATGCCAAGCTGACGACAAACAGCAGCCGCTGCCAATACGTTATATTGATTAAACTCTCCAATCAAACTCGTCTTAAATGGAAAATTCTTTGAGTTTATGTCTGCATTCTTGCTTAATCCATACGTTATAAAGTTTTGAGTTTTGAATTTCAGTTTTGAATTTTGATTTTTGATCTTTGAAATTATGCTGTATGATTTATCGTCCCTGTTTAGAACTACAATTTGACTCATTTGAAGAAGCTTTACTTTAATTGCCAGATACTTTTCATATGTTTTATGGTAGTCTAAATGCTCGTGGGTTACATTAGTTAAAACGCCAACATCAAATTTTATGCCAAAAACCCTGTTCTGATCTAAGGCGTGGGACGTAACCTCCACCACGGCATAATTGGAAGAGGAATCGGCAATCTTTCTTAAAAGTTTCTGCATGGAAAAAGATGAGGGAGTTGTTACATGAAAACCAACATCATATTTTTTATCTTTTATAAACGCGCCAACCGATGAAACCATTGCCGCTTTTTTCCCGGCTATTCTAAGAATGTGATATATAAGGCTAACCGTTGTCGTTTTGCCATCCGTTCCCGTTACCCCTATTACCGTAAGGTGCCTTGAGGGATAGCGAAAAGCCGCATTTGCCAAAAGTCCTGCCAAAAGGTGAAAAAAATTCTTAATTTTCTGCCACATGCTCCATTATTATACCGTTTTTGGCCTCTATTTGCTACAGAATTAACTTTTTTGAACTACTCTGTGGGGGCTATGTGGTAGTAAATAAATAAATCCCTGGCTATGTCATAAAATATAGGCGCGGCGGTCTCGGATCCGTAGATTGCCGCCGATGGTTTATCCAAAATCACAAGCATCGCAAATTTAGGATTGTCTGCCGGGGCGTAGCCGATAAAAGAAGCTATCGTTTTTGTCGGATCATAATGTCCCGCTATTGGTATTGAGGCTGTGCCGGTCTTGCCGGCAATCCTATATCCTTTTATTCTTGTCCATTTAGACTCACCTTTATCAGCCGTATTAACCAATATTTCAGTCATAACCTTGGCTGTTTCTTTAGAAACAGGCCTGTCTAAAACCTTCGGCTGTATCTTTACTATATTGCCGCTTGCTGTTGTTATCTCGGAAACAACGTGCGGCTCCATTCTCTTTCCCCCATTGGCCAAAGCGGCAACAGCGTCCAAAAGCTCAATCGGCGTTACGGAAATCCCCTGACCAAAGCCGGTCGTAGCCAAATCAACCGGGTACCATAAATTCTTTGGTTTTAAAGGAACAGATATTTCTCCCTGAAGGTCTATTCCTGTCGTATCGCCGATCCCAAACCTGCTAAGCTGCCTAATCATTCTCTCAACCCCAAGGGTCTGGGCTACATACACCATGCCTGTATTATCCGAATGCTGCATAACCTTAATCATAGTCGTATTTTTAAAGTATTTATCATTCCAGGTATGAATTTTGTAACCCCCCACCGAAACAGGTCCGCCGCAGATTGGACATTCCGTGTCGGGCTTTATTAGATGTAAATCCAAAGCGCCTGCCATAACAATCGGTTTAAATGTTGATCCCGGCTCGTATACATCGGAAATAAAAGGATTTTTATAGAGACTGCCCGCGTAATTCTGATAAGATCTCGGGTCAAACGAAGGATAGTTGGCCATAGCCAAAATTGCGCCTGTGGCAGGATTCATTATTCCAACCATACCGCTAACCGCTCCGTACTTCTTAACCCCCTCTTTAAGCCTCTTCTCAACCATAAACTGCACCGCTCTGTCTATAGACAGCTTTAGGCTGGCCCCGTTTACTCTTTCGGAGTTGCTAGCCCGGGCAAGTATTGGCCTGCCAAATGCGTCATGTATCTCAACGGTGGTGCCGGGTTCGCCCCGCAAAAGCCTGTCGTAATAACCCTCCAATCCAAAATATCCTTTATCCCTCCCGTTTGAATCCTTTCCGACAAAACCAATAAGACTTGCGGCCATGGATGCTTCCGGGTAGAACCTTGTATATTGTTTTTCGAAACCTATGCCCGGAATTTTTAGATTCTCTATCTCCCTTTTTTTATCAATGTCTGCCTTTTGTTTAACAGCCACCCATAATAGATTTTTGTTAAGATCCGCGCTCACTGTCGCACTGCCGACTCCAAGAATCGAAGACAAATCTTTAATAACCTTTTTCTTATTTTTATCTTCTATTTCTTTAGGATCGGCAAAAACCAGGTAGGAGAGCTTGTTGGCGACTATTGGAAAACCGTCCGATGTTTGTATTTCGCCTCTTTGCGATAAAAGTGTGACAATCTGACCGTATTGGGATTTCCCAAGCATGGATAACTCATCCGCTTTAACAATCTGCCAATAAAAAAGCCTGGCTATGACAACAAAAAAACAGCCGAATAAAAAAAACAATACAAAACGGTAGCGCCACATTATTGCTTCAGAGCCAGGGGAAGAGAACCCGAAAAAACAATACTCTCTTTTGGCTCGACAAAACCAAGGGAAGAAGCGGCGGAGGCAAGGTTGGTCAAAGATTCCCTGGCAAGAAGTCTGCTTAACAAAACAGTATTTTCAATCTTTAAGGCAGCTATTTTATCCTCTGTTTTCCCGAGCGTAATGCCCGCGGTTGAAAGTTTATTCGAAACAACCACCTGAACGAAAGATAAAATAACAATCGTCAAGAATAATATTGCTATAAAAAGACCGGATAGTTTCTTCATATAACCCTTTCAAAAACCCGCATTTTGGCGCTTCGGCTTCTGCTGTTTAATTTCAGCTCGGCAAAACCGGGCACCATTGGTTTCTTGGTAATTATCATTCCCATATGATTCTCCCCAAACTCCTCAAATATCCTTTTCACAATTCCATCTTCCAGGGAATGAAAAGAAATAACCACGATTCTTCCTCTGTTCTCCAAAAGACTCAAGGCCTTCGGCAGGGCTTGTCTTAGATTATTAAATTCATCGTTAACAGCTATACGAAGCGCCTGAAAAACCCGTTTTGCTATCGAGGCTTTCGTAAAGGCGGAAATCTTTCTCGCTCTTATCTTGTAGGCGTCCTGCAGTATTAAAATAAGCTGTGAAATTGTTTGTATCGGGGCTACACTGCGATATTTAACAATTTCCTGGGCGATTACAGGGGCCCTGCGTTCTTCGCCAAGCCTCATAAAGAGCTCTGAAAGCTCTTTCTTTGTCAAACCGTTAATAAGATCCGCCGCGGTGATTTTAAGATCGGTATCCATTCTCATATCCAATTTTTCGCCGCCTTCAAACGAAAATCCCCTTTCTTTATGATCCAACTGAAAACTCGATACGCCTAAATCAAAAATTATTCCGCTTACTTTTTGAAAACCATTCTTCCCTGCAATTTCATCTATATCCTTAAAATTACCCCTGGCCAGGGTCAGTTTGAAATTTGAAATTTGAAATTTGAAATTTCTTTTGACATAGCCTATCGCTTCTTGATCCAGGTCTATCCCTAAAACTATTCCGCCTCTTTCAATTATTGCCAAACTGTGCCCGCCGCCGCCGAGTGTTGCATCTATGTATTTTTTTCCTTCCTGAACATTTAGAAATTCCAGCGCCTCTTTTAAAAGTACACTTGTGTGAAAATCACTCATTGCTTTTCCTGCGGTCTATTCCTTCCACAAGCCTTTGCGAAATACTGTCAATATTTTTTTCCAGACTTTTGCTGTACTCTCTCCAGCGTTTTTTGTCCCATAACTCTATATGCTTATAAAGTCCTAGGAATATAATTTCTTCTTCAATCTTTCCAAATTCTCTAAGGTAAGAAGGAACAACAAACCTTCCCTTATCGTCAAGCTCGATACTGGTTGCTCCTCCGAGAAGAAACCGCCTGGTTTCCCGGGCTTCCGATTGGATAAAGGGCTTGTCATACGTGCCCTCAAGAAGTTCCTTCCAGTTTTTTTGCGAGACAATAATAAGCGAGTTTTCATATCCTTGCGTAATAATAAGTTTATCCCCCAAAATCTCCCTGAATTTTTTTGGTAAAGCAATCCTGTTTTTTGCCCCTACCCTGGCCTCGTACTGACCGATAAGCATAAATATTTTCCCACTTTATCCCACTTAAACCCACTTTAATCTAATTTAAACTGTTTTTTCAGATGTGTCAAGAGGGTAAAGTTGACAAATAACTTATAGTAAGTTATCATTTATCTTGTATGGCAGCTTCAGCGGGTAAACCGTCTTCCTAACCTTATAATCGGCAGCATGACACCGGAAGAGCTTAAAAGGCTTCTTAGGGCAAAAGTTAGAATTTCCGATCCTGTACAAAAGTTTCTTGAAAGAGAAACTTTTCCTGTTGAACCGCGGTCTTTAAGACCGGTAAGAATTAAACCCCTAGACTGGGATTTTAAGACTATGCCAGGCATTGTCCGGATTTATGAAGAAGCGGAAAAACGCGGACTTGATCTATGCCCCCCCGGAAACGGCTTTGTATATGATACTTGATAAATATCAAAGAATTCTCCTGGGAGATTCATTTTGTGTTGCCTCTAAGCCAATTTCCGGCTTAGGCGAGTGTCCGTCTATTCTGGGTATCGAGCACACCGAAGATGGACTGGGCCTTTACGAAAAAAGGTTCGATCAAGACTTTCCCTGGAATCTGAGAGAGGAACTTATCTTTGTTTCTAAAAGGATGTAAGATTTTTTAACAGCTGAAATACGTTCTGATTTAGAGAAATCTATTGCCGGTAAGATGGGTTAATTTTCGTTAACCGGGCGGTTTCAAGCCAGCGTTTCCGGCATTCAGGGCAGCCGCATCCTTCAGCCGCCTGTCTGTCTCCCTTAATTATTTCCCCCCAGCGCTCACCGGCTATTCTTTCCGCTTCTCTTATTATCCCTAATGTGTTAAGGGTTTCAAGTTGTTCACGCCTCGGGAGACTAAACTCTTCCAAAAGAACCTGGGCAATTTCTTTGTAAAAAACAAGAAAGCGGACCATGGAGGTAAAATAATCTGCGTGGTTATTTACTCTTAAGTCATTTATGATCATAGCCTCCGCCGGCGCGCCGCGCTCAAAAAGACCGGCAAAGGTATTGTCCTTTTCCGCAGATTCTTTTAAGGATTGATACTCTTCTAGGGTTATTTCCCTTTTAACTGTCGGCAGCCATATTTTTGGTATGACGGTATTCTCAAAAGCCTGATTTACCCGCTCAAGCCAGGAAACGGTATCAAGCTCTCCCGTGCGATAGGCCCTCTCCATGCTCTCAACAATTGTTCCAACCATAACCTTTCCCAGGCCTAGCTGAAACTTGTTTTTCTTTTCCGGCCACATTGACGCTATTTGCCAAAGAGAGAGTTTTTCCGAAGAGGCACAGGGAAGAATTTTCCGAGAAATTATTCTTAGGTCATTACTGCCTTCTTCAACCAATATTCCGCTGACAATAGCGATTGCAGAAGAAGGATTTCCCTCTTGAAGGGCTCGATAAGTTTCCTCTATAAAATCCCCTTTCAGCTCCTCCCCGTTTCTAATCCGTTCAGCGATATTCATTTTCTAAAAACCCTAAAGTATTTTACTACTAACTTTAGAAACATGCAACAAAGCCTGCATTTTATATTTTCGTAACATATAATCTCTAATTGTATAAGCTTATAGTCTTATACAATATGCGTTTTACTGCCTTTATATATGGAGTTTGTAACCTAACGTTTTTCAAGGAGCCGGTTGCCGGAAGGCCGGCCGGGGATAAAAGCTTAATTCGCAAGGGACATTTCCAAAATTAGAAGAGGATATTTAAAGAGATTGTTCTACGGAATAGGACTTCCCGTTTGTCTTAACGACCTTTAGAACAAGCTTAATGTCTTTTACTCCCTGATCGTAATGACAAACATCCGAACATGTGCCAAGAACTATATCCTGCTTAATAGGCGCTCCGGGATTTTTGACAGCAAGATGTCCAATTACCCCTCTTGGTATATCTCCCTTGGCCGTATAAGATAATTGATAATCAACCGAGGCAATATCCCCTGTTTTACTGATTTTGAGAATTACCTTCTTGCCATCCGGCGATTCCGTTAAAGAAAGCCCTATGTCGGATGGAGCAAGCGTCGGCACAACCTCCTCCTGAACCTGAGGCAGCGGATGGACAGTTCTCTTGGATGGTTTTCCGGAAAAGAATAAAAAGTAAACTATCACAGCCAAACCAACAAAAACCACTGCGCCGATAACTATTAAGAGCTTTTTATTATTCATCATAACACTTATGTCCCGCCCTTATTCTATTGTACTAGACAGCTTTCTATTGTCAATAGCGCAAAAGCAGTGCCATTGCATTCTAACCCTTAGCCACAATTGACAAACGCTCCAGCTTCTTGAAAAGATAGATGTTACAAACAAACTCACAAGAAGAAAGAGCGTATG
>JAMCXO010000021.1:0-19732 GCA_023473545.1 Patescibacteria group bacterium | reverse complement strand
CAGTCGGTCAAGCTGATCGTATGTCGAGATTGGAACAGACAGATTCGGATCTAGCGCCAACCTACTAACTGGGTCTTCTGGCTCTTCAAGGTGACCTGCTAATAAAGCCAAGGTTCTCGGAGATTTCCTGTAGAAACCATATCTTATGATATTATTTCCATCTTCTGGGCCAATTTCAAGTTTGTGGCCAGTTTCAAGGCAGAAAAACTCTCCCGAGTCGTACAGTTTACCAGTAACTGGATCTATCTCTTGGGGTGTGATAAATCGTTGAAATCCTCTATTGCCTATGAAAAAACTTTTATCATTATACGCAACAGCTTTAATTCTTCTTTCGCTCGTTAGTATACCTACTATATCAACTGCCTGAATTAAATAATTCACAAATTCTCCCAGCTGTTGATTGGCTAAGCCCATTTCTTCTACCGCTTTGGCGTCTTTTGGAATTAGAGATTCAATTTGTTTTAGATAGGTAAGTCTCCTGTTTCCATAAAAGAAGGGATCGTCTTGTCTAGTCCCCGAATGCATAGTTTCTTCTAAATTATTAATAACATCACTTAAAGAAAAAGGTTGAGAGAGATTATGGGTCGCATCGTTTATCCCATCTGGTCTTAACCTAGCCATTTCTTCCAAGCTAAGCTGCCTTAAAACCCTCAAGCCATATCTATCACTTACCAATGGAGGTGAGGGCTGTATAGGATAATCTTTATCTAATTCTATTCCCATAGAGGTGTATTTTAATCCATCTTAATTAAGATTGCAAATTTTTTCTCGATTTAAATCGCGGGGTTTACTTTCCAGGCATATTTGTTATACTTAGGTTTGCCGGCGCGGTGGCGAAGCGGCAACGCAGCTGTCTGCAGAACAGCCATTCAGCGGTTCGAATCCGCTCCGCGTCTCTAGGTTTATGAAGAACCCCGAACAGGAAAGAACAGGCTCCGATCAGGAGACAGGTTATTCGGAAAAACAGCTTGATATAGATGCCGAAATCCAGGCCGGAGAATGGGAAACTTTGCGCACGTTTAAAACCTACCAGCGGCGTTCCCGTCAATGGAAAATAATTGCTACTTATAAGGCAATTTCCAATAGATTAAATCAGCTGGTGGGATTATACTACAAACTAGTTGGAGATAATCCCAAACAGGGAGAAAAAATGCTCAAGGATTTGCGGCGCTTGAGGATGCTGCAGGAAATACTTTTGCAGTGCATGGTTTGGGAACCTAAAGGAGAGCTTGAGGAGAATATGGTACCAAAAGAGGTTTGGGATCTGATAGAATAGTATAATAAAGTTCCTAGATGGGGAAAACGGGTCGTTAGTTCATTGGCAGAACGCTTCTCTGATAAAGAAGAGGCAGATAGTTCGATTCTATCACGACCCACCCGTTTGAACGAGGAGGCGTTTCGGAGAGGCTCTTGTCGTGTCCGTGCCAACAGCAAGCGACAAAGTCTGAATACACAAAATGGAAAATCAAATAAACCTAGGTAATCAAAACACCCAAAAAGATCAAGAAAATCCTCTCGGCCAACCGGATGAAATTCAGGCAAAGTCAAAGGTCAATTTTTGGATGATTTCAACATTGGTATTCGCGCTTTTGTTTTTGGTGGAAGCAGTAATTTTCGCTGTAAATTACAGTAAAATGAAAATGAGTCCTCCCCGGACAACAACTAACCAAGAGACAGCTAATATTTCTAACACAGTTCCAACAAGCAATTTAAAACTTAAAGATTTTATCAATAAAGAGCTGCTGGGAGAAAATGATAACTATTCCGTTTACCTGATTAACCGAGTAAACGGATTAAAAGTAGGCGGTGAACTCATTGTTTATAATAGAAAGACTAAAACAGTAATTAAAATAGCTGGTACGTTTTGGATTTCTGGTGTGATAGGTTCGACAGGGGTGTTTAATGACCAAAAAGGAAAATATGTGTTATTGTCCACAGGATTTGATGTGCTAAGAACAATTATTCCTATTTCTCTGACAAAGAAAACATTGGCTGTAAAAGAATTCTGTGAATCCGTTTCTAACGGTTTTCTGTTTTACAAAGACTATGTAATTTACGCTAACTGTGATACTTTTCCGAATCGTCCTTGGGATTCCGCCCTCGCCCCTAGCCTTGTTGCTCTAAATCTAAAAACCGGGCAGGAAAAAACAATAGCAAAATCCGATCTAACCCACCAGTATAATCAAATAAAAATTACCGGCGATACCTTATATTATCTTGAAACTTTTGTAACGAAAGAGAAAGATTGGTATAATACTAATAGTCAAAAAACTATAACTAGAACTTATAATCTTTTGTCATTGTAAGTTTTGAAATTCTTTTTGCGGAGCAATCGCGAAATCGCGCGTGCAAAGCAAAAACGAGCCGAAGGCCAAGCTTTTTTCCTAAAGAACTTACTTATGCGGGTAGGGGAGACTTTTTTTACTTCTATTGGCTGTATGGACGGCCGGGTACAGGAGCCGGTTCTTCGTTTTGGCCGGAAAATCTTCAAGGCTAAGTACGCGGACACAATCACCGAGCCGGGTCTGGTTGGTTTACTTCCTAAAGAACCGGTTGAGGGTAGGCTTTTTGAATCGCTTAAGGCAAAAATTGAGATTTCCTTAAACAAACATCACTCAAGGGGCGTTATTGTTCACGGGCACCGGGATTGCGCGGGAAATCCGGTTAACGACGAAAAACACAAGAAAGATATTTTAGAATCGGCAAGATTGATTCGTCTTTTTGTGCCTCAAGAGATTCCGGTGCTGCCGGTTTTTGTCAGGAGGATAAAAGAACACTGGCTAGCCGAAGAATTATAGCTTTAATAGGCGGAAGTTGTGGCGCCTGTCGCGGCAGATGGTTGACCTCCCCCGATAACAGTTGCACCCATGGATGAGAGAAGAAGCGATTGGCCAATGTTTGGGGCTATAATCAGTGTTTTTGGCATAAACCGAATTTGGGTTTTATCCCCGTTTGTCAAAAGCGGCCTAAACCTAACAGCGGCAAGAACCCCGGTTCCTTTTTTAGGCGCCGCGCCGTGAGGCAAGACCAACGCGTAGAAAATCCTGCCGTTTTGCCTGTCTATTCTGTTGAGAAGGATAACGGCATTTGAGAAAAACTTTCCGGGATAAACGGCGACATCGGTCAGTTTGGCTGGATTGTAGGAGAGTTCAATCTGCGCCCCGGATATGGCATTGGTATTTGTGTTAATCATAACCAGAGCGGAGGCGGTTGCGTTCGCAACCGTAAGGGGATTGGGAGAAAGGTAGAGCGTTGTTTGGGCCTGCGAGAGGGAAGGTTTGGGAAGAATCCGATTGGCGTTTTGGCCTTTTCCGCTTTTACCGCCTTGCGATAGCGCAATGTACAAAAGAAGGAAGGTTACGCCGGCCAGAATTAAGATAAGAATAATGCTTCTTTTAGACATAGTTTAAATCTAACATATTGAATTTTTATTGTCTAGGGATTGTTAAGGGCTGATTGTATCCCTCTGTCCCAGATGTTAAAGTCAATTCCGTCCACCAAGTCGTCGTTGTCAAGATCCGCTGCCTGGCAGTCCGGGGTTACGGGCTGAGGGTTTATGGCGCCGAACCCGCAGGTATCCAGTATGTTGTAATCCATTATATCTATGCTGTTATCTCCGTTTATATCGCCCGCGATAAGAGGACTGGCAGGGGTCGGGAGGGTATTGAGGGTTTGGGCGGAAATAGTTGCCGTCAAAATATACGCCAGGTATCCCTGGGGCTTTACGGCGATTGTATATGCCCCGCTTGCGATAGGGGTTTTGCCGTCTTTCTCCATCTGCCCCAGATCAAAGTAAGGAGAGGGCATATTAAAGGTAGCGGTTCCATCATTTGTTATACTGCCTGGGACATAAATTGTATTATGCGTTTGTTCGGCAAGGGCGTCCCGGCAGTCCGGGAATTCCTGCGAGGCTTTAGCAATAGAATAAGTATGATCAAATACGCAGACGGTTACCGGGTTTGTTTTTCGATAGACACGAGGTGACATATCCGCCAAAGGCAAAGAGAAATTCAAAAAGGTGTCGTTTGGAGAAACAATGGTATAGGGGAGAGCCGGGGACGACACTACCTCGAAAGAACCGGTGTTGGATTGGGAAACAACAGCCGGGACCCTGTTGTTTGGCCTAAGAAATTTACAAGGAGGTGCCAAGTTAGGGCTACAGGGAGAATTGTTTGGAACTGGTCCGGTTAAGATTATAGCTTCCGAAGAAGATGCCGGGCTGTTTCCTGCCATAAAGGTAATGGTGGCAAGTTTTAGGTTTCCCTGTATATTAGCTCCATTTTGCGTGTCGGTTGTGATTCTGGCAAGGCGCAGACTGTTGCCGGCTATGTCAATATTGGCATTGCCGCTGAGAGGATCATTAAATTGCTGGGCACCCGAATCTTCGGAAACGGCTTTTATGGAAAGATCATTCGGGGCTTTTATGGTCATATCGTAGCCGTCAATATTGGTTGTTCCTGTGGTGAGATAAAGATCCAGGGAAACCTGCTGTCCGGGATTAAGCTCCAGGGAGTTCTCCGGATTCGCGTTTGAGTCGGTAAAATAAAGCGACATGCCTTGGGCGTTAACCCTTCCAATACCCATTGAACAAAAAGTAAAAAGAGCCAAGAGAAGAATAAAAAGGTTCGCGGGCGTTTTTTTAAATAGTTTTGTTTTCATAATTATTGCTGTTTATACGGACATGAGCTGGCCGCGCCATTTTGGCATAGTCCGGATGAGCCTGTCAGCATGGCTTTAAATATAAGGTTATAATCCAAAAGGTCGGTCTTTGCGTCGTTATTTACATCAGGATAAGTATTGGAACATTCATTGCCCTGATAAGCCGCCTGCCAGGCGTCTATGTCCCCAATCCCGATGCAGCCGTCGCGGTTTACATCCAGGGCATTTTGAACAGGGGTGGGACTTGGGGTTACCTGGCCGATTGTGTAGTTAAGAGGGGTAAAATCTCCGACTAAATAGCCTGTTTTATTGGTGGAAACAAGCGACGACGCTGGGTTGGTAAAATTTATCGTGCCAGAACCAGCCCCCGAGGCCGTAAAATTTAAAGTGGCGATAAGAAGGGTTCCGTTATCCGCCGTGTTTGGAATAATTGAGGTTGGATTTCCGCTGGCCCTTGCGATCTCAAACGAGTGAGAACTGTTGTCGAAGATTTTCCTTTGCTGGGTGTTGAATTCAAGCCCGCCGTTTTGGATGGCGATGGAATTAAGATTTAAACCGGGGCCATAGGTCATTTGGATGTCAAAGCCGATAAGATTAAAAGACGGATTGTTCGTGCGAAGATATAAACAAAGAGTAGGAGAGGTACTGTTCGTAATCGTCCAAGGGCTGGTAAGGATGGCTGAATTGATTGAGTTGGCAGAGCAGTCGGAAAAAAACAGGGTAAAATCGGAGGCGGCATGCTGGCGGATCTCCTGCCTTTTTTGGGCGATAAACACAGTCAAAGGAATGGCCAGGATTATAACCAGGATTGAAATTAATCCAATAAGCCGTCTTTTCGATAAACCCTCAAGCACCGATATTTTTTGACTGTAAGATATCATTTATTTTACTGTCTAGCTGCCTTGTCCGCAATTTGTGGCATTCGGCTGAACTCGATAGGCATTATACCAAAGCTGATAATCCAGGAGGCTTGTCGCGGTTTCGCTTGCGATAGTAATTGGATAGAATGTTTGCTTGTCGTATGTGCATTGAACAGACGTTCCAGATCCGTTACAGCTGGCGCCCGGGGGCAGTTGGTCAGCCTGATTCCAATCCTGAAAATCTATGCAGTCTATATATCGGTCGTGGTTAAAATCCGCCGGACTGAAGTTTGCCGGGGTAGAGGTTGGGACAGGGGTCGCGGTTGGGATAGGGGTAGGAGTAGGGGTTGGGGTTGGGGGCCAGGTTACCGAATATTGGATAGAGGCGCTACATTGGGATGAACAGTTGCTGAAACTGGAATCGCAGTGTTTCCAGGTGTGGGTCCAGGTATATCGGGCCGGGGTGCCCGCGGTGCAGGAAATGCTTCCTCCCTGTCCTCCGTTAAAGCTCCAATTTCCGCACTGTGCCCCGCCTTCGAAATCATCGCTGTAGTAGGTTGAGGCGTCCCCCGAGATGCTAAACTTTACGGAGCCGCCAGTCTGAACCGCCTGAGGAGAAACATTCAAGGTAACGCTGTTGCAGGATGGCGGGGTGGAACCTCCCCCGCTGTTTCCGCCTCCATTATTTCCGCCTCCGCACGATTGCATAAAGCTCCAGCTCGCGCCGCATTGCTCCCCGGAGTTACTCATGGCGCAGGCGTCACACTGAACCGTACAGGCTTGCTGTCCGTTATCGCATTGGGCGCAGCCTACAGTGTGCCAGTGGGTGCACGCGTTGTAGTCCGCTGAGGCGGTATTTGTTGGGGTTAAAAAGAGATAAAAGGCAAGTATTAAAGGCAACAAAAAAAGAATTGTCTTAAAATAAGCACTCAATATTTTATGAGCGGCTTGAGCTATCGAATTTGAAAACCTTTCCGCAGGATTTTCCATTTAGATCTATTCGGCGCCTTTTCGGGTCCTAAATCCCGGAAAAGCTGCCGACTCTATTATAATAGTGGAATAGATTTATGATTGTCAATATGGTAAACTTTATCTATGGGTAATTTGTGGGACTACGACAAAAAGGAGCTTGAGAAAACCGAAAAAGGAAGAATTCTTATCTTGGAGCGGATGATCAACTACGGCCCGGACAAGGGCCAAAAGATCAGGCTTTCGGAGGTTAAGAAATATTGGGATAAGCTGGATTTGTTTCCGGTTAGAAAAAGACTTTTGGAGCTTTTAATATGGGGAAAATACATGTCCTCACTCAAAAACAGCAAAGTATTTTGGATGAGGTAAAAAAAGAGCCATTTTTCAGTGAATTTTACTTCACAGGCGGTACCGCGCTAGGTGCCTTTTATCTTAAACATCGCTATTCGGAGGATCTGGATTTTTTTACCGATAAAAAAATTAATGAGGCGGGGTTATTGGCTATTATTGAACAATGGCAGAGAAAATACAATTTTACTTTTACCTGGGAATTTCATCAGGTAGTTTATATTGCGATGCTGACCTTTAAAAACAAGGAGGTTCTAAAGGTTGATTTTGGTCATTATCCGTATAAACACCTTAAGGAAAGTAAAATTATAAATGGGATAAAGATAGATAGCCTTACAGACATTGCTGTCAATAAATTGCTGACTGTTATACAGAGAACCACCATAAAAGATTTTGTTGATTTATATTTTCTTCTGAAGAAATTTACCGTGTGGGATTTGATAGAGGGAGTAAGAATAAAATTTAGAATGAAAATAGAGCCGATTTTTTTAGGTTCGGATTTTTTAAAGGTTGAAGATTTTGATTTTTTGCCTCCCATGATAAAGCCCTTAACCCTTGGACAGCTGAAGTCATTTTTCCGCGAGAAAGCAAAAGAAGTGGGATTAAAAGCGGTTGAGTAATGGTATAATAGCTTATGGTTTTGTCGGATAGGGATATTAAAAAGGCAATTAAATCGGGCAGAATAAAAATTACGCCGAAGCTTGATCTGGAATCCCAGCTTGGTTCATGCTCGGTGGATCTGAGACTGGGCGGCACCTTTAGGGTTTTTGATTACAGCCGCTATCCGTACATAGATCCTTCCAAGAAAGACTACAGCAGGGAAATTACCAAGGTCATTAAACTTACGGAAGAAGAAAATTTTATCATGCAGCCCGGAGATTTTGTGTTGGCGGCAACCCTTGAGTCGGTGAGAATAGCCAGCGACTTAATGGGGCGTTTGGAGGGCCGTTCTTCCCTTGGCAGGCTTGGGCTGGTTGTTCACTCAACCGCTTCGATCTTTGACCCGGGATGGGACGGTAATCCGGTTTTGGAGCTTGGGAATCTGGGACGCATGGCAATCAGTTTAAAAATGGGAATGAGAATCTGCGCCATGACCTTTGAAGAATTGTCTTCGGAATCTCAAGTTCCCTATGCCGCGAAAAAAAACGCCAAGTATGTCTTTCAGAAAAGTCCGCAGGAATCTAAGATACACCAAGAGAGATGAATTACCGCGTTTCGTTTGATATTGATTTAAAAAGAAATAGGCAGAAGGGATTATATATTGCCTTAGAGGGAATAGACGGCGCCGGCAAAACAACCCAGGTTGGAAGGCTTAAGGAGTATTTTGAGGCTTTTGGCAGGGTTGTTGTTTGCACCCGGGAGCCCCGCAAGGAAGGACTGATCGGCGATTTAATCCAGAAGGTTTTGAGGGGCAAAGTCAAGATGCCATCGGCTGCCCTGCAGTATTTGTTTTCCGCGGATCGGATGATCCATCACGAGGAGGTTGTTCTGCCTTCTCTCAAAAGAGGAGACGTGGTCATCAGCGACCGCTGTTTTTTCTCGGCGGTTGTTTACGGAATATTGGATAGAACGCATGACAGCTATGACTATAAAATCGCGGATCAGCTTTTAGTTTCCCAGTCTATTTTATCCATGTATCATCAGTTTACAGTGCCTGACCGCACGTTTTATTTAAGAATTGGAATAGACAGCGCCATGCGCCGGATCCTGGCTAAAAGGGACAAGAGAGAAATTTATGAGGACAGACAAAAATTGGAAAAACTAATCGGAGGATACGACTGGCTTTCCGAGCGGTTTAAGAATGAGATTACGGTTATCAACGGAGAGAAATCATCCGAAGAAGTGACAGGAGAGATTATTCAGATGATTCAAAATTAATCTTAAAGCTTATAAGCATAGATTTCCAAACCGCCGTTTCTAAGTTATGATTTTAGGACCTAAAAAATTGCTGGAACTGGTTAAGACGCAAAAATTGGTTGAGAATTTGTCTGAGCGCGAATTGACCAACCCCGAAGGCGCGGGGTTTGATCTGCGGCTGGGGGAGGTTTATAAAATTTCGGGGAAGGCGTTTCTGGGAGTAACAGAGCGTCATACAGCAGGTATTGAATTGATCGCGGAATACAAAAAAGAAGTCAAAAGTCCCGCCTTCGCTAAGGCTTCGGCGGGCAGGCAAAAGTCAAAAGTCAAAAATACAGCCCAAAACTCAAAAGTTAAAAAAACGAATCCTGAAAGTAAGCACTTAAATGCTATTATAATTAAACCGGGGGAATTTTTTCTGGTTAAGACGATTGAAAAAATAAACCTGCCGCTTAATTTATCGGCAGTCATTTTGCCGAGAACCACCACTTTTAGATCCGGTTTATTTTTGCGCACAGGAGCGGTCGCGCCCGGATATTCCGGAGAACTAACCTTCGGATTGAAAAACGAAGGGCCGATAAATGTTGAAATCGAAATGGGGGCGCGGTTTGCCCATATTTTGTTTCACGAAGTAAAGGGCCGGGGAAGCAGGTACCGCGGCCAGTGGCAGGGCGGACGGGTTACCACTACAAAAAAAGAAAAACAGGTCTAAAATATTGATTGCATAGTTTTTAAAACTCTGTTATTGTAGGATGGTGAAAGCCGACGGGAAACATCCGGAGTACCAATATCTCAATCTTCTTAAAGAAGCGCTGGAGCATGGTATACCGAAAATAGACAGGGGCACCAATATCAAGCTTTACAGCCTTTTTGGGCGCCAAACCCGGTACGATCTTTCAAAAACCTTTCCGCTTTTGACGACAAAGAAGGTTTACTGGAAAGGGGTTGTTGGCGAGCTTTACTGGTTTATGTCCGGCCGGACGAATATCAAATATCTGGTTGATAACAACGTGCATATTTGGGATGACTACCCGTATAAAATATATCTTAAGAATCAAAGCGCAAAACCCAAAACCACGGTTCAAAAGCAAAAAGTTTTAACGAAAGAGGAATTTATTCAAAAAATAGAAGATGACGGAGACTTTGCCAAAAAATGGGGGAATTTACCGCGAATTTATGGAGAAATGTGGAGAAGCTGGCCAACCCGCAGGAAAGGAAGGACCATAGATCAGTTAAAATGGGTATTGCGGGAGCTAAAGGATGATCCGGACGCGAAAAACTTAATTGTTACCTCCTGGAATCCTGAATATTTGTACACAATGGCGGCTAACGAAGACGCGTCGAGGTTCCCAATTTGCCACAACATGTATCAGATTTCAAATAGAAACGGCAGATTATCTCTGCAGCTTTACCAAAGAAGCGCGGATTTATTTTTGGGCGTACCGTTTAATATCGCAAGCTACGCCCTTTTGACCATGATTTTGGCTCATATTGCCCGTCTTGAGCCGGGAGAGTTTATCCATACATTCGGCGACGTGCATGTTTACGGTAATCACGTTGAGCAGGTTAAGGAACAGCTAAAACGCAAGCCGCGTCCCTTTCCAACCGTTTCATTTAACCATGATTTCAAAACCCTTGATGAGTTTAAGCCGGAGTATGTAACGCTTGAAAACTACGATCCCCACCCGATGATAAAAGCAGAGCTGACTGTTGCCGGGGGGCTCTATGATCCAAAAACCGGCGGGATGGCAGGATAAAAAATGTTAAGTATTATTGCCGCGCTTGACGAGAAAAGAGGTTTAGGAAAAGATAATAAGCTTTTGTGGCATATTCCTGAGGATCTTCAAAGATTCAAAAGATTAACAAAAGGCCATCCTGTTATCATGGGCCGTAAAACCTGGGAATCCCTGCCTGTCAAACCTTTGCCCAACCGTTATAACATCATAATAACTCAAAATTCAAAATTTAAAATTCAAAATTACAACTCAAAACTCAAAACTACTAAAGTTTCTATAGCAAATTCTATTGAACAAGCCATTGGCCTTGCAAAACAAGGAAAAGATGATGAGGAAATTTTTATCATCGGCGGAGGGCAGATTTACAAACAGGCGATTGAGAAAGGATTAGCGGATAGGCTTTATTTAACTATTGTGAAAGGCGACTTCGGGGCGGACACGTTCTTTCCGGAGTATTCGGGATTTAAGAGGATTACGTTTAAAAAGGAAGGCAGATATAAAGAGTATGTCTATAATTTTTTAAATCTTAAGAAACAGTAAACTACCGATATTTAATCGTAAGACTTGGATTCAGCTTTTGAATCCGCTGCGCCACTAATCTCCGATGGCATTTTTCCGGTGTTTCTTCCCAGCAGAGAATTGTTACCACGTGCTTTTCCGCTATAGAAAGCAGAATATCCAGATATTTTTGCTGTCTGTTAAGCACCTGTTTTGTAAAAAACCTCTCATAGTCTTTCCATGTAATTTGTTTATCGTGATAAGATTTTAATAGTTCACCGGAAGGAGCGAGCGCCGGCATCCATATATCAAAGACAAACTCCGGTTTAATTCTTCGCATAATGCAGATGCGGATGCCGTCACGGGCGGTTGGTGTTTTTTGGATTGATTTTGTAAGTAACATTAACGTAAATATCCCAGTTGTTTTTTAATTGCGGAACCGTCAATTCCAACAAGCGCGGTATGTTTGGCATTTTCCAATACCCGATCTTTATGGGGAATGGTATCAATTGGATGGCCATTGATGCCTGTGACATATCCTCTTTCTAAAAAAACAGGTAACGAAAATCCTGCCGCCATTTGATTAGGGTCAACACTGTATTTGCCGATGACCTCCCGGCGGTATGTTTCCGCTCCCTGTTCTGTCGCGAGTACTTCCAGGCCCTCCCTTGATAGCCAGATAGATACATCTGATTCTGTGTAGGTATCCCCCTCGTAATTTTGCGGAGAATGGATATATGTTGCCGATCTTATAATATAGGCCGCGGGACGATTCGTTTCCCGGGCATATTGCAGAAGAAGCCTGAAATTATCCAGCATGCTTTGATCAGGATTATTACTTGGCTTGCCTCGATTTGCTAACATATATCGAGTTTGACTTCCCGCGGCAAGAATCAGTAAATCGGTTCGTGTGTCTCCGGCGACAATAAGCGGATTAACGCCTGCGGATGGTCTAATTTTAACCGAATAAGCTTTTGACCGGGCGGCTTCTAATACATCCGGGTAAGGATTTTCTTCGGTTCCAACGGAATAGAAATGAATTTGTCTATCCAGGAAACCGGTAAGGTTTCTGATGTATTCTTCTTTGTACGGGTTTTCTCCGGCATAAACGATATGGGTTGGCTGTGCCAAGGGTAATTGTATTTCTTCCGGGATCACTAATTTATGAGCTTCAAAGACAATTGCGGCCGTGCCCCGCTTTCCCATTGGATGCAGTGTGGTTCTTCCTCTCCATCCTTTATGTTCAAAAAACGGGCGTGAACTGCCGCTTGCGAGACTAACTATTTGTGTTACCTGTATATCTTTTGCTCTTTGATCAATATGGTCAAAGAGCGTTGTGCCAATACCGTTTCTCTGTGCAGAAACATCAACATGCAGTCTTCGCAGTTCAAGCTCCCCAGAGGGGGATCTTCGAACATACGGATTATACCGGGCAAGATAGAATCCAACTATTTTTCCATTTGATTCTGCCACATATGCTTCTGTCCCATCGGCGTCTACAGCTTCTTTCAAATCCGCCGCCCGATTAGCTTCTCTATAAGCATTGACGACATTTTCCGGAAATAGCGCGTAGCTTTTAGCGAAGTTTTGGTAGGCAATTCTAACCACGTGCGCACAGTCGCTGGCTTCATACCTTCGAACATTAACACGAACCGTGTCTTTTTCCTCCCGGCGGATCGTTGCCGACCCTTCGTCTAAAGGAATTCCATACTCGGATTGATGCATGCCCATATATTATAGGATGTGAGTAAATAATAGCAAAAATGATTATTGCGCGCAAGTTGCAAAACATTATGTTCTTAAGCTATACTTTTGATGATGAAGTCATTAAAGCAGATTGACCCTCAAATTTACGGCCTTATAAAGGAAGAGGAGAAAAGGCAGAGGGAAGTTCTGGAAATGATTCCCTCGGAAAACTATACATCCAAGGCGGTAATGGAAGCACTCGGTTCTGTTCTGACCAATAAATACTCCGAAGGGTACCCGGGAAAAAGATATTATCAAGGAAATGAAATTGCCGATGCCGTAGAGCGTCTGGCAATCGAGAGGGCGAAGAGGCTTTTTGGCGTTCCCTATGTCAATGTCCAGCCGTTATCGGGCAGTCCGGCAAACGCGGCGGTTGAGTTTGCGGTTTTGGACATGGGTGATACGCTGATGGGGTTAAAGCTTGCCTTTGGCGGGCATCTGACCCATGGCCTGCCTCTTAATATATCGGGAAAATTTTTTCACAGCATCCAGTATGAATTGGGAAAAGACGGCGCTTTGGATTTTGACGCGATCGAAGAATTGGCGCTTAAGGCGAAACCCAAACTTATTATCTGCGGATTTACCGCTTACCCTAAGATTGTGGATTTTAAAAAATTCGGCGCAATCGCCGATAAGGTTGGGGCGTATCTTATGGCGGATATTTCCCACATTGCCGGGCTTATCTTAGCCGGCGCGCATCCCAGCCCCGCGCCTTTCGTTCATATCATAACCACCACAACGCATAAGACGCTTCGCGGACCGCGGGGCGCCATGATTATGGTAACAGATAAAGGCCTAAAGAAGGACCCCGATCTTCCTAAGAAAATAGACAGCGCCATTATTCCCGGACTTCAGGGAGGACCGCACGACAATCAGACAGCGGCAATTGCGGTAGCGCTTTACGAGGCAGGTTTGCCATCGTTTAAAAAATATGCTCAAAATGTTGTAAAAAACGCTCGCGCACTAGCCAGTCAATTAAGCAGATATGGATTTAATCTGGTTGGAGGCGGCACGGAAAATCACCTCATTCTTATTGACCTTGTCAATAAAAAGGTAAATGGGGCAGTGGCGGCTTTTGCCCTTGAGGCGGCCGGAATTGTGGTTAATAAAAACGGGGTGCCGTTTGACAGCATGCCCCCTTTCTATCCGTCAGGCATTCGGCTTGGCACCCCTGCCGTAACAACCAGGGGCATGGGGGAGGGGGAAATGCTGCTGATTGCCGATTGGATCAACGGGATTATTAACGAGGTTAAGGGATATACTATTCCGAAGGAGAAAGAGAAAAGGTCTAAATATTTCGGCCTGGTTAAAAAGGAATTGGCAGGGAATAAAAAACTAATCAAGACAGCATCAGATGTCAGAAAAATGTGTCTTAAGTTTCCGGTTCCTTAATGTTTGAGACGATTGTTAATTCCGTCATAAAGCCCCTGTCTTGTTTTTGGTTAAAAGTTTTGCTAAAATAGTTTTTATCACGCACATTCCGGTTTACATATTCTGATTAAAAAGAGCCGGGATGGAGGAGAAAGAATATGAGAGAGATTACACTGGAAGAACTTCTTGGCGCCGGGTGCCATTTTGGCCATCAGGTTACCCGTTCAAACCCTAAAGCCAGGGATTTTATCTTTGAAACCCGCAACAATATCTCGATTATTGACCTGGTCAAGACCAGGCAGACCTTGGAGGCGGCAGGACATTTTGTTAAGGAATTGGCGGAAAAAGGCAAAACCCTTATTGTGGTTGGAACAAAGAGTCAGGCCCGCGAGGTAGTGAGGGAGGCAATGGCCAAAACAGAAGAAAACAAGCTGGGAGAAAACCTCTATTGGGTTACCGCCCGCTGGGTTGGGGGGCTTTTGACAAATCTCTCCGAGGTTAAAAAGAATTTTAAACGTCTAAAAGATCTTGAGTTTTTTCTTGGGAACGAGGAAGAGAGATCCAAATATACAAAAAAGGAAATAAGCCTTTTCCAAAAAGAAAAACAAAAGCTCGCGGATCTTTATGAAGGCGTTAAGAATCTGGAGAAAACCCCGGACGCGCTTTTTATAATAGACACGCATCTTGAGGATCTGGCGGTTAGGGAAGCAAAAAAAACAAAGGTGGCAACAGTCGGCATTACGGATACAAACGCGGATCCCTATCTTATAGACTATCCGATCGCGGCTAACGATGACGCCCTCGGATCCATAAAACTCATTGTGGATTATATTATTGACGCCTGGATAGAAGGCCGGAAGAATCCGGAATCAGGCGCTAAGGACCGGGAATTGGATATTGAAAAAAGCGATGCCCGGGAAAGAGAAAAGGAAGTTAAGGCAGACAAAAAGCCTAAAGAGAAAGAGAAAAAATCAAACCCCAAAGAGCAAAACCCCAAAGAGCAAAAATCAAAACCGGGATTAAAGCCTAAGGTAAAAAAGGCTTAGAATTTTTAGAGGAGATTATGAATATTGATTTAGATCTTTTGAAAAAACTTCGCGCCGAAACCCAGGCCGGTATTGCTGATTGCCGCAAGGCCTTGGAGGAGGTAAACGGCGATTACCAAAAAGCAAAAGAGTGGCTTAGAAAACACGGCTTGGAGAGGGCTGATAAGAAAAAAGAAAGGAAAACCCCGCAGGGCTTAATCGAATCCTACATTCATCAAAACGGCAAGGTGGGGGCTTTGGTTATGGTTTTGTGCGAGACCGACTTTGTTGCCAGAACCGATGAATTTAAGCGTCTTAGCCACGAGCTGGCAATGCAGGTTGCGGCGATGAATCCGCAGGATATAGATTCTCTTTTAGAACAGGCGTACATCCGGGACGGTTCAAAGACAATAGGGGATCTGCTTAAGGAGGCCGTAGCCAAGCTTGGCGAAAATATTGTACTTGAAAGATTTCAGCGCTTCGGGATAGAATAGAGATATGAAGCTTTCGGAAATTTCCGATAGGATGGGTAAGGTTCTCGATATTTTAAGAGGAGATCTTGGGACAATCAGAACAGGCAGGGCGGCGCCTTCCATACTGGAGTCTGTTTCCGTCTTGGTATACGGGGGCTCAACCCGTCTTAAGATTTTAGAACTGGCAACGATTGCTGTTTTGGACTCGCAGACATTAACCATAACCCCTTTTGATCCGTCTATTATTGATGAAATTAAGAAAGGAATTCTCGAGTCAAACATCGGTCTTACCCCGGTTGCGGACGGGGCCCTTATCCGTATTTCGATTCCGCCTTTATCGGAAGAGAGAAGGCGGGAGCTTATAAAGCTGATGAAGCAAAAGCTGGAGAGCGGCCGGGTTATGGTGCGCCAGATTCGCCACGATGGCATGGGGGAAATTAAAAAAGAGTATAATGATAAGGCAATTTCCGAGGATGAGCTTTTGAGGCTTGAGAAAGAGATTCAAAGGATTACGGATGATAATATAGCCCTGATAGAAGATATGGGAAGAAAAAAAGAGGAAGAACTGCTGCTGGTGTAATTCTTTGCGGATGCCAAACCTCAATCGGTCTTTTGACATTGAGAATTTGTTTAGTTTAATTAGAAATTAAAACTTAGAAATTAAATGATAATAACGATTCTTGTTTTTCTGCTAATGCTTTCGGTTTTGGTGCTGGTGCATGAGGCCGGCCATTTTTTTTCCGCCAGAAGAGGCGGGGTAAAGGTTGAGGAATTCGGGTTTGGGCTGCCCCCGAGAATATTTGCCGTTAAGAAAGGCGAGACCCTGTACTCCGTTAATTGGCTTCCTATCGGAGGTTTTGTCAAGCTTTACGGAGAAGATGAGGCCGGCGGGGGCAAAATCAAGATCAAAGACGAGAGATCAAAGATCAAAGATATGGGGAGGGCGTTTTTTGCCAAAAGTCCGTGGCAGAGGGCGGGGATCGTTTTTGCCGGAGTGGGGATGAATGTTTTGCTTTCGGTTGTTATATTTTACGCGTTTTTATTTATCTCCGGTTTTAAAACCCAACTGCCTCTTTTGGGGCAACACAGGTTTTTTCTGGTAAAAGAGACTGTTGACTCCGAAATTATAGTCAACAGCGTTGCCGATAACTCGCCCGCTCAGAGGATTGGAATTGCTCCTTTTTCCAAGATAATTTCGATCAACGGAGCGGTAATCACCGGGAAGAGGGATTTGGTGGACATGATAGATAAAAATAAGGGCAAAAAAATAAAGATAACCTGGCTGGATCTTAGAACGCATAAAACCCTAAGTTCATATGCCGTTCCCAGAATTTCCCCTCCCAAGAATCAAGGGGCCTTAGGTATTGGGTTTTTCTCGTCAAAAACGGCCGATCTAAGCTATGACACGCCTTTGGAAAAAATCTTTGCCGGTTTTATACACCCTGCCAACCTGCTGGTTTATAATTTTGACGTAATCGGCAGACTATTGGCTCTTTCCATAAGAGAGAAAACGTCCTCTCCGATTGGCAGCGCGGTGGCAGGACCGGTTGGAATATTCAATGTTGTCGGCAGTATAGAAAAGATTCCCAACCTAAAGGAGAAAATCCTGGAGTATCTTAATCTGGCGGGTTTGCTGTCTATCTCTTTGGCATTTTTTAACGCGGTGCCGATTCCAGGCCTTGACGGAGGCAGGCTGTTTTTTATTCTGATAGAGGCGGTAACCGGGAAAAAGATTAACCCCAAAATAGAAAGCTATATTCATTCTATCGGCATGGTGTTTTTGCTGATCCTTATCGGTTTGATTACAATCCATGATTTTAAGCATCTTTTTAAGGGCGGTTCCTTTTTGTCCCCGTAGGATGGCTAAAAGAATTAAAGGCATAAAAGTAATAACAGTTAATAATTCTTCAGAAGGCGAAAAAGCCGCTTATGATCTTTTGTTAAAAACATTGAATAAAGATTCCGCCCTTTTTTTATCAGGAGGAAAAACCCCGGTAAATCTGTATAAAAAATTAGCGCAAAATAATAAAGTATCTATTGGCGCGGTTGGATTAGTTGATGAGCGTTTTGGAGAGGCCTTTCATAAAGGCAGTAATGAAAAAATGATAAAAAATACCGGGATGCTTGATTTCTTAGAAAGAGAAAATATTCCTTTTTATTCCATTTTAGACTCCGGATCCGCTTTAGAATCCGGATTAGTAGCAAGCGGTATCAAACGTACTTCGAGTTCCCACCTGGAAGGTGGGAACTCGGTTGGGACAGGAAGCGACATTGAGAGTCTTTCTCTGTCTTATGAAAGACGGGTTAAAGACCTGTTTAGAAAATATAAAAAAAGAGCGGCGGTTTTGGGGATAGGGGAGGATGGGCATATAGCTGGTCTGCCGACCGGCCAAACTCAAAAGTCAAAACTCAAATCTCAAAACTACGCGGAAAGCATTAGGAATTTTCCCGGAGAATTTAGGGAGAGAATTACTTTAACTTTCAAGGCTTTAGCTCAGATGGATTTACTGTTGGTTTTGGTTTTTGGCGCGAACAAAAGAAAGGCTCTGTCAAAAGTATTTGAGAAAGAAACGCCGGAAGAAATCCCCGCGAGATTTTTAACAAGACGGGACATAGCCGAGAAGACTATTTTAATTACAGACCAAAAGGTATAGAATAAATTTGAAATTTGAAATTTTTAATATGGATTCTCCTTTTATAATAATTATTTTTGGCGCAACAGGCGATTTGGCCAGAAACAAACTGATTCCGGCCCTGTTTTCTTTATTTCGTAAGAAAGAACTCGGACCGGAGTTTTATATCATCGGTTTTGCCAGACGGGAGATGACGGATAAAGAATTTCGCAGTTTAGTCTTTCATAATAAATGGGATCAGGCGGCATGGGCTCGGTTTTCGGAAAGGATTCATTACCAGCAGGGGCTTTTTGAAGAGGAAAGGGGCTATCGGGTTTTGATTGACAAACTTAATGAGATTGATAAAAAGACGGGCGCTTGTATCACCCGCGTCTTTTATCTGGCAACCCCGCCTAATAATTACGAAACGATTCTTGATTTTCTCTCAAAGACTAAATTATCGGAAGGCTGCGGGCAGGGAAGCAGCAAATGGACAAGACTGGCGATTGAAAAACCTTTCGGCAAGGATTTGGAGAGCGCGAAGGCCCTCGATGAAAAACTTTCCTCGGTTTTTTCCGAAAAGCAGATCTTTCGGGTTGATCACTATTTGGCTAAGGAGACTGTTCAGAATATGGTCGCTTTTAGATTCGCCAATGGCATATTTGAGCCTGTCTGGAACAGCAAATATATTGATCATGTTCAGATTACCTGGGCGGAGAAGAAGGGAATAGGAGACAGGGGCAGATTTTTTGACGGAGTAGGGCTTCTGCGCGATGTCGGACAGAATCATTTGATGCAGCTTATAGCCTCAGTTGCCATGGAACAGCCCAAGACGTTTGAGAGAGAGGATATGAGAAGTGCCAGGGCCAACGTTATTAAGTCCATAAGATGCATAAGAGAAGATCAGGCGGAGCAATTCACAGTGCGGGGACAATACGAAGGTTTTACAAAAGAAAAAGATGTTGAGGCCTTCTCCGAAACCGAAACCTTTGCGGCAATGAAGCTTTTTATTGACACGCCCCGTTTTTTAGGCGTACCTTTTTATATAAGAGCCGGCAAAAAAATGCCGAAAGACACGGTTGAAATATCAATAGTTTTTAAACAAACCTGTCATATTCTCTTTAAAGAATTCGGCTGTCCCGAGATAGGCAATGTTTTGACTATCAAGGTCCAGCCGGACGAAGGTATTTCGATAAGAATGATCGCCAAGAAGCCAGGCGCGAGATTGGCGCTTGAGGCCGTGAATATGAATTTTACCTATGAGGAAGCATTTACGGCGAAAGTGCCCGAGGCTCATGAAAAAATTCTGCTGGATATTTTTGCCGGGGACCAGATGCTTTTTAATCGCTCGGACGAGTTAAGGAGTTCTTGGGGATTTATCACCAAAATTCTAAAAGGGTGGGAGAAACAAAAACTCAAAACCCGCGCCGCCGGCAAGGCCTCCGGCGCCGTAAAGCAAAACTCAAAACCCAAAACGTATTTGCCGGAAACCTGGGGGCCGGAGGCGGCAAATGAGCTGATTGAAAAAGACGGCAGAAAGTGGCTGTGAGAATTCGGCGGTTTTTATTTTACTAGTGG
>JAMCXO010000023.1:0-20427 GCA_023473545.1 Patescibacteria group bacterium | reverse complement strand
GGTTGGAGGAGGACAGTCCTGGGGACAGTAGTTAGAACCGGAAGGATTTGTTCCCTGCTCCCCGCACTCGCAGACCCCATTACCGCAGTAGTGCAGAGAAAAGGAATGGGTTTCGGAGTAGGGGGGGTTAGAAGGTTCAGGGTAAAAGTTACAGGCGGCACTGGCTCCTGCCCATTGTTCGGTGGTTAAGCTTGTCATCCCTCCGTTATTCTGGCCAATAGTTACAGTTGAGCAGTCATTGATGGTGCAGCCCGGGGTATCGGACTGGATGATATAGCCAGCGTTTTTCTTCCCTGGCTGTCCCTGGCTGTTGGTGGTTGCCACAGGCTGGCCGTTACTGCCGTTAACAGGCTGGTTTTTAATCTCTGTCTGGATGGTTAAAAGAGAAGAGGTGTAGGCCCACATGTTCTCAAAATCCATGATCGGCTCCCCGTACTGTCTGTTCTGGGCGGGATCACAGACGGAACTATTCCCGGCAATGTAGGGGCAGCTTTGGCAATCAGTGTCTTTTTGCATACTGCACATATCGCCTGACCTCCAAACCTGTTCATAAATACCCTGGTTCCCCGGCAGATCAGGGGTGGAAGGGTTATGGAAAGGCCCTCCCCAGCCTATATCATAGGATTTATTCCCCGTATCTGCTCCGTAGCTGCCGCTAAAGCCATTGTAATATCCCACGTTTTGAATGGTTAGGGTGCAGCTTCCCCCTCCGCTGCCACCAGGGGCACCGCTGCCGTTGACAGTAAAGGTGCTGGAGGTGGGGGGAGAACCGCAGGAGACATAGGCAGGAGTGGGGGTGGGGCCTCCCCCTCCGCAGTAAACAGAAGCCCCCGATGAACAGTCAGCCACGTACCCGCAGTTTACGTTGGTACTGCAGTTATTGGATCCGTCCAGACAGTTTCCCTGATAACAGGCACCTCTCTGGGAGTAGGTGCAGGTGGCGCCGCAGGAGATAGGGATGGGAGTGGGGGAAGGGGAAGAACAGGGATTGTTGCAGCCGCTAGGATCGTTAGAGCAGTAGTCCTGACCCTGATAGGTGCACTTCCAAACAGAGTATTGGGTACAGGTTTCTCCTCCCAGCTGACATGTCCCGTTAGACACGCCTACGGTGCAGGGATAGTATCCTTGCGCCGCGCAATTGTTTGAAGGGGTTGGGATAGGAGTGGGAGTGGGGGTTGGAGTTGGAGTGGGGGTTGGAGTGGGGGCGGCGCAGTTACAGGAAGAGTCGGGGTCTGCCTGTGCGTAGGTCGTATTACCGCAGGCGTACTGGTAATAATAATTAATGCGGTAGCCGCAGGTAGAGCTGCACTGTCCGGACTTGGCAAAACTGTTTGCGGCGTGGCCAGCACAGTAAGCCCCGTTTGAACCTCCTGTTGAACAACAGCCATAGGAACAGTTATTCACATGGTATACGGTATGAATATAGTCAGTTGTTCGTTGCGTAGTACATTCTGGCGGTTGGCATAAATAACCTAAACATGTTTCGTCATTACACAATGCATTAGTGTTATTAGGACAACAGTAATTACTACCCAAAGAACATGAATAACAGTCTCTATTCTGAGAGCAATATGTTGCGTAAACAGTTCTGTTTTTGGAGAATACAAAAAAGAGGCCTAAAATAAATAAGAGCGGAATAAGAAAAAAAATAATCTTTTTGTTAGCTCCTGGTTTAAGCAACATTTTTATTAGATCGTTACTTAATATATTGAAACAGGAATAAAGAATGCTGTCAAGCGAAACTTAAAAAGAAAGGTTGAAACCTAAGGAAGAATAATGTTGAGACGATTTAGATCTTCAAGTACGACCCTTCGTGCAACAGCCGAACTATTGCTATTATGGGCGATTATTCTTTGTTCAAGAGCTTCTATTGCCTTCTCTCTTCCGGTGCCGAGAAACTTTACCCCGTCCAGTTTATAGGAGACAGGCTCTTTTCCACTAAGGTCTTCAAAAACGCCCGTGATTGTGTTACTTTTCTGATCAAATACACAGTTAACAGTATATACTTGGAATTTTTCTCCATTAACTATGGGTTTAAAGACATCAAGGATTATATTATCAGGTTCTGAAGGAGATGTAGGGGGAGTAGAAATATTTACCAAGTCCCCTTTCTCGGGAATCGAGGCGATAACTATTGTTCCCTGCTGTTGTGGATTTTTGATATCTATTAGTTTTCCGCTATAAACCCCATAGGATTTTAAGGGGTTTATTTCAGGCTTAGGGCTAGGTTCGGGTGTAGGGGTTTTAGGAGCTTCAGTTGGGGTTGGTTTGGCAGTGGCTGTTGCGGTGAGAGCCTCTGTTGCTGTTGAGGTTGCGGTGTCTGTTGGCTGAGGGATAGCTGTTGCTGTTTGGATTGGTGTTGGGGTTATAACCACGGATACTGCCGTATCTTGTTTAACAAGGGATGTTCTAACAGCTGTTGATGTTTGAGTTTCTGTGTTTAGGGAAGAGGAGATAGAGGGAGTTGTTTGTATCTGTACTGCCGCAGATTGATTGTTGGCCTCCGCGCAGGAAGAAGCAGAAAGTGATCCAATGGTTAAACCCATGCGTACTATTCTTTCCGGTGTTATTATTCCCCTGATTCCCGCTTTATTCTCCGGTGAGTTTCCCATAAGGCTTAGATTCTAACTATACCCTTCTTATACCACGTCCTATAGGATTTGTCAATATCCTAGAATAAGTAAAGCAAAGGTTATTTGCTTAGCACCGTGAAATTACTGCCTATCAGAGTGTCGGAAGCGTTCTTTCCGTGGGTAAAGATAAAAAACCGTCCCTCAAGGGTGCTTCCTATGGGTATAGAGGATAAAGGAATAGGCTTTGCGTAGAAAGGGACATTGGCGGGACCATTGTCTTTATTCCCCATGTAGAACAATGTGTTAAATATGTCTCCGCTTGGCATTCTGTCGGTTATGGTAATGGTGTGTCCCTTGCCATCACTTAGGGTAAAGGTCTGTTCAATTTGTTTTCTGACGTGTCCTTGAGCATCAGTAATGGTAAAGGGACGATCTGTTTTCTTGACAAGCGTTCCCTTAACATCCCCCAGCCACTCATAGACAATGGGGTTTTCAAGGAGGGACTTACTGATGGGGATCTTAGCCAGGGCGGGGGGCTGGAAGCTGTTAGGGATAGGAGAGACCGAAGGAGTCTTTCTGTAGACAGGATAGGTGGAATAGGAATACGGTCTATGAGGCAGCCATCCAAGCTCCCTGGGGTAGATCTGGGACAGGCTGATAAGGTTAAAGTAGTTAAGGATAAAAAAGAAAAGACAAAGGGTAACAGTAACAAAGATAATCTCAAACAGCCCAACCTCAAAGACAGAGAGAATCTTTGACACCAACCCTTTCTTTTCCCCATTGGGATTAACATTAGATTGGGAACCAGCAGGTACCCCTGAACCAACATCTAAAGGTACTTGCCGATCTTGGGCTTGATTCTGAAGGCTTGGGTTTTGATATTCTTCCTGCATAGTCTTTGCTTTTTCTTTTTACTTTCCTATCCTCTTTATCTAACTACTTTTCTTCTCTGCCTGTCAAGCCCCCGCTCTTTTGGATATTCTTTGAGTATTTTCTCTATTTGCCTTTTAAAAGGCGGGAGATCGTCTTGAACAACTCTCCATACGGTATGTAAATCAACCCCAAAGTAGTGGTGAATCAACTGATTTCTCATATCAGAGATATCTTGCCAGGAAATAGATGAATGTTTATCCTTAAAATCTTCAGGTAAATTCCGTACCGCTTCACCAATAATCTCAAGCCGTCTTAGAACAGCATCTTGGATGGGCACATTTCTTCTAAATTCTTGTTCCGAAAATCCTGCTGTGTCTTTTTCGATCCAGACAATACTTTCTAAGATATGTCTTAAAAAGACAAGAGGGTCTTTCTTCATAAGATTATTAACTGGTCTTTTTGGATATATTCTTTCAGTAATGGATTGACAGCGTTATAGGTAAGTAAATCTACCTTTCTTTTGAGGGTTTCCTGTAGTTTTCTTTGAAGTCTTATGAGATCAAGAAGGCTTTTTTCTGCCGGCAAGTCAATTAAGAGGTCAATATCGCTTTCCCCGCCTTCTTCTCCTCTGACATAAGAGCCAAACAAGGCCGAGCGCGTTACCCCCGCTTCTTTAAGAATTGGCAAGGCCTTCTTTTTAATTTGTTCAATGTTTGTCTTCATGGGTTAATTGTACAGCTATTGGCGGTTATAATTCAAGGATAAGGGCTGTGTCCTTTTATAACTGTGTATATTTTTTTGCGTTTCCTTTAGCTTTTGCCACTGGATATTTACGCGCGTTTTTTTCCATTTTTTCTTCGAAAGCTTTTTTCAAGTCAATATTAAGAGAATCAGAAAGTAAAAGAACATAGGCAAAAACATCAGCTATTTCTTCTTTGATAGCAGTTTTTTTATCTGCCTGCCGAAATTCTTTGGCGCTTTCCTTTTCTGATTTCCATTGAAAACATTCCAAGACTTCTGACGCCTCAAGCTGCAGTGATATTGCAAGATTTAAAGGTGTATGAAATTTTTTCCAATTCCGTTTATCTCTAAACCTAATTATTTTTTTAGTTAATTCTTTAATTTCCATAATTGTTTATTCTTGTTTTTTTCCATCAAGGCAAAGTCAAAGGCCGCAAAAGCGGCAATTATTTCTTTCCCAATCCCTGATCGTGGGGGCCGATGGTTCTAACGATAACGTTGTCTTCGGCGATTTCAAACGTAAAGCGGTAATGAATATCAATTCTTGCTTCGAAATGACCGAGACCGCCCATTTTTCTGGTTCTTAGCGATGGATGACGGTAGTTTGAGATAAGGAGCAAAAATTGTTTATCGGCCTTCTTTTGAATTCTTAGGGGTAAGCTTTTGTAGCTTTTTTCCGCGTTTTTAAGAAAAACAACCTTCATGAGGTTTTTAAAGAATCAAGATAGCTTTTAAGCCCTTTTTTATTATGTAATACAGTATATCTGCCAGTTTTAATATCTTCATCCGCCTTTTTTTCCGAACGCTCCCACCATTCGTCAGAGCCATATAAAGGTTCTTCTTCAAAAATCCTGGCTTTGATCGCCTTGATCTCTCTGGTTAGTTCGTCAAGACGCTCCTGAATCGTATTAATTGTTTTTGCAGAAACAGCAATTGTTTGACTCATGGTTTGATTGTATCAAGTTAAAAAAGAAAATCAAGGGGTAGAGGGATTAGTGCACTATCCTGATTTACTATTTGATTCCGGAGTCTTTAAAACTGTAGTAGCAGCTTTTCCAGGAATAATCAGGGGATTTGAGGCGGTGTTCGCAGTAGAGGAGCTGGGTTCCATTAGATCCCTCAACAGGACTGGTAATGTCAATACCCCTTTTAATCCCGTTGGCGTCCTTCCAGAAACTCTCGCAAAGAATGCTTTTAGCTCCCGTTAAGGGAAACGGCGCGCAGAAAAAGGGAGAGGGGGGAGTTATCTTTAGGTATTCTCGCGAGAGGGCGGATGAGGATGAGCCGGTAAGGTTTTGCATTGTCCGCGGAATGATAACAAGAATTTGTCTGCCAATAAGATTATTTGCCCGGTCGTATTCCACTGCCGGAATAAATGTTTCGTTTTTCCTGCCTGCCCAGCCGGTGCCGTAGAAGCTGTAATGATTAGGGTTTTTGATATCCTGTTTCTGAAAGCCAATGTTAGCGGGAATAAGAGAAGGCAGAATCAGATCGTCAATAAGATTTTTTATTTCCCTTTTGGCAGTCTCGGGAACCGCGGAAGGGGTACCTGATGCTGTCCGGGGCGCTTGGCTAAAAGGCCTGTGGGGCAGAAACCCAAGCTGCCTGGGGTAGATTTGGGATAGGCTGATGATGTTAAAGTAGTTAAGGATAAAAAAGAAAAGACAAACGGTAACACCGACAAAGACAATCTCAAACAGCCGAACTTTAGAGAAGAAAAGAAGTCTCCCCGGAAAGCCTTTCTTTTTTTGATTTTCTCCGTTCATCTTTCTTTATCTAACCACTTTCTGTTTCTTTTTGTCAAGTCTCAAAAGCAGGAAATTTACTAAGCTATCGCGTCTATGCTAAAATAAATGCGCGCCAGGGTAGCTCAATGGCGGAGCACAGCATTCATAACGCTGCGGTTGTGGGTTCGATCCCCACCCCTGGTACAGACTCAGGTGTATACTCATATCATGAAGGCGTTTCAGTTTTTTGGCAAATTTGATTTACGGCTGGTTGAATTGCCCGAGCCGTCCGTAGGCGAGGGGGAAGTGCTTCTTAAGATTAAAAAAGCGGGCATCTGCGGTACGGATTTGCATATCTATAGCGGCGGGATGCCGGTTGAAACACCCTTGGTATTGGGACATGAATTTGTCGGCGATGTTGCGAAGGCAGGCAAAGATGTAACCAGGGTAAAGGTTGGTGATCGGGCGGTCGCGGAGCATGTGATAGGATGCGGCAAGTGTTTATACTGTCTGGAAGGGAAAAGAAATCTCTGTAAAAACCCGACAGTAATCGGACTGCATAGACAAGGAGCGCTGGCTGAGTATTTGGTTTTGCCGCAAGAGCTGGTTTATCCTTTACCCCAGGAACTAAGTTATGACGAAGGCGTGCTGGCTGAGCCGCTTTCAATCGCCGTCTACGCGGTAAGAAAAGCGGATGTTCGGGTCGGCGACAGCGTGGCGGTTATTGGACAAGGGCCCATTGGCTTAGCCGTTGATCAAATAGCCAAAGGGGCGGGGGCGGCAGTTTTTGGTTTTGACAGGCATGATAATCGGCTGAAGTTTGCCCGAGACCATCAATATATCCGCCAGGGTTTTAATATTACAGAACCTGATTTTATTGATGCCTTTAAAGAGGCGCTGAAAACAGACGGGGCGGATGCGGTATTTGAGGCGGTGGGAAGCGAGCAGTCGCTGGAGATGGCTCTTGAACTTGCCCGGCCTGCCGGAAAGGTGCTGGTGCTTGGCGTATTTGAGCATAACGCGCGGGTGAATATGATGCAGATTGTCAGAAAAGAATTGACGGTGCAGGGTTCCTGGACCTGCGTTTTCTCTTTTGATCAGACTTTAAACCTTCTTAAATCGAAAAGTCTTGATGTCGGCGGCCTTATCACCAACCGCTATCCGTTTGCCGATACTCCGAAAGCGTTTGAAGACGCGTTTAACGGCAAAGGAAACAGGATAAAAACAGTTATTGAGATCGGGTAGGGGGCAAAGATATTATGGAGAAGATCAAGACAAAAATAATTGCCACAATCGGGCCGGCCTCTTTAGACTTTTCCGTTTTCCGTCAGCTTATTCATGAGGGGACAGACTACATCAGGATCAACACTGCCTATGGAGATACCAGGCAGTACGATCTAATTCTTAACAATTTAAAAAACGCCAATGGCCAAAAAGAGGTTAAGGCAATCTTGGATGTTAAAGATTTTGCTAAGCTTGACCTAAGCCTTAAATATAATCTCAAAATAATCGCCCTTTCTTTTGCCGAAAATCCGGGGCAAATTCGGAAAGTAAGGAAACGAATAAAAGGTGCTTTTGTGATTTCTAAGATTGAGTCGGAAAAAGGGGTTGATAATTTTGATGCCATTTTGGAGGAAACGGACGGCATTATGGTGGCAAGAGGCGATTTAGGCAGGGCGGTATCTTTGGAAAAAGTGCCCCCGCTCCAAAAAGACTTTACCCGCAAAACACTTGAAAAAGGAAAGTTTCTGATAACCGCCACCGAGATGCTTTTGTCAATGGTAGGCAGTCCGCAGCCGACCAGAGCGGAGGTGTCGGATGTTGCCAATGCTGTCTTTGACCACTCATCGGCCGTAATGCTTTCCGAGGAAACAGCTATCGGCAGATATCCGGCTGAAACAGTAAAAATGATGAGAAAGATTATTGCCGAGGCGGAAAGGTGGAACAAACTTTGAGTTCCCACCTGGAAGGTGGGAAGGCTGGAGCGATCTGATGATTTATGAATTTATGTATAAATTACCTATGAATTGTCTATGATTTACGATTTAGGATTTAAGGGTAAGAAGATTGCCGTTTTGGGGCTGGGGGTGGAGGGGGCCTCAAGCGCCTTGTTTTTAGCCGAAAAGGGAGCAAGGGTAACGGTTTTGGACGAAAAAAAGGAAGAAGAGCTTAATCCGATGTTTGTCAAAAGCCTTAAAAAGTCGGGGATTCCCATCATCTGCGGCAAAAATACTTTTGGGATGTTGGATAAGTTTGACATTGTTGTTCGCAGTCCCGGGATTCACATTAATAAACTCAATCCGCCGGCCAGGGGACAAAAATCAAAAATCAAAAATACTGTTATTACCTCGCAGACCAAACTTTTTTTTGATCTTTGTCCGTGTCCGATCATCGGTGTAACAGGAACAAAGGGAAAGGGAACAACTGCCTCCTTAATTTACGAAATGCTCAAAAAAGATAAAAAAGATGCGTATTTGGGAGGAAATATCGGCAAGCCTACGTTTGAGTTTTTGGATAAATTAACACCTCAATCAATTGTTGTGTTGGAGCTGTCCAGTTTTCAGCTTTTAGATTTAGCATTCCGCCTCGTGAGGTGGGGTAAGCCTCATATCGCTGTCATGCTTATGATCACATCAGAACATTTGGACTATCACAAAGATACAAATGAATACGTTGAAGCAAAACGAAATATCGTAAGATTTCAAAGCGAAAATGATTTTGCGGTTATCAACCGTGATTATCCGGCAAGTCATGAGTCGGACATTTTTACCAATGGACAGGTATATCAGGTTAGCACCGAGCGCGGAGTGGTTGGGCAGGGGTGTTTTGTGAGAAATGGAAAAATAATGTTAAGAAGCGCGCTGAGGTCGCCTTGTCAGTTCGAAAATTCTTCAAACGCAAGCGTCCCTGCGGTCGCCTCTGGCGGCGACCTCGGGATACGGTCGCCTTCGGCGACTCTAGCGAAGAATTTATCTCATGCCAAGGCTTCCCGCGCGCTGCGTGAAAGTAAAGTTATTGATGTAAAAGATATTTTGCTGCCCGGAAAACACAATTTGGAAAACATCTGCGCGGCAGTGATGGCGGCAGGTATCGCCGGTGTATCAAAGGCAAATATGGTTAAGGTTCTTAAAACTTTTAAGGGCCTGGAGCATCGGCTGGAGTTAATTGGGGAGGTTAAAGGGGTTAGGTATTACGACGATTCGTTCTCAACCACGCCTGAAACAGCCATTGCGGCAATACAGGCGTTTAAAAATCCCGAGGTTTTAATCTTAGGCGGCTCCAGCAAGAACTCCGACTTTAGGGAGTTGGGACAGGTTATTGCCAATTCAAAAAACATTAAGGCGATTATCGGGATTGGAGAGGAATGGCCGAATATAAAATCAAAAGTCAAAAATCAAAAGTCAAAAATCCTTATTGTCGAAGGGGCTAAAAATATGCGTCAGATCGTTTTGGCTGCCTCAAAAATCGCAAGACCGGGGATGTGGTTTTGCTTTCTCCTTCCTGCGCCTCTTTTGACATGTTTAAGAATTATAAAGACAGAGGAGAACAGTTTAAGAGGGAAGTTGGGAAATTACAGGGGTAAACATTTTTACAAGGCACCATCAGCTTCACCATTGATGGTACCATCATGGTATGGCGATGGTGATTTGGGCGTCAAATCAAGCTAATCACCATCACCATCGAGAGCGTTTTTACTGACCATGGGGTAGTTGATGGTGATGGTTAGCCGAGGCTAATGGTGAGGCTAATGGTATAATAGAGGCGTGAACAAGACATTTTCATTTACTATTTTACAAAAAGACAAAAAGTCCAGAGCCAGGGTGGGGAGATTGGTTACTTCACATGGAATTATTGATACTCCGTCATTTATTCCTTGCGCGACCCAGGCCTCTGTCAAAAGCCTGGCACCCGAAGATCTGCGCGAGATAGGCGTTCAGATTGTTTTAGGCAATACCTATCATCTGCACCTTCGGCCGGGAGAGGCAATAATCAAGGGTTTCGGCGGTTTGGGAAAATTTATGGGCTGGATGGGCCCGACCATTACCGACAGCGGAGGCTTCCAGGTTTTTTCTTTGGGAAAAAAGTTTTTGGCTGTTGACGGAAAAGAGGTTCGGCTGGTTAAAATAAGCGACGAAAAAGTAGAATTTCGTTCCCACATTGACGGTTCTCTCCGGGTTTTTACGCCCGAGGCCTCGATTGAAATTCAGCAAAAATTAGGAGCGGATATTATACTGCCTTTGGATCACTGTCCGGCCTATCCCTCAACCTATGACCAAACGAAAAAATCGGTTGAGAGAACACATGAGTGGGCGCTTCGCAGTTTAGGGTTTTTTCAAAAAAAGAAAAAAAACCAGCAGGCGCTTTACGGCATTGTGCAGGGCGGGGTTTATAGGGATTTGCGTGAAGAGTCGGCTAAATTTATTTCGCGGCTAAACTTTGACGGGATTGCCATTGGCGGAGTGGCGGTTGGCGAGGGCAAGCAGGATATGATAAACGCGGTTGATTGGACTACTCAATTTCTGCCGGAAGACAAGCCCCGTCATCTTTTGGGCGTCGGAGAGGTGGATGATATATTTAATATTGTCAGTTTAGGCATTGACACGTTTGATTGTGTTATGCCGACAAGAATGGGCAGAATGGGTTTTGTGTTTGTGCACCCGCCGGAAGGAAATCCGGGCAACAGATTCAGGATTGATATTACCAAAAAAAGATTTGCCAAAGACAAGAATCGGATTGACGGAAACTGCGCCTGCTATGCCTGCCTGAATTTTACCAGGGGCTATGTTCATCATCTGTTCCGCTCCCGCGAACTTTTGGCTTACCGTCTGGCAAGTTATCATAACGTTTATTTTTTAAACCATTTGGTGCGGGAGATCAGAGAATCAATTATCAGGGGGAGGCTCGATGGGGTAAAAAGGCGGTTTGGCGCAAGGGATTTATCTATGCTATATTAGGAGATATGGACAGCAATCAAAACGAGCAAAACGGCCAAGCCGTCAAGCCCCAGGCGCCTCTATCCGCGGTTTCATCAAGCACCGCCGGCAAAGAACAGGAAGGCGTGCCGGTTGACGCGGGAGAGCTGATTAGGCCTTCGGAGCCGGAACTAAGCATAAGCGATGAGGAAAAAGAGGCCGGGGCGGAAGGGGTTTCGCAGTATCCGAAACTTTCCGAAGAGCACGCCAAAATTGGCATTAGGCATGCGGGGGAAGGAGTGCCTGCATCAGCCGTTCCCTCGGGCATGGTTCAACTGCCCATGGACAGTCAAAAAGCCACAGGCATTTTAAGGATGCACAAAAAGGTTTCGGAATCTATTGTCTGGCTGGCAGAGCTTGTTTTAAGACAAATAAAAATAAATAGAAAAAAATAATTATGGCATTTCAGACATTCTCTTTGGATAGTTTAATACCGCTTTTAACAGCCTTTATTCTTGGACTGGCCGGGGCGATTGCCCTAGCCGGCCTTCTATATTTTATCGGCTATATTTTATTTCTTTGGTATAAATACAAAGAAAGAGAAGAGGAGTCGCTGAATTCTGTTTTGCTTCAGGTCGCGCTGCCTAGGGATAACGAGATTAAAATTGACGCGGCGGAGCAGATGTTTGCCTCTTTGTATTCTATCAGAAAAGGAGGCAGGCTTTCTTTTCTAAAACCCCAGCCCCATATCTCCTTTGAGATAGTGGGCATTCCCGGGGATATCCGATTTTACATTCATGTTTCTAAAAAACTTCAGGATCTGGTTGAAAAGCAGATTAACGGGGCCTATCCGGACGCGGAGATAAAGATCTTAAGCGATTCTTCTTTTTCCAATAAAGAGTATATCATTGGCAGTGAGTATAATATCTTTTCGGAAAAAGGCAGGGTTGAGTTTGCCTCGTTCAGATTAAAATCCGACGATTATCTGCCGATTAAGCCGTTTAAGGAACTGCCGGTTGATCCCTTGTCCTCTATGACCTCGGTTTTGGCTAAGATGACAGAAGGCGAGGGGGCGGCAATACAGATTTTAGCCTCTCCGGCCGATGGAAAATGGAAAAAACTGGGAAGAACCTATATTGCCAAGATTAAAGAGAGAGAGGCGAATCCCGAGACCGCGAAATATACCTCGGATCCTAAGGAATTGGAGGCGATTGAGAACAAGATTTCAAAACCGGGATTTAATGTGGTCGTAAGGGCGGTTGTTTCGTCCCATACCTCCGAGGCGGCCAAGGCGCATCTGGGCAATATCGCGACCGCCTTAAGTCAGTTTAACTCTCTTAACTCATTCACAAAAAATAAACACTTGTTAAAAGGCGCGTTTGTTAATGATTTTATTTATAGATATTTGCCTATGCGGGGACAAACCTCTGTTCTGTCAAGCGAGGAGCTGGCAACGGTTTTTCATTTTCCCAACAAAAGCGTGGCCACTCCTCACATTTACTGGGTTTCCGCCAAAAGGGCGCCCGCCCCGGCCCAGGTTCCGGAGACAGGTCTTTATTTGGGGAAAAGCACCTACAGAGGTCTTTCCAAGCCTGTAAGAATGGGTTTGGACGATAGGCGCCGTCACATGTATATTATCGGCAAAACAGGCACAGGCAAATCGGAATTCTTAAAGTCAATGGTAATGCAGGATATTAAAAACGGCGAGGGTCTGGCCCTGATTGACCCGCACGGAGATTTGATTGATGACATTTTGCCTTTAATTCCTCCTCAGCGATCCGAAGACGTGATTCTTTTTGATCCCTCGGATACTGCCCGGCCGATGGGTTTTAACATGCTTGAGGCCCAGACAGAGGAACAGAAGCACTATGTTGTTACCTCGGTGATAGGGCTGATGTACAAACTTTTTGACCCGAATAAAACAGGCATTATCGGACCCAGGTTTGAACACGCGGTCAGAAACGCGATGCTGACGGTGATGTATGATCCCGGCAGTACCTTTATCGAGGTGGTAAGGGCTTTGACCGATGCCTCTTTTGTTGAGGAGCTTCTGCCAAAGGTGCAGGATCCGATCATCCGCCGCTACTGGACAGATCAGATTGCCCAAACAAGTGATTTTCATAAATCAGAGGTTTTGGACTATATCGTTTCCAAATTCGGACGATTTGTTACCAATAAAATGGTTAGGAATATCATCGGCCAATCCCAGAGTGCTTTTAATTTTAGAAAGGTGATGGATGAAAAAAAGATTCTTTTAATAAACCTTTCGAAAGGGAAGATAGGGGAGGAAAATTCAAACTTTTTAGGTCTTATTCTGGTGCCGAAAATATTAGTTGCGGCAATGTCCCGCCAGGATATTCCAATGGAAACAAGAAAAGACTTCTTTTTGTATGTGGATGAGTTTCAGAATTTTGCCACCCCTGATTTTGCCCAGATTTTATCGGAGGCAAGAAAATATCGGCTTAATTTAATCGTTGCCAATCAGTTCATAGGACAAATGGAGGAGGAGGTTAAAAACGCCATCTTCGGCAATGTCGGGACAATTGTTTCTTTCCGGGTTGGCGTAAACGATGCCAATTATCTTCAGCATGAGTTTCAGCCTGTCTTTAACGAGGCGGATCTAATCAACATTGAGCGGTTTAACACCTACATTAAAACCATTATTAACGGAGAGCCCACCCTGCCTTTTTCCATGGATTTGACAAGGGATATCTCGGCTGAGAAACAGCTTGCCAACGTTAGAGTTTCGGAGCTGATAAAAGAACTCTCCAGACTTAAATACGGAAGAGACCAGCAGGCGGTGGAGACAGAGATTGCCCAGAGGGCAAGACTTTAGAGATACGCGTCCCTTGACAAATCTAAGATAAGTAATAAAATATTACCAGTATGAAAATTGGAACAGTTGTCATGCCAAACAGCAAAGGACAGATTGTTATTCCTAAAGAGGTCAGAGAGGCTTTGGATATCAAGAGCGATGTGCCTTTAAATATTATTTTAAGAGGCGGGGGTATGTGTATTTATCCTATTCGGGGAGTTATTACCAAAGAAGAAGGAAGATTAGATCTTTTAAGAATCTTAAGAATAACTCAAGGAGCTTGGGCTAATGAGAATTGGAAAAAATCTGACAGTATTGATAATACCAGAAAAAGGCTGGAGCTTAGAGAAACCGATAAGACAAAAAACGCATGGTAGTAGTGGATACAAATATTATCATTGACCATATTCGGCTGTCTAAGAGATCCGACTCGCGTTTTGTCAAAATTGTTAAGGCAAATCCCGAAGAAACATTTGCTTTATCAATTATTTCTATTCAGGAACTATATACAGGACAAAGCAGCCGGGAGCCGCGCAAAGAACAAGACATGCTGAATTTAATCAATGCCTTACAGATCCTGCCTTATACCTATGAGACAGCGCAGTTGGCAGGAGAAATCGCCAGAGATAATAAATCATTGGCTAGTTTTGCGGATAGCGGCATTGCGGCAACAGCCATTATTAACGCCGCAAGCCTTTTAACCTTGAATAAAAAAGATTTTTCAGGCATTAAAAATTTAGAGCTTATTTGAGGGTCTTGGCAGTCCGGGCGCCTGTAGCTCAGCGGTAGAGCGCTACTCTTATAAAGTAGATGTCCTTGGTTCGAATCCAAGCGGGCGCACAAGGAATTTATAGCTCGGTAAGGGCGGTGGTTTCCCGGTCTCGGTCTTTTACATACTGAAGATAACGCTCGGTCGTTGAAACCCTTTTGTGTCCTAAAATCTTGGAGAGAACAATAAGAGAAACCCCGTGTTTAAGATGGTGGGCAACAAAGGTGTGTCTTAGATCATTAATCTTGGCGTTTTTAATCTCTGCCAGACGAAAGTACCTCTCAACGGCTGTCCTTATATTTCTAATAAGAAAAGGCTTGCCGGATTTGGTGATAAAGATTTTTTCCTCTTTTACCTTAGGACGCACGGCAAGGTATTGTTTAAGTGCCTGCTTTGCCGGTCTGTTAAGGGGAACAGCCCTTTCTTCGTGTTTTTCGTAGGCTCTAATCCTAAGACTCTCTCCCTGAACATCCGAAAGACGAAGAGCCGCCAGCTCTCCGATGCGGATGCCTGTCTGAAGAAGTATTTCGATAATGGCCAGCATCCTGGGATCGTTTCTGCACGCGTCCCTTAATGCCCTGTATTCGGTCGGGGTAAGAAACCTGGGAGGGATTAGTTCATAGCGGGGGTGTTCGACCAAAAGGGAAGGATCATCGGTAACGTATTCATTGACCTTGAGAAATCTATAGAAGGTTCGGGTGGAATTTATTTTTCTGGAGACAGACTTTGGCGTGTAACCTTTATTTGTCAGGCTTGCCAGAAATGCCTGAATGTCTTCTTTGGTTGTTTCGTGCACCTGATGTTTGGACAAATCTTCCAGAAAACTAACGAGCTGATCTATATCTTTTCCGTATGCTACAATAGTTGATGCTGAGTGTTTTTTTTCCTTAAGGAAATTTTTAAATTTTTCGTGGGCGTCGCGCAATTTGATGGTTTTCATAATGAAGCCTATAATATCAGTAATTCTTGCTTTAGTCAATAAGCATAAAGGAAACCTTCGTAAAATGATAATTTTATGAAAAAGATAGCTTTCTTCACGGTTACAATTATATCCCTTATGATTATTAAAAATCTTGTATTCTCCATCTATAATCTTTTACAGAAGGAGAATTTTATAAAGACGGCCAAACAGGAGCTAACCTACCAGGCAGCACGAAACAGACAGTTAAAAGATAATCTTAAAAATGCCCAGTCAAAAAGTTTTATAGAAAAAGAGGCCCGGGATAAATTGCTTTTGGTAAAACCGGGGGAGCAGGACATCCTAATATCGCGAAGGCTTTTAGGGGTAAGCGCCTTGGACAATAAAAAGAAAAAGCATATCCCCAATTGGAAAGCCTGGCTTGATTTATTTTTTTAGGATTTTGATCCGCTGTTGCGGGGTTGGGAGTTGCGCCCAACCTATGAGATTATGAGCCTCATGTGCACTGTACACTACCCCGCGTGTAAATTTATTATACTATTTTCGATTCCTTTTCGCAACGGATTTTGACATTGCGGAAAAGATTTAGTATTCTACAAAAGTAGAGAGCGATAATTATTCTAATGCCTAGGAGGCCGTCCCTGTGAGGGTTCAACGTGTGTTGAGCCCTGATAAGGACGGTTTTTTGTGATAAACTAGGAACATGGATACAAAAAGAGTTTATTCCGGTATTAGAGCCACGGGGAGACTTCACCTGGGTAACTATTTGGGAGCCGTAAAGGGCATGCTGGCTTTGCAGGACCAATACGATTGTATTTTTTCCGTGGTGGATTTGCACACGATTACGGTTCCTTATGATCCAAAAACGCTTAGATCATCGGTTCGCGAGATTATTCTTGATTATCTGGCGGCAGGCCTTGATCCTGAAAAATGCAAATTAGAAATTCAGTCAAAGGTGCCTCAGCATACAGAGCTGGCGTATCTTCTGTCAACCATCTATCCTGTCTCCCGCCTGGAAGACCTGCCGACCTATAAAGACAAAAAGCTACAGTATCCAAGGTATGTAAACATGGGGCTTTTGTATTATCCTGTTTTAATGGCAGCGGATATACTATTATATAAAGCAGAATTCGTGCCGGTTGGCATTGATCAGGAGCCGCATCTGGAGGTGGCGCGGGAGATTGCCAGAAAGTTTAATTCGATGTTTGGGCAAACTTTTCCAGAGCCTCATAGATTCAAAACAACAGGCGAATACATTCCATCGCTCATAGGAGGCGGGAAGATGAGCAAGAGTGTTGATGGCAGTTTTATCAATCTGACAGACAGTCCGGAAACAATAAAAAGCCGCTTGGCAGCCTCGCCGACAGATAGCGGAACCATGGGCGGAGAGATTCCAAAAACGGGAGGAGTTGCGAATTTATTTGCGCTTCTTAAATTATTTGTTTCACATAATACGTACAAAAACTTTGTTCAGGATTATAGGGATAAAAAAATCAGGTATGTTCAGGTAAAAGAGGTTCTGGCAGAGGCAATTTATAAAGAATTAAGGCCGTTTCAGGAGAAACGAAAAGAATTTGAAAGAAATCCTAAGCTTGTGGATTCAATCTTGGATAATTCTCTTGTAAAATGTCATCAAATCGCGGAGGAGACAATGGCAGAGGTAAAAGATAAGATGGGATTGTGATATACTATATTTTTATGAAAAACGGAAAGGCAAACCAGACAAATCACAAAATAAATCATAGAAAGAAAGCCGTAAAATTAAGATTTGATTTCTCCTGGAAAAATATTTTGCTTTATTCCTTTTTGGGGTTTTTTCTGCTGTTTATTCTAATTGGCATGAACCAGCCGTTTCAGGAAATCAAAACCGTGCCTATTTCAACAGTTGTAAAAGACGTTCAGAACGGCCAGGTGAAGGAGATTTCCGTTTCCGACACAAAACTGACAGTTACCCTAAAAACCGGAGCAAAGGTTCAGTCTTTTAAAGAAGCAGGCTCTAATATTTATCAAATTCTTAAAGACGCCGGTATTTCCAAACAAAATCTTAACAAAACAAGTATTCTCATAAAAGACAATTCGGGTCTTAACAACTGGATTAATATTTTATCCTCTATTCTGCCGGTTATTCTGATGGTCGCCTTTTTCTATTTTCTGTTTCGCCAGGCAAGGGGGGCGCAGGAGAGCATTTTTTCCTTTGGCCAGTCAAAAGCGAAACTTTTTGGCAAGGACATGCCGCGGGTTACATTTGCCGATGTTGCCGGGGTTGATGAGGCAAAGCAGGAGCTAACGGAAATTGTTGATTTCTTAAAGCATCCGCAAAAATATCGGGCGATGGGGGCGCGGACTCCCAAGGGGGTTTTGATGGTTGGGCCCTCGGGAACAGGAAAAACCTTACTGGCCAGAAGCGTTGCCGGAGAAGCGGGCGTGCCGTTTTTCTCGATGGCCGGATCGGAGTTTATGGAGATGCTCGTGGGAGTTGGGGCCTCCGTAACAGGGGATACGCCGATTCTTATTCAAGAAAACGGAAAAACCAACCTTTTGCCGATTGGAGAATTTGTTGATAAGTTTTATAAAAATGAAACCCACGAAGGAATTGTCTCAATTAATAATTTTTATACATTGGGTTTTGATAAAGAGGAGAGAAGCGGATTTTATGGTTACAGAAATGGGAAAATGCAGACTATTAAAAACTCTTCTTTTAAAAAAATTTCATCAATTTTTCGCCATAGGGTTAATGAAATCTACGAGATTCATTATTTAGGAGGCGTCATTAAAGCAACAGCGGACCACAGTATTTTTATAAGAAGAAGCGGTAGGATTTTATCAATAGCTACAAGAGATCTTAAAAAAGGAGATCTTTTAGTAGAATTGCCTTTGAATATAAGGTTGCCGTATCTAAAAGGAGAGAGGCAACGGCATAAAATTATTTCTCATAAATTTACAGGAGCATCTGTCAATTTAGTACTTGATGTTTGGAACGATGATTCAATAGAGATAGAAAAATATAAATTTGCAACCTCACAAAAAGGACTGATGAGTCAATATGCAATTGCTTCTCAAATAGGTGTATCTCAAGCAACAGTTGGCCATTGGCAAAACAATATTTACTCGCCCCAAAAATTAAGTAAAAAATTAGTAAAACTTCATTTACCCGATAAGGTCTTACTAGCGCCTACCCTGATGAGGCTTTTTGGTTATTATACTGCTGAAGGCAGAGGAACAAACAGTTTGGAATTTACTTTTGGGGCGCATGAAAAGTATCTTCATCAAGACGTAATTTCCTCGATGCGGGAAATATTTGGCATTGAACCGGTTCTTCGCGAAACCCAAGATAACTCCTTAAAAATTATTTATTACTCCGCTCACTTGGGAAGGTTTTTTGCCAGACACTGTGGTAATGGAAGTCATAATAAACATATTCCTGAATTTCTGTGGGATTTGCCGCAGGAGTATTTTTTTGAGTTTTTGCGGGGATATTGGGAGGGAGATGGATACAGAACTAAAAGCGGCAAATTATCCATGACCTCTTGCTCAAAACAACTTATCCTGGAGCTTTCCTGGCTTTGCAGTATGCATGGGATAAAAGTTGGAATAAAACATTCAAGGCAAAAAGCCGGGCGGGTGATCAAAAATAGAAATAAACCGTTGCCGGGCGGGGACTATTGGAGTCTCATTATCGGCAAAACATCCGATCCGTTTTTAGATAAAGATATTAAGTCTTCCAATCAATTTAAGCGGGCGATTGTCAAAAAAATAGTAAAAAAACCATACAAAGGGTTCGTTTACGACCTCTGCGGGGTAGAAAACGAAGCATTTTTTGGAGGAGAAAAACCAGTGCTTCTCCATAACTCCCGCGTTCGGGATTTATTTAATACCGCCAAGAAATCTCAGCCGGCGATCATTTTTATTGACGAGATAGACGCGATCGGAAGACAAAGAGGGGTCGGTTTAATGGGGGGGCATGACGAGCGGGAACAAACCCTAAACCAAATTTTGGTTGAGATGGACGGTTTTTCTCCAACCGAACAGTTGGTGGTAGTCGCTGCAACTAACAGACCCGACGTTCTTGATCCAGCGCTTATCCGGCCCGGCAGATTTGACAGGCGGGTGGTTCTTGATTTGCCTGATGTGGAGGGAAGACGGGCTATTCTGGCTATTCACGCCAAGGGAAAACCATTTGAGGAAACTGTTGATTGGGAAAAAGCAGCCAAGAGGACGGTTGGGTTTTCCGGGGCGGATCTGGAGAATATGCTTAACGAAGCGGCGATTCTGGCGGCGCGCTTTAATAAAAAAGCAATAGACATGAAGGATTTGGAAGAGGCGGCTACCAAGGTAAAACTTGGACCTGAAAAAAGAAGACTTCAGTCGGATCAAGACCGTAAAATGACTGCCTATCATGAGGCAGGCCATGCCTTGGTTTCCTGGCAGATGCCGCATATGGATCCCATCCATAGAATATCCATTGTTTCCCGCGGTTTATCTTTGGGTCATACCATGATGGAGCCCACAGAAAGGGTGCATGAAACAAAAACCCATCTTTTAGAGCAGGTTGCCGTTATGTTGGGAGGACGGGCCGCTGAAAGTTTGGTGTTTAACGAGATGACAACAGGCGCCTCCGATGATATTGCCAGGGCAACCGAGGTCGCCAGAACCATGGTAGTTGAGTACGGCATGAGCGATTTGGGCCCGATTAACCTGGATGGGGAGAGGCGCCCCTTTTACGAACAGGCTACTTTATCGCCCGACATGGCATCAAAGGTGGATTCTCAGGTAAAAAGGATAACGGACGAGGCGTACAAAATTGCTGCCTCGGTTCTTCAAAAATTAACCAAAAAACTGGATTTGCTGGCCGGGGAGCTTTTGAAAAAAGAGACGATCGAGGCGGAAGAGTTCGAAAGGCTGATCGGCCCGAAAATTACTACCTCCAATTCCAAACTGGTTCTGGCCACTATTAAAGCCTAAGAAAAGCCCAGTGCCATTGCATTCTAAAGAATTAAAACGCACAAAAAGAGGAATTATCCGAAGATAATTGGCAGTAAGAAGAAGTTTTTTGCCCTCTGTTACCCGTTATGCATACACATAGGCTTTTTGCACGTC
>JAMCXO010000014.1:0-20636 GCA_023473545.1 Patescibacteria group bacterium | reverse complement strand
GTTAGTATGGCAATTCGCGTTCTTTTTTACCAGATGATTTGTCTCATCTTTCGGTTAGGTAATCGTTTCTCTACAGTATCATTTTGTATTAGGTAAGACTGGGTGTTGACTTCTGTACACCTTTGATGTATTCTGTACAGATAGAAACACCCCAAAGGAGGTGAGACGCGCTAAGCGAACCTATGACCCAAACAATGAACGTTACCGACGTCCGCCAGCAGTTCAGTAAGCTCTTGAACCAGGTCTACCGGGGAGAGAGCCGCGTGGTAGTGGAGAAAAGCGGCATTCCCGTGGCGGGTATCATCTCCGCCCGGGACATGGAGCTGTTCAAGGAACTCGAAGCGCAACGGGAGGCAGATTTCCAAGCGCTCTATCGAATCGGTGAAGCCTTTAAGGGGCAAGCGGTGGAGGAACTGGAGCGGGAAGTTGCGAAAGCTGTCCAGACTGCCCGGCAGGAGCGGCGCAAGGAGAGCGGAACTGCTCGGCAGGTATGATCACGGCGGTGCTGGACACGAACGTCCTCGCCTCCGGTGTCGCCGGTCTCCTGCTCGCTGGCAGCGTTCCTGGCGCCTTACTCCGCCGCTGGCACGGCCGTGCCTACCAACTCATCGTTTCCGAACACCTCTTGGCTGAACTGACCAGAACCTTGACGCAGCCCTACTTTGCTAAGCGCCTCACACCAGAAGACCAGACAGCGGCCTTGCGCCTGTTTCGGCGCCAAGCGCTCCTCACTCCTCTTACCATCCCCGTCCAGGGCATCGCCACCCACCCCGAAGACGACCTCATCCTCGCCACCGCCCTCTCCGGCCACGCGGAGTATCTCGTGACAGGAGACCGTAATCTCCAGGATCTTAAGGAATACCAGGGAGTGCGGATCCTCAGTCCCCGCCAGTTCCTTGACCTCCTCGCCAGAGAGAAAACATCCTGACTGTTTCCTGTCTCACCGCTTATCCTCCCCTCCATTTTACTTAATAAAATTTGTCAGGCTATATATAGGAGTAATAACCGAGATTATCATAACTGGAATACCGATAACTGCCGCTACTATCCCCACGGCAAGCAGGATTTTGGCTTTTTTCTTTTGTGTCTCCATGAGTACGCCTGCTTGCTTTTGCTTACCCATAAGCACAATACCATAAATAATCTGCGCCAGCGCGATTACAATAATTACGCCTACCGGTACATAACCCATTATTGGGTTGTATCCGCTGTACCCGCCCGTATTCAGATTTTTATATAGCGAAACTTCCCCGGGTACTACTGTAAAAGCCATAATAAGAGGCTCTATTGAGTCAAGAAGACCTAAGATTATAAGAACTAGCGGTAAATGACCGCGTTTGCCTTGCTGATTTTGAGCATATTCCGCCCGAGAGATAGCTGGTGTCGGATTAGGAGGAGCTGGCTGAAATGACGGCTGAACGGGTTGAGTCTGCTGGGCAGAAGTATCTATTGCGTTATCCATGATAACAGTATTTCAAAAATAAAAAACAAAGGCAAATTAATTCACGGCTGGCTGTTTATTCATTTTCCTCGGGTGCCAAACCGAATATTTCGGGGTTGGTTTTGAGGTTTTGCTTTTCGGTTTCCCAGCCCGCGAGTTTGGGATCGGAGTTAATTCTTTCTTCAAATTGTCTCTGAAGCTTTCTGTATATTCTTTGAGTGATAGCGTATATTCCAACATCAGGGTATTGCTCCCTGGCCAGTTGTAATTTGGCCCATCCTAGAGGATCTTCTGAGGGATGCGCCATGATTTCATAGCCAACTACTCTTCCGTTTGAATCTTTTAGGACAAAGTCAATATTAAAACTTGTTCTTCCCGTGGGAAACATTCCCCTCATCTGCTCGGGAACAGCGAGATTAAGTCTTTTATGCCGATAATACTCCGTACCCACATGTCTTAGAACACGGGCAATATTTGCTTCCCAGGCGGACTGAGCAAATCCCACATCCCATCTTTCACCGGAGATCGTAGCTAGTCTCTCGGCATGTCTTTTTCTATACTCAGGGTCTTGCCATCTTCTTGAAAGCTCCTGTCTTAATCCCTCAGCCCGCCTTTTCCTAAACTCAGGATCCTGTTCTCTTCTTGAAAGCTCTTGTCTTATTGCCTCAATATGTCTTGCCCTAAACCCGGAATCCTGCCATTTTTGTCTTAGTTTCTCAGCTTGTCTTGCCCTAAACCCGGAATCCTGCCGGTTTTGTCTTAATCCCTCAGCATTTCTTTTTCTGAATTCAGGATCCTGCCATTTTTGCTTTGTTCCATCAGCCTGTCTTTTTCTGAATTCAGGGTCGTGCCAGAGTTCTTTTGTTGCCTCAGCATGTCTTTTTCTATACTCAGGGTCTTGCCAGTTTCGTCTTAATCTCTCAATCTGTCTTTCCCGGTACCCAGAATCCTGCCAGATTTGTCTTGCTCCATCAGCCTGGGTACGAAGAGAAGCGCCGCACTGGCTTAGTATCTTTGTGAGAGGTTCTCTTGATATTCCTGTCTCTGCGGCCAGGGTTCTCGCACTTGTTCCTTCGAAGTACCTATCCAGAAGATAAGCCAGTATTCCTCCTGTATCCGCGTGCTCCTGCTGAAGACGCTCAAGGGCGCTTCGTGTGGTAGGTCCTATTCCCTTAAGAGCACCCAGAGAAGGAGGTAGAACAGTATCCTGGACGCCTCCTGTATCCTTTATTCCCTGCTGCTGTGTAGGTTCAAATTCTTTTGACATATAAACTATATACCACACTATAAGATATATTGCAAGGGGCGTCAAACGAGACATCAAACAAACTTAGTTTAATCACATCTGTAAGATCTAAAAGAAATTGTCTTGAATATGCCGCGCCATTCCTACCCCCGAGATGAATTCGAAATTTGACAAATCTTAAGATTCACAGTATATTAAAATTATGTTAAAGAATATAGTCTCAATTGAAGAATTCAGAATCAATTTAGCCGATCTTGTTGGTCGTGTTATGTATGGAAAAGACAAAATTATCATTAAAAAATATAAGCGTGACGCGGCAGTCCTTTTAAGCATGGAAGACTACGAAAGGCTTCTTGATCCCACAAAACGCCTCACTAAATCTCAATGGAATTATGTAGCGCGAAAGCTTGACAGTATTCGGACAAATATTCCTGAAGCTGATCCTGACAAAATTCAAAAAGAGATTGATCTGGCTATACAAGAAGTACGAGCTGAACAAAAATAACAATGCATGATTCGGGCGGTTTTAGACACAAATATCTTAATTAGCGCATTAATAACCAAAAAATCTTCCGCTCCTCTAAAGCTCTACAAAGCTTTTACGGAACAAAAATTTCTGCTGATAACATCTCCTTCAATTCTTACCGAAGTTGAAGATGTTATGAACAGGAAAAAGATAGCGAAACTCCATAAGCTCAGCCCAAGACAACGAAAACAAATCATGGAACAACTTCTTACTTTGTGTTATGTAACGCTTGAATCACCAAAAGCGGATAAAGTTATTATTGAAAGAGATCCGAACGACGATAAGTTCCTTTATGCCGCTTTTGAGGCGCATGCCGATTATATTGTAAGTGGAGATGACGATTTATTGGATCTTGGAGAATATAAGGGTATAAAAATAGTTACTCCGAACGATTTTGCGGCAATTTTAGATTAAGATTTAAGATCTTTTCAGGCTAGCGCGGCAGAATATTCTGGGGAGCGTCTAGGGCAATAGCATGGGTACAGGCGGAGAAATTGCCGTTAATAATAACTCTTTTATTTTCGTAGCTTGTAACGTCAAGACCGGGATTCTTGACAACGGTTACGGTATCGCCGTTTTCCTCCAAAAGGAGGGTCCAGTCCCGCGCGACAAGCTCATTTCGACTTTGCGGCCTTGGCATAACCGGAAGAAAGGCTAAAAGCGATTGCCAGGAGATACTGGAATCCTGCTTAGGGACAAGCACCTTAAACGATTTAAGGATGCCGACGTGCGAAGTAAAGTAAGGGGTACAGTCTGTTTGCGCCCTGCCCAACTGAAAAACAGTAAATAAAACCAGGGGAAGGGCTAAAAGCGGGATGGTGAAATGAAGGCTTACCGGAATCCCCTGCCTGTTTTTAATCTGTTCAAGAATCTGGGTAATTCTATGGAGGGGATTGGTGATTTTAACATCAACTAGGGTAGTGTCGTCTGAAGAATCAGAGGTTTTGAAAAGCTGAGCGATGCCAGGAGAACCTTGCTTTTGCGTCTTTTTGCTGAATCTGCCCTGACTATCGTGCAGAGGATTTGGCATGATAATACCACTGTAAGGGATCGGCGGAGAAATTGCAAGGGAAGTTCATAGACCTAGGCAAAGAGGCGTAGTTCACGGCTGACGACTGGCTTGATACCAATTTCGTTAATGATCTCGGGGTTTATTGGCAATCTCTCAAGCGATCTTGGCTCAACTTTGATTGCTCCGGAGCCATAAGATTTTCCGACCAACTGTAAGTTTGAAATTATATTTGGGTGCTGTAAAATCTGCCAAAGCTTCTCTACATATTCTTGATCGTTGGAACGAGGATAAACACAAAGAAAGCCGGTGAGAGGAACAATACCCGCTTCATTTTTGATAAATCGAGCATTACGCCGTCCTAAATATGCAAAAAGAAACATTGGCACTTCTCTTACTTCCATTTTGTACCAAGGCTGTCGCGTGGAAATTAAAGCACGCTTGGCGAGGCCGCTTTTTTCTCCCTCTTGAATATAATTTTTCACTGCCTCGGGCATATCTTCCCATCTGATACCGTTCGGAAAGAAAAGCAGAGTCGGCCGTCCTTTTTCCTCAAGTTTCTTTATGGTTTCTTTTGTAATAAACGCTTCTTTGACATCTCTCGTCCTGCCGATGGCGGGCAAAAAGAATTTTTCAGGGATTTGCAGGGTTTTTACTTGTTCTTTTGTAAGAAAGAAAAATTCATTTGCGCCAGTGGCAATACCACGCATTACGCGGGCAAAATCGGCGAGCGTAAATTCAAAATGGTGGTTTTCGAGCGGCTTCCGGGAAAGTCCTACAGATAATGCTTCTTCTAAACTGCGGCTGTAAATCTCCAGGCCATCGAAGTTACCATCGGCAAGATCATTTTTGAGAAAACTAGATAATCCTCGGCTTTGCGGCTCAAGACAACGAACCCATTTTAATTTTTCTTGCGGTTTATCACTCCTTATCAAGAAAATAACGGCGTTCGTATCAACGCCAGGGAATGGTGTCGCTTTGCGGTCAAAGGTAATAACCCCATCAATACGAAACTTTTTTGAAATCCAACTCCAAAGTTTTTTTGAAAAAACACCCTCGCAGGTATCGGCCGGCATAATGAACGCTAACCGCCCATCTTTATCAAGCAAACTCAATGCTTGTATCAAAAAATAAATATGAAGCCCCGCACGCCCATCCAAAGTATCGCCAATGTTAAGTAAACTTATTTTGCGAAAACGGTCTTTCTGTTCTTGTGAGAGACGATGGTGGCGGATATAAGGAGGATTCGCAATGATTGCCTTAAAAAGTTTTTTGGGCGGATTGAGAATAAAATCCCGTACTTCTAATTGAGCATCACTATCAAAAATTCCTTCTTCCTTAGCTTGCGAAATGATGCCTGGGTCAATATCCATTCCAAAAAACTTTTTCTTTGGAGAGATTTTTTTTAGCGCAGTATAGAATGCTCCCTTTCCCGCTCCGGGGTCAAAAACTAAATCGGCGTTGCGCGAGACGTAGGCCGCCATTGCTTCTGCAACCCAGTCAGGAGTCCAAAATTGTCCCTTATCGCGCAGTTTTTCGCGCTCATCCCATTGCGCAGGCAGTTTTTGCCGAGTTACTGTTTTCATAGAGAGTCCAAAACTTCGATAGCTTCTTTACGAATCTTCAATTTCCCGCCGTCGAATTTTACATAAGGCAGAATGTGTCCGTTCTTATCCTCGACGTATGCCGAGACGAGCTTCGGTTCTTCGACAGCATCTCCAAGCGGATATCCGTAACGATAGTAAATTTTGTAGATCGCTTTCTTTGTTGTAGCCCCGCCCGGAGCTTGAAAGGTTTGAATGGTCGGCTCAATCAGCCCATCATTTATCAGCCGCTCTGCTTCATCGAGAGGAATACCAAATGCTTGATCGTAAAACACATGCCAGACGTGAATTGGTATACGATTTTGATCTTGCCATTTCTTTAACGGCTCGCGATCTTCTTCCTTAATGATGATTGTTGGTAATACCGCTGTCTTTTTTAATCCAAGTTTCCCATTCAATCTTTTTTGAGCCGAAAATTCTGCCGCATAATCCGGCATTTTCTTTGATTTCCACAAACTATTTTCGCACTCAATCGCGGTAACAGCTTTGGCGAGCAGTGGTTTTAACTTATCTTCCTGAATAAACGGCAACTCCTGAACTCCGCCAATGGTTTTTAAAAATTTATCAATTCCGTCTTTATCGTCTTTTTTGAAAATAAGTAAATCCGGTCTTTTAATGTTTCCAAGTCCCGCCGCTTCTAATCGTTCGAAATAAAGCTCAAATGCCCGAACATCACATGTTGGCGCGGTTCCGCTTGGCCCATAAGGAATGGCAAAATATCCGCCATTTTCATTTACAGCCTCAATCAGACGATTTTCGCTCCACACGCCTTGCGACCAACGCATCAAAAAGTCGCTTCCCCGAAGGCGGCGGGGATTTAGCAAAAAGTCAGCCCAAGGGAGTAGCGGGAAATCTTTCAATTCCAAAGCAACATTCTCTTTGGAGACGCTCAATACTTTTTCAAACGGATGAAGATGTTTACCCATAGTATTTCGTAACTTATCAAATGAAACACCGAATGCGCCGGCAATTTTCATAGGTATGGTAGCTACTGTAAGGGATCGGCGGAGAAATTGCAAGAGGTTCAACCATCAGCCTCACCATTGATGGTACCATTGATGGATGGTGATGGTGATTAGATTGATTTGACGCCATAATCACCATCACCATCGGGACTCTTTTATGCCACCATGGGGCAGTTGATGGTGATGGTGAGGCTAACGGGATAAGAGATTGAGAAAAGACTGAAGAGACGAAGGCAGAGGACTTTCGAAGGAAACCATGGCTTGGGTTTTTGGGTGAAAAAAGGAAATCCTGCCGGCGTGCAGAAATAATCTGGGCAGGAATTCGCGGTCTTCCCTGACGGTTTTTCGCCCCGCGTAAAGGGAATCGGCAAAGATAGGATGGAGCAAATATTTTAAATGAACCCTTATCTGATGTGTTCTGCCTGTTTGGGGATAAAGCTCAAGAAAGGTTAAATCTTTCTGCGAATTTGAAACTTGAAATTTGAAATTTGAAATTACGCGGTAGCGGGTTTGCGCTTCCCTCCCCCCAGCCAGCACCCCGAAGCGCTTTCTGTTCCACGGCAGTCTGCCGATCGGAACGGATATTTCGCCTGTCGCGGGCTCCACCTTGCCGTGCGCTAGGGCAAGATATGTTTTTTTAACCATTCTTTCTTTAAACTGGCGCGCAAGATTAATAAAAGCCTCCGGGGTTTTTGCCGCCAAAAGAATTCCCGAAGTCTCCTTGTCGAGCCGATGGACAATGCCGGCCCTTTTATAAAAATCCGTCTCTTCGTCTTTTGAAAATTGCCGTGCGTCGCCAGAGGCTTTGCCGACGGCGCGAAAATTGAAAATTGAAAATTTTTGCTCCACCCAGTCCTGCACTGTTTTCTCCTCTTTTGTCGTATCGGATCTGTTAACGGTAATACCGGAGGGTTTATCTAAAACCAAAATATCCCCATCTTCGTAGATTATTTTTATGCTGTTCATCTCTTAAAAAAAGTTTTCTCCCTTATAATAAAAGGCAGAAGAGACGCTAAAAAAGTAATTAATAATAAAATGTTTTCTGCGTTTAGAAACACAATACCGCGGCCTGTCTGATCCTGAATAAAAACAACCGGACAAAACAAGAGGTAAAAAATAATCCCCAGGCTTAGGTCCTTAAACCCTCCCCTTCTCTGCCTCGGGATAAGATAAAGTAAAAAAACAAGGCATATAACAATTAAAAAAAACAGCTCTGCGAGCGAAAGAGGCGATGGCCTTTTTGGAAAAGACAGGACAAGCGAAACTAAAAAACTTATCGCGTAGGCAAATAAAAAAGAGGCGGAAAAAAAATCAAACATCCTCGGTCTGGGATTTTTAGCAGGCTTAAAGTAAAGGGTTATAAAAAGCGCCCCTCCCGCAAAAGCGCCAAAAAGAGAAAGCCCCGGGATATAGAAAGGAGAAACAAACGCAAACGGATTTATAAATTTAGGCTCAAAGTGAAATATAACATAAAAAACACGGGCCGAAAACAGGCAGGACAAAAGGAAAAGAAAGGCGCTGTTAAAAACCCTTTCCATGGTTATATTCTTTTTAAGAAGTAAAAAATCATCCCTGGACATAAGGAAGAGCGAAAAAAAGAAAACCAATAAAAAAGACAGCGCTTGAAAAAAAGTCTGCATAGTTAGGTTAATAAACGCCATACCCCCACCAAAAGTATGGCGATGCCAATGCCTTCTATCACCCTGGAGGCGCCAAACACATCCGACAGCCATCCCACCAAAATAATAGGCAGTATCGAGAATAAACCGGTTAGGCTGTTGAGCGCTCCGTAGACCTTTCCCCTGAATTCTTCCGGGGTTTTCTCCTGCAGGAAGGTGTTGGAAGGAATAAAAATTAAGGCGTTTGAAACGCCTAAAATAAACGAGAGGAAAACCATAACATGCAGAATATTTTTTGTTCCGTAGGGAAATAAAAGAAAGGTGATTCCGGCCAGAAAAAGTCCGACTGTTGCGATTTTCTGCCTTCCGGCCAAATGAAAAAAATTACTCAAGATCAGGGATCCCGCGAGCATTCCCAAGGCCGCCGGGGTTATAAATAAAATGGGAAACCGGTTGATGGGAATATCTAAAACCTGTTTAACATAGCCGGGCACAACCACGGCGACAATAAGAATAGTTGTCTGCAAAAGCGTCAGAAGAAACAAAGAGCGGTATATTTCCTTAGTGCGGGCTATAACCTTAAATAATTGCCCTATCTCAAATTTAACGGTCTTGGACAAAGAGGGGTAATCGGATCTTCCGCTTGGATTGTCTTGGATCAAAAATATAAAGACCGAGGCGGCAAAAAGAAGCAAAGACAAGATAAAAAACGTGTTTCTTGTCCCCAAGAGAATAAGAAAAGGCCCAGAAAACGCATAGGCAACCAATATGGAGCCGTATACGCCCAGGCCGAACAAGGCGTTGGCGGGAAGAAGCAGGTTTTTCTTAACCACCAGGGGAATCATGGGAGATTCCGCCGGAATAAAAAATTGGGTGGCCATGGATATAAAAAAAGACAGCAAAAGAATCAAGGCAAGATTGGCATGAAACAAACTCAAAAGAAGAAGCAAAAACGCCCTGATAATATTCACGCTGAAAAGCACGGTCTTTTTATTCCATCTGTCAACATAGACCCCGGCGATTAAGCCGAATATAATTGCCGGGACCGTGAATGATAAAACAATACCGGAGACCGCGATACTTGAGTTTGAAATGGAATAGGCAACGACAATAAGGATAAAGCTCATCATGTTGAAGGCGAATTGAGAAAAAAGTTCCGCGATCCATAAAAAAAGAAACGGACGCGAAGAAAGTACCCTAAATATGCTGTTATTCATTAAACTCAAGATTAAACCTTTTCGCTGTAAGATCCTGTGCGCGTGTCCACGCGAACGCGGTCGCCTGTCTTAACAAACAGAGGAACCCTAACCTTTATATTATTTTCCAATAAGGCATCCTTGTAGATATTGGTGGCGGAATTTCCGCGAAGCGACGGCCCTGTCTCGGCAACTTTTAGCTCAACCTTGGGAGGCAGATTAATCTCCAGGGGTTCCCCCACAAGAAAACTGATGGAATAAGAATTTCCGTCTTTTAGATACTGCCCCCCGTCAAACTTGTCAAGGGGAAGAGAAATCTGTTCAAAGCTGACGGGATCCATAAAAAACGCGTCCTGATTGTCCCTGTAAAGAAACTGAAGGTCTTTTTTTTCTATGGAAAGATTGTCAACCTTGGCGCCGTTAATAAAACTTTTTTCCGTTATTGAGCGGGTTTTGACATTCCTAACCCTAACCTTAATGTTGGCGCTGCCCCTGCCCATTTTGATGTGCTCATAGGAAATGACCTGATAGATGCCGGCCTGATCCTTAAATACGGTGCCGTTTTTCAAATCTGTTACGGAAATCATAGTATGATTTATGAGTCACGAATTATGAATTATAAATATTATTGTCCGTTTCTTACTTCGCTTTTCGCCTGACCCTGATTAGCCCCGAGGAGGCAATTACCCCGACCCCCCGCTTTTCCAATTCATCAAGAAAAATATTCGCGCCGATTGAATCGGCCGCCATATGGCCGCAGTCAATAACATTGATATGAAGTTTCCTAAGTTCCAAAACAGCGTCCTCCGGCACATGCATCTCAACGATTGTTCCAACCCCGGCCTTTGCCATCTCCACGTAAAGCTCCTTGGAAGGATTAGTGCCGCCGGTAAAACCGACAACCACCTTGCCCGTCCTTCTTTTCTCCGAGCCCGAAACAATAAAAGGACCCGCCTTGCCTTTGCTGCTTTCGACAAATTCCGGAATTTCATTTAGATAATCCAGGATTTCTCCGACTGTCTCAAATTGTCTTTTTTTAAGAGAGGCTTTTATAAACTGGTTGCCAAGATTATCCCAAATAGTATGCAGTGCCAAAAGCGGAATCCCCAAAAGCCTGGCGGCGTCAACCGCCTGGGAATGATTAAGCGGGCTAAAGCGCCTCTTAACCGCTTCTTTTCTTTCGTCAAAAAGAGCATGGGCAACGTTGACCGGCACCCCCGCCTCCTCGAACATCTCAATCTGAATATCCATTACCTCTTCCAGGCTCGCCAGGGCATGACCCGAGGGATGATGAGAAATCAAAAGATCAATCTTTGCTCCTTTTTGGTTAAGCCGATCTGTCAAAAGCACCTCCGAGGCCTCCGCGTCAATTCCCGCCATAACTTTTTGGATCTTCATTTTGGGATCGCCAAACAGAATCCGTGAATCGGAATAGGGGTTTCTAAAGGATTCCCGGTCGGCATATTTTTTCTTTTTAGGAGGCATCTGCTCGTAATCCTTTTTGGCCATCTCAAGAAGTTTTTTGACCCGTTTCTCTCCCCGCGGATCGGCCTTAATACCCATGTTAAGGGCCAGATCGTAGATTTCTTGAAGTGTCATAGGTAACAGTATATAATATGTAAATATAAAATGCAAAAGCGGGAATTATCAAAAATTCTTTAGAATTTTTGAAGAGGAGCGTCCAACGAAAAGCTAAAATTGTGAACGAAGTGAACAATGAAGGCATAAAGTTGAGACGCGACGAGGGCAAGTGGCGGAATGGTATACGCTGTAGTCTCAAAAACTACTGGTCCAAAAGGCCGTGTGGGTTCGACTCCCTCCTTGCCCACTCTTTACGAGGGATAGAATCCCGAAAACAGCAATCGAAGAATTGTCAAGACAAAAAAACATGACAGTAATTCATAAAAAAGTTTGGCCTGAATATTTTAAGAAGATCATCTCCGGCAGGAAAAAACTGGAATTACGCCTTGCTGATTTTGAGATAAACGAAGGCGACACTTTGATTTTGGCCGAAAGAAGAAGTTGATAAATACGGTTTTTTAATTATTCAGTTTGAGCCGAAAGATAGCCCGGCGCGCCGCAATGCCGTCTATAAAAATTAAGATGGAAAGAACTAATATGCCAAATCCTGTAACAAAAGGCCCTTCCTCAATCATAAGAACCGTTGTTACTCTTATTATTCTGATTTTAAGTACATATATTCCTCCGGTTGGACTCGTTGGGCTAATTGCAATATGGTTTTGGACCCTTTGGCCCAAGTGGCTTAAAGTTCTGATTACTGTCCCTTTTGCCTTATTTTATGCCTTGTTACTTTTTGAGAATATTGCTCTTTTGCTGTTGGTTTAAGTTATTGTAGCCTCGCTACTTGAAAGGTAAAACAGCCCCGCCATTATTTTAAATTATTTTTCGAGTTTAATCTTCAACAGCAACCGATGGGAAAGCTCTTGGTAAAATTGCACGAATTTATCTCTAGTAAAATCTATTTTCATTTTAGGGAAAGTTTTAAACTGATCCGCATCCGCAATGGCAATTGTTTTCCAAACGGCGATCTAAAAAACAACGACAAAAGTCTTACCTGATGAGGATAAAGAATAGGATTGTTGCGTAACTTATACATGGTAACCCCACTAAAATAGTAAATCTTAAAGAGTGTGTTATTTTTTCTATACAATATTGCGTCTATGAAGCTGTCAAGACTCCAAAGCGCCAGATCAGGCCAGCCGCCAAATGCCCCTGGTATGCTATACTATCACCAGCCTTATGGATCCAGAAAACGGAAACCAACATCCTGATGCGTCCGGAACAAACTTTACCGTTAGCAATCAATCAGCTGCGCCAACCGGCAGAAGCCTTATGAGCTGGCGAACCTGTTGTTTGCTTACCGCCCTCGGGCTTTTCCTCGCTCTCCTGCTTTTGGGAGGCGGCTTCTATCTTGGCCTTACTACCCATCAAGCAAAGAAACCGATAACTAGCCTCACCCATTCTGTCAAGCACATCGCCCCAACTGCACCTCTGGTTACAACCGAACCATCACTACCAACATCTATACCCACACCAGGAGCCATGATCGGAGTGGCACCCACTCTCATTCCCGTTGGCAAGGATTGGCTGGAGTATAAGAGTGCCGATCTCGGACTAAGCCTGCGCTATCCGCCGCAATGGATCGTGGTCATCACTCCCACGACACCTGAACATATCGGGTTTGCCCTCTATCCTCCGACTTCAAACCCAAATCACCCATCACCTGACATCTCTTTCGACTTCTTTTCCCAGAAGCCATACAGCCTAACCCCTACTCCCTATTCCTTTACCACGCAGCCTCAGCCAATTACTATCAGCGGGATCACCGGCCGAACCTACCAAGACACCGCGCTTGCTGTCCCTGACGAAGGCTCCTTCATCGATCTTGGTTACCGCGGTGGAACGCTTACCATCAGCACTACCACAGGCCCGTATGTAAATCTGGGCCCTTACCTTCACGAAATTCTCAGCACAGTCATCTTGTCTCCGCACTAATCCCTATAGTTTCAGGCTGCCAAACACCAAGGGTTGGTTCGGGACTAAACTGGGTATTGCGATATGAAGCAAAAAAATACCACCTTAAACTTCCGGAGGAAAATTTGAAAAAAGTAAGTCTTCTGCCGGTGTTAAACCTTGTTTGGCATAAAATTCATCATAGGCAAAAACCCCATCGGCTTTAACATGTTTAGCAATTATAACCACCGAACAATCAATTAAGGTATTTTTCCTGCTTCCGTCAGGGTTAAAAAGAGCGGCTGATTGCTTTAGGATATCCGCATCAACAACATGGACAGGCAGTTGATTATTTTTAATCATCTCTATAAGCCTGGCTGTAACTGTGGGTTTGGGTAAAACCCGTTGAAAAAGGGATATCACCTCAAAAATAACAGAGGTAGGATAAAGCAGTTGATAGCCTCGGGCAATAAGCTCTTTAAAAGTTTCTGTTGCTTGTTTATTTAAAGGGTCATTGGGATTATATATCGCAAAAATAGCATCCGAATCAACCACAACAGTTCTAGCCATATCCATTACTTGGCATTGGTATATAAAATCCTGTTTGCGAGATCTCGTAAATTAGCCGGTAAACTCTTTAACTCTTCCCTATTATCACTTGCCAATTTAAGCATATCTAAAGCGGCTTTAGCGGCTTTAGCGGCTTCAAGCTTTTCTAAATCCTCTAAAGGAATAATTACCGCTTGAGGCCCATCGTTAGTAGTTAGCACCACCGGTTGCTTATTGCTCTTCACATTCTCAATGATGGCTTTATATGCCTTCTGAAGATTCCTGGCCGGTATAATATTTGTGTTTAACATGATTGTATTATATCATACCTTCCCCTGCGGCCGGGCGGCGCTTCGCGCCGCCCTACAACCCCGCCCTACAACCGAAAGGGGAGTTTGCTTCCGTGTTTTTCCAACTAAGCCTTATTCATCAGCGCATCCAGCTTTTGCTCGATGCGGGAAAGGGCTGATATGATCTTTTCATGCGGATCCTCCCCTCCCGCAGGCGGCGGGGGCGGCATGGCTCCCATTACAGGCTCTCCCATTACAGGCGGCACAGGAGCAGGCGGCACGGAGCCGGGCATTCCCCCTCCCATTTGACTTACTGAATCATCCATTAACTTTCACCTCCCATCTATTCTAATTTATTAATCCGATAACCTTTTCTCCACATTATAAAATCTTATCCTATCTCCCCTAAAAAGTAAATCAATTTCTCCAACCGGCCCGTTCCGGTGTTTGGCAATAAGAAGCTTTATATTCATGTTTGGCGTTATTGTGTCGTCTGGCCGATATAAAAACAAAACCACATCCGCGTCCTGCTCAATCGAGCCCGACTCCCTTAAATCCGCCAGCTGGGGTTTTTTCTCTCCCCTGTGTTCAACGGCGCGGGAAAGCTGAGACAGGGCCAGAACCGGAATCTTCAGCTCTCTGGCAAGATTTTTTAAGGCCTGGGAAACAACCGACACTTCCTGAACCCTGCTGTCGTAGCGCCTTCCCGGGTCAACGAGCTGGAGATAATCAACGACAATCAGCGCTATCTTATGCTCCATCAGAAGCCTTCTTGCTCGGGTCCTTATCTCCAAAACAGAAAGACCCGGCGAATCGTCTATGTAGATGGGGGAATCCGCCAGCTCTCCCATTGCCTGGGAGAGTTTGGCAAAATCCGCCTCCGACAGCTTGCCTGTTTTGAGCCGCCAGGCGTCAACGTCCGCCTGTCCAACCAGGAGTCTGTCAACCAGCTCCTCTTTGCTCATTTCCAAAGAAAAAATAGCCACTCCTGACCTTTGCGAAACCGAAACCTCCTGGGCAATATTAACCGCCATGGCCGTCTTCCCCTGGCCCGGCCTGGCCGCTAAAATAACAAGATTGGAGGGCTGCATGCCGGACAGCTTGTTATCCAAATCCGTAAAACCTGTCGGAAGGCCCCGCAGGCCCTCTCCCCTTTTATGTATTTCGTCAATTCTGTCAAAGCTCTCGGAAAGGGCATCTTTGATATGAATAAAACCCCTAAGCGTCTGGTCCTGCGCTATAGAAAAGATCTCTCCTTCCGCCCTGTCCAAAAGACTTTTTGCCTCCTCTTCCATAAAGCCCAGCTCAACAAGATTTGACCCCGCTTTTATCAGTTTCCTCTTGGTGGAAAGCTCCTTGATATAAAGGCTGTAATGCTCGATATTGGCCGCTGTCGGAACCTGATTTATCAGATCCGTCAGGTAAGAATTTTCAATCTTTTCCGCCTTCTCCTTCTTAAGCTGGGAACCAAGGGTGATGACGTCAATCGGTTTGCCTTTGGCGTATAAAGCAAGCATTGCCTTATAAACTATTTTATTTTTGTCGTTATAGAAGTCCTCCGGGGCGAGAATATCCGAGACGATAATCATCGCGTCTTTATCAATAAGAATTCCGCCTAAAACGCTTGCTTCGGCTTCTTCATCATGGGGAGGCACCTTAATTTTTGCCATAACCAAGTACCGCTATTTCGGGTTTTTCCGGTATCTCTTTAATCTGAAGTCTGCCTGTCGGAGCATCTTCCTTTCCCAATGCCTTTGCCTGCTGGATGGCGTTTTTTCCATAAAATATCAGATAAGACGGCATGCCGGAGACCATGGACAAATCCGAAGCCGGAGAATCCGCCCGAAGAACAATTATGTTATAATCCGCGTCCTCAAACTGATTTTTCAAAAGGTCGTCCTTATCGGCCAAGAAAAGTTTAAAACCGTCAATTCGCAGTTCGTAGCTAAGCTTTTCTTGGCCAAAGGCGGATATCTTAACCCCCGCCGCCTCGTATTCTCCGGCCCCTTCGATAAAAAGAACCGTGTTTTCCGAATCAGTTCTCCGCCTGTTTTTTTTAGTTAAAAAAAGAGCCAGCGGAAATAAGGCCTTGGAGAGTAAGGAAGGGTCGGGATCCACCGCCAGACTGATTTTTTTTCCTTTTATTTTTAGGCTGTCCTCGGATAGACAAGAAATCTCCATATGGTTAAATCATACTATCACCTCGGGGATTTATTGACAAGAGGAAACTTTTATCGTATCATCTTGACATTCCCTGGTATGAAAAAAGAGTCAATTATTTTATCCTTTGCGGCGGTTTTGATAGGCATTCTGGTGGCGGGCGGGGCATTCTATATTTACCAGATGACAAAAACCATATCCCAAAACGATATCAAGCCTATCTCAATCGCCCTGCCTAACCCAACGCCTTCTTCTTCTGTTTTTCTTTCTTTGTCAAGCCCCTCCGATGAATCAGTGGTCGCGGAAAGAACAATAACCGTATCGGGCAGTACGGATCCCAGTGCTGTAATAGCCATTATAACAGGAGCAAATCAGCAGGTAATAACCCCGGCTCAAAACGGAAATTTTTCCGCCAGCGTTGTTATCGGAAACGGAGAAAACGAAATCGAGGTAACAGCCATTGCCCCAAACGGAAAGGAAAAAACCATAAAAAGAACTGTTACATTTTCAACCAAGGAGTTTTAAATGATTAAAAAGATCACATTATTTACAATCTTTACGATACTAATCTGGGCACTTGCTATCGGCCAAACCTCAAAATCAAAAGCCAGTAATTCAAGCGGCTCTGCCGCCACGTCTCCAACCCTTGAACAGAAAATCACCGAGCTTAAAGAACGCATCGCCTCCCGCGTTGCCCAGCTTAAACTGGTCGAAAAAAGAGGCGTTATCGGCACTGTTAAGGATGTCTCCGACACTCAAATAGCCCTTTCCGATCTCAACGGCAATACCAGATTTATAGACGTTGACGAACTAACCAGATTCTCTTCCCCATCCGGCAAGCCCTCCTTTGGTATTTCCGACATCAAAAAAGGCGACACGCTTGGGGTCTTGGGTTTATACAACAAAGAGTCTCAAAGAATTCTGGCAAGATTTGTGGACGAGCTAACTCTTCCCGCCATTCTTCATGGCGCGGTTTCGAATATTGACAATAAAAAATACACCCTAACCCTTAACACCGAAAACGGAAAACAGATAGAAGCCGATGTAGAAACAATAACCAGAACCTATTCCTACAGCAAAAACTCCGGCTTAATCCGCTCGGGGTTTTCCAAGATAAGGCCCAACGAGCATATTATAGTGGTGGGCTTCCCCGATCGCAAAAATGAAAACCTTCTGATCTCGGAGCGGATTATTCTTTTCCCGGATATTCCCAGTGATCCGAATCTTCCCCAGCCTGCCTTATCCTCTCAGGAAAAAATTACCCCCTCAACCGGCAGCGGCAAAAAACTAACGCCGATAGTCAAATAGCCAGCCGCAGGATTTGACAATATATTCCCTGTCATTCCCGTGAAAATGGGAATCTATATAAATAATTCTCATATAAAGTAATCTCTTCCTGGAAATTTCTTTGCGTGAAGAAGAGGAATTTCGCCATTTGCATAAGCTTGAAAAATAGATATAGGGGTTGAGAGTCCCAGTTCGGCAAGATACGGCAAGACATCTTCCATAAGGTTTTGTTTACGTGAATTACTAACCTGTTTTCCGGCTATATCGAAGATTCTTTTTTCAAAGTATGACGCTACATCTGGAGAATAATTTCTCCTTAAATGGGGAATAAAGCTTGCAGACGCAAGCTGTAATGCTAATAATTCTACAATTGTTTCGTTCAGGTCATATCCGGATGAAGCTATCATAGTTGATTTGCCATTTTCCTCGCTTGCAAAAAGGATCACCCTTGCTCCTTCAATTACAACCGCGGGGTTATGATTTCTTGCATAATCTTCTAATCTTTTATTCATATCTTCAAGTGCGCTTTTTATGTCTGGAACAGACTGCATTGCCGTTGCCCAACGATCCGGAAAGAAAGCCATGGCAAATAACGGATCATCAGGCGATATTGGCTTTGCCCATTCTGCCTTTATAACTCCTTTTGACGCTCTATGAAGATTTTCATGTAATAAAATGAAACCAGTGGTTATTTCTTCACCTGCCCTTCGCGCGTCCTCTCTCATTTCATGCGCCTCTTTCCCCTGCCATGCGTTAATTTCTCCTTCGGGATAAAATATAGGTTTTCCCGGTAAATCATGGGATGTAAAAATCTGATCATAACGTGATTCTCTTAATGCTCTCGGAAATCTCTGTCTGATTCTCTCGCCCAACAGTAAACGCAGCGGATGGGTTTCCTGCGTGGCCTGCTGTCTAATTTGTCTTTGAAGGCTTCCTTTACAGCAAACAATAATACATTCTTCATCCAGCAGGGGCACCATGCCCTGTTCTACTTCGGGTGCCAACATGGAATTCAGCGCATTATTAACCAGTTCAATAATATGGGGCGAAATTCTTAAATCAGATCTCTCCGCCAAAATAAGGGGGGTACTTCTAAGCTTTTTTATTTCACTTGGCAGTTGATCTTCAAATGTCCGGGCATCTCTTTCTGAACAGCCCACACGCTTGCTAAGTTTATCTCTTAATTGTTTATATCGCCTAACCCGCTCATCATTTTCATTTTGGCCGGATCTTTGAACTGCGTCTTCCAGCAGTCCATTTACATACCCGCTAAATATTTCATGGTTTTCAGGATCTTTGCAAAAATTTATAGCTTCCAAAAGAACACCTCCTCTTATTCTTGCGTTTGCTTGACCTGCCATAAATCTTGCTACTAAATCCGCAGACCTAACAAGACGAGGATCGTTAAATAGAGAATTTTCCGCTGACGGCAAGCCGGGATGTCTCGGCTCGCCTGGATACCTTGCGATATATCTTTCGAATGGAATTGGCATAATAGTGTTGTTAATGCATGTTTGATAAGCTTTCTTTAAATGCTTCTTGCAAAATCTCAAGTTGGTCTTTAGTCTCCAGTCCGCCGGATACGCGAACCCCCGAATCGTTTGGGGCAAGCCAAATACGTGTTTTAGCAAAACCAAAGCTTTGTCCCAGCTCACAAGACCCTCTTATTACCGGATTCTCCCATAAAGCCCGGGCAATAGCATCACCCTGATCGTTAAATGCCGCGGATTGAATAAAGAACACAGGAGCCGCTCCATCCGGAAACAATCTTGCCGCTAACTCGAAATTCGGATGGGTAGGAAGATTGGGATAAACTACGGCAAATCTCTCTCTGCCTCCTTCCGCCTTAGCCGAGGCCTTCGCCAAAGCATGCGTATTGCCAAAAATTGTTTTATTTCTTCTGTCGAATTCCTCTTTGGCAGGCAGGATTATTTGCTCTATAGTACGCACGCTAGATGCCGAAGGCAGTGACCCAATCATCTGTCTTTTCTCCCGCAGTTTCATAAGAAGATTGTGATCGTTTGTGATTGATACGCCAAATGTTTCCTGATTTAAGGCGTAAAATTTTGTGCCGCTTTCCACAACAATAACAGAAAACGGCAAATTCTTTATTAATCGCGCCAAAGGCAATCCGGTGGGTGTTGCCATTGTGTTATCAAGTATTACCAACGGTTTCTTTTCTAATCGCGCGACATGAGCAAAAAGTTCATCGGTATCTAAAACCGGCATACCCTGCCCGTTAGCTACTGTTTCGAAAACTAAAATATCCGGATCGGTTCTGTCTATCGCCAAAGAGAGAGCCCTTGGAGATCCCGTATCAACCTTCACCGCGCGGCAGCCGCGCTGATCTCTTAAAACATTTTCCGCATAACGGCCGGTCTGTCTATAACTTTGCCCGGGGTAAAGAATTACCGTACCCCGGGTTGGCCCTGTTATTTCCAATGCATCAACAACAGCGGTCATTCCCGTGTTATACGATATAACTTCTCTTTTGCCCGCCCCAATCAGTCTGGCCACATGAGCCTCAAGTCTTGCCAGGGCAAGCGTTCCGTCACGGGGATATAAATCTGCCGGTTCGTCCCTCTCCTCCGCCGCCAATGTTTCCCGCGCGTCCGCGATTGAGTCAAAGGCCGGCACTATTGTTTCCAATATTCTTTCTACCGATTTTTTTGCCATAAAAAACCTCTCAAGAGAGAGGTTAAATTTTGTCCTTGCTTAAAAAGACCGCATACTCCCTTTCGTTCGCGTCAAACGCGACAGGGCTGGGATTAGCACCGTTTCTTCTCTGTCTTGCCATTTAAAACGTCTCTGGCAAACGAAGTACGGTTGCTGGGTGGGTTATAGGGCCAGTCCCCTCATCACCCTCTTTATGTCTAAAACTATTATACAAAATAGTTTATATCTATGTCAATTTTACCCGCATAGGATTTAAGTTCCAAACCCCCGGTGAGGCGCAAGTCGTTTGCGGGGGTTTTTGGCACAAGATTTCCACGTCTTACTGTTCAAGAGTACGAAGATACTGAAGAAATATTCCCGGCTTCATTACGGTAATCTCTAGGTCATTCATGAATAATATATAGCCCCGCAACCGGACATCGTATTGCCTCATTAAAAATTGTTACTTTGCTTCGAATCGTTGCCTCACGATATAATGTTACCTGACAGGTGTTGGTTTTAACCGTTTGAGAATCTCGTCAATCTGTCGTTTTAACAAAACAAGATTTAGAGTTTTATACTGTTTTCTTAAACGATCTTTCACTTCTTTTGATA
>JAMCXO010000018.1:0-20958 GCA_023473545.1 Patescibacteria group bacterium | reverse complement strand
CCTCTAACATCTCAACTCTCTCTGTTAATTCATAGATCAGTTGTATCAATTCACCTCTTGGGGCAGTTAAGAGATCTGACATATTGATCTAGTGTAGCATAGTTATGTCAGGAGTGTGAGTTCGTTCTTATTATCCCCTACTTTCTTATATGTTAAGTTAAGTCTTTGTCAGAAGAGCTATTAAAACAGAAAAAGACATAAACTCGGAAGATATTGTGCAAACCGGTTTAAGCGGATCAGAAACACAGGAGGAAAATGCGGATTAAATAAATTCCTCCGCCCTTTTGTATTCAAAGATCTCCTCCGGGCTAAACCAAAGCGTTTTCTCAAAATTTGCCTCCTCCAGGCTTGCGGATATGTGAACCAAATTCATAACCCCCCTTTTCTCATCATTGGCATAGGCGGCGGAATCCGTGGAATAATCCCCTCTTATGGAACCTGACGGAGCATTAACAGGCATGGTGGGGCCGGCCAGATTCACCACGTTTTCAACCGCGTGCCTGCCCTCCAAAATCATTGCCACCATAGGGCCCGAAGAAACATAGTCAAACAGCCATCCCCTAACCATTTTTCCAAGTTCCAAGGGATCCTCCGTCCCCAAATCCTTCAAGGCGTTTCTGCCGTATTTTGTATAGGTTTTAAGTGTTTTCTCTCCCCATCTTTTAAGGGTGTCTTCGTCATCGCTCTTATAATGTCTTATCAAAAGGTCTTCCTTTGGCCAAACCATCTTCATGGCCGCGATCTTTAGACCCATTCTCTCGAATCGGTGGATAAGATCGCCCACCAAGGCTCTTTTTACCCCGTCCGGCTTTATTAAAACAAATGTCTGCTCCATAATGGAAGTAACTATAATACTGACAACTGGTAAAAGCGAGTGAATGAATTTTTTGAGGATGGATGTCTGAGTCCTGCCAAGCAGGACGAGTTGCACCCGCAAAAAAATTTATTCACGAGCGATAAATTACCTTGCCTATAAACTCTACTTTATCAAACTCCGAAACCTTTGTCCATCGGCAAAATTGCCTATCACCGCCAGCTTAAGAGGCCTGGACAAATACCTTTTAGCCGCCTGTTCTACATCCTCAACGGTTATCTGCCGTATTTTTTCTATCACCTGGTCCGGATTGTAAATTTGTTTTTCTAAAAGTTCCTGGTTAGCGTAAAAGCTGGCCACGGATCGGCTGTCTTCAAGATCAAGCACCAAATGCCCTTTTATAAGCTCCTTTGCTCTTTGCAGTTCTTCCTTGGTAATTGCTGACTTTTGACTTTTGACTTTTGAAATCTTGCCGTATTCCTCAACCATCACCTTTATTGCCTCTTCTATCCTTTTTGGGTCAACCCCGGCGGTTGAAACAAAACTGCCGCAGTCGGAGTAGTGATCCGAAGAACTGCGGACATAATAGGCAAGTCCTCTTTTTTCTCTTATCTCATGGAAAAGACGGCTGCTCATTCCCCCTCCCAGGATAGCGGCTAAAATAGACAAAGGATATCTGTCCTTATGGTTTAGGAAAACAGTCCGAACCCCCAGGGCGATATGCGCCTGTTCTGTTTCGCGGCTTTTGATTAAAACCTGAGGCTCATCCTTACCCTCCGGAGCTTCCTCGTATTTATTGGTGGCAAAAACATTCATTCCGCCGAAAAACCTTTCCGCCATTTCCAGGGCTTTTTTAGGATCTATGCCGCCTGCTATCACAAGGGTCATATTGGAGGCGCTGTAAAGACCCGACATGTAAGAAACAAAATCACTCCTGTTAATCTTTCCGATGACCTCTTTCTCCCCTGATATATCCCATCCCAAAGGCGTATCGGCGTACAAAAGTCTTTCGTAGACATCCCCTATTTTTCTGGACGGGGTGTCTTCGTAGAGATTAATTTCTTCCAAAATCACCCCCCGCTCTCTGTCTATTTCCTTGGAATCCAAAAGCGAGTTTTGCAGCATATCGGCCAAAACATCCAAACACAAATCTATATGGTTTTTCGAGGATTTAATGTAATAGCCTGTCTCCTCCTTGCCGGTAAAGGCGTTAAATTCTCCGCCTATTCCCTCGATCAAAGAAGAAATCGCCATGGCGGAGGGCCTTTTGGCTGTTCCTTTAAATGCCATGTGTTCCAAAAAGTGGGAAATGCCGTTATTGCCGCGGTTTTCATAGCGGCTGCCTGCCCCAACCATTGCCAAAACAGTCGCGCTCTCAAATGATGGCATTGGGATAGTTAAAACCCGAAGGCCGTTTCCTAAAACAGTGCGGGAAAATTGCATAAACCCATTTTACCACTTAAAAATTATTTTGCAAGAGGAAAAGATACACAAAGATATGTATAGATTATAGTTTGATATAGATCACCAGTCGCCCCAGGCGTGGATTTACCTTAACGCCCCGAAAAACTGCTGAAACTCAGTCTCTTGACATAAGGTAATAAATGCCCTAGAATAGGTAGTATATGTCGCAGATCAGATTAAACAAAACGCCGGAAATAGAAGAAGTTTTAGCTTTTCTCCGAAGCAGGTATCGGGTATTATCTGAGGCCGAAATTATTAAAGTAGCCCTTGCCGAACAATATAAAAAAGAAATAAGCGAACTGCCGCTTGTAGACGAAGAAACGGAAAAAATGATCGCAAAGGGAATGAACGATTATAAAAAAGGCCGCTACACTGTGCTCAGTTCTGACGAAGATATTGATAAACACCTCGACAGTCTATAAATAACATGTTTAGTCTTATTGCTACTTCCGGTTATGACGACGCGTATAAAAAACTCATAAAAGGTAATCCGGAAAAAGAAAAAAGGACAAAGAAAGCGGTTAAATTAATCCGTACCGATCCTTTCTATCCTTCACTAAAAAGTCATAAGGTCAATACAAGAAATTTTGGAGAAAAATGGAGCAGTTTTATAACCGGCGATTTACGTATTATCTGGGATTTTGATGAGGTCGAGAAAAAAATTATTCTTTTATTTACTATTGCTAAACATTCAGGATCGCATCGAGAGTATAAATAAAGTCTGGCCGAGGAAAAACGGAAAGCACGGCTAAAGCTTTATCTCACATCTTCTCCGGCGACTCAATACCCAAAAGGTACAAGCCCGTTTTGATGATCCGGCCAACCGATTCTGTCAAGAGCAGTCTAAAGCCCTCATTCTCCGAACCGATGATTCTTTGCCTCTGATAGAAAAGATTAAATCTTTGGGCAAGATCAAACATAAAAAAGCAAATGATATTGGGCGAAAAATTTTTGGCGGCCTCCTCAACTGTCTCGGGAAAGCGATAAATCGTTCGAAGAAGATCGAGTTCCTCCATCTCAAGTTTTAAATTTTGAATTGTACTTTTGACTTTTGACTTTTGACTTTTGACTTTTGAAAGCACACTGCGTGTGCGAGCATACGTGTACTGCAGGTAAGGACCCGAATCCCCTTCAAGGCTAATTGACGCGTCGAGATTAAAAATAATCTCAAGTCCGATACCGTTTTTCAAAAGCGCGTACTTTACGGCACCCACCGCAACAATCTCAAGGGTCTTTTCATCCATCTTCGGATATTCTCTTCTTAAACATGCCTTTACTTCGTCTAAAAGCCGCTCGCCGGTTACAACATTGCCCTTTCTGCTGCTCATTTTACCTGTGGCAAGACGCACCATTCCATGGCCGATATGCCTTGTTTTAGAGGCAACCTCCGGCATAATCCGGTCCATTGCCGCCATAAGTACCTTGAAATATTCATTAATCTCATTGCCGGTGATAATTACCGAGGCGTTGGCCGGATAATCTTGGAATTTCTGCCAGTTTAAACCTAGCTCTTTTGCCTCGTAGGTTGGCAGGCCTTGGGAATTGACAAAAACCCTGGTATGAAACCCGTATTTCTCTCCCCGAAAAACAACCGCCTCCCCGCTTTGCTCAAAAATACCGTTTTCAATGTTTTTCCCGACAAGATCCAAACCGATTTTTCCAACCCTTGATTCAAAATAATAGTAATCAAACTTAGTTCCCAAACGGGAATAAATTGTCTCAAAATATTCCAGGCTCCAGGCCCTGCCTTTCTCATACAAACTGTTGATTTCGGGATCCGACTTGTCATAGATCTTCCTGTTGAGGCCGTTAATAGCTGATTTTGCCGCTTCGTTTTCTTCGTAATCTCTTGCCCCATAGGCATAAGCCTCGCCTAAGAACTTTACCCGCTCTCCAATCTCTTTCTTTTCTAAATTTGTAATTTGTAATTTGTAATTTGTAATTTGTAAAACTGCGTACAGGGCCTTTGCCACATGCATTCCCACATCTCCCTGGTAACACGCCCTCTTCACTTCGCTGCCCTGGGACTCTAAAAGACGGCAGATTGATTCTCCGGCGGCATTGCTGTAGAGATGTCCTATGTGAAACTCCTTAAAAGGATTGGGGTCCGTAAATTCAACCATGATCTTCTCCTTTTTGCTTTTACCGCTCCCGCCAGCCCTTTTTTTATTTTTTATCGCCTCCCTAAGCTGACCGGCAAGAAAATCCTCCGACAGCCAAAAGTTTATAAACCCGGGAGCGGCTGTCTCAATCCGCTCTATTCTTAAATCTTTAATCCTTAGTCTTAAATCCCGCGCTATTTTCTCCGCCAAATCCAGCGGTGTTTTATACTCCTGCTTCTTGCCTCCTGTTTGTTTCCTGAACGCGGCCAGGCCGATATTCGAGGTGTAGTCCCCGTGAAATATGCCCTTGGGACGCTGGCAAACCGCGTCAATATCCCCTATTCCCATTCCCGCCATAACCTCTTTTATAGCAGCAGTAATCTCTCGTCTAATATCCAACATATTACCCAGCCAGTCGCCGGTATTTCAGTTTAGCATATTGACAAGTATGTTTCTACCTGCTATCAATAAAATATAGCAACAATTAATATGCAGCCGCAAACAGACGGAGAATATCAAAAATTACTGACAGAGGTTATTAAAAAACAGATCGTTGTTTTAGGTCCTGCCATAACACTGGCAAGGGCGCGAAGCGTCAATGGATTAACTGTTTCAGACGACGGTACGGTTACAGTAATAACAGGCTCCCCCAAAGAAATAACCCAAGAGCTTATAGCCCAGTTTATAGATCTTTCCGGACTGATTATAAAAAAGACCATGGAGCCTCTTTTAACAAGCTATCCCTCTTTGGCCAAAGAAGAAATTATGAAAACGGTCAGCCCGCCAGGGCAACAGGCAGACGTTAAAACGTCAGCGGCTCAGGATGCGCAACAAACCAGCAAACCAGTGCCATCGGCTAGAGACTAAAAACTAGCTATTTAATATCTGGTACTGCCTATGGGAACAGCTAAACTTTTAGAAATAGTGATCCAGGCCGGAAGCTTTATTGCCGCCTTTGCCTCTATAGCGGCGGGCGTAATTATGGCCTCCGTAACCAAAAAGTTTGGCTCAGGCATTCTGGCGGCAGGATTTAAATCCATCTCCACCGGGGTATTTTTAATCGCGATTGGAATTTTTATAGATGCCTTAGGCACCTACCTTCAAATTTCCAACAACCTGGTGCTAACAGCCATGCTGCTGGCAAAAGAGGTTTTCCTGGTGATAGGAACTTATATTATTGTCATTGGCAGTAAAAGCACCGGAGACAAACTTGAATCCTTAACAAAGTAGGCTTCTTTTTATTCCCTCCTCCAAGACCTAAGCAATAAAATCAGAGAAAGCAAAACCAAATAATATCCCAGCCCAAACGTTATGGGAAAATCAACCGCAGTGATTTTCCCGGGAAGTGAGGCAAAAAACCTGCTGACATGCTCAAAATATATCAAAAGCGGGAAAGCCAGGTACAAAAAGGGTTGGGCCAAAAAAGAAATCAGAGAACCAAAAACAACCGCCAAACCGCCCAAGGTCATCAATATGGGAATTGTCCAAAGCAAAACCGCGTTTGCCGCGACAGACCACAGGGAATATGTGCCGAAATTTGCCAGAAGAATGGGCAGGGTGGCAATCTGGGCGCAGATTGTGGCGGCCGCTTCCTGCCCAACCACGGAGCTTTTAATCAACTTTTCACCGGTTCCCCGCTCCATAAAAGGTCTTATGTATAAAAGCCCGAGCGTGGCCAGGAATGAAAGCTGAAAGCCAACATCCAGGAAAAGATCCGGAGAGACAAAAAGCATTAACCAGCCTGCCATAAATAAAGAATATCCCGCCAATCTTTGCCTGCCTAAGATTTGCGCCGAAAATGCCATAATCCCCATAATTGAGGCCCTCATAATCGAAGGCTCCAAACCGGCCAGCAAAGCGTAAAACAAAACGGCAATAACAGTCAAGCCAAGGGCTATCTGTCTTCTTAAAAAAAGAGCGAAGAACGAACTTAAGAATCCGCCGGCCATCGACACGTTCATACCCGATGCCGCTATTACGTGCATTACCCCCACGGTTCTAATATTGTCAAGAAATTCCTTTGACATATTGCCTTTTATGCCGAAAACTATACCCAGAAGAAGCGCGGAGGAATCGGCGGGAAGAACACTGCCGAAAAGAGAGATTATTTTCTGGCGGATAAGGTATACAAATGCTAATCTGCTTTTTCCGACAGCCTCAATTTTGGGGAAATACATTATTATATCGGGCTTTTTATTTATTATCAGTTTATTCTTAAAACTGCCAAAATTCTTTGGCTCTTTTTTCCCTATTATGCCTGAAACCGCTATGGTATCTCCGTAATGAAATTTTGGCTCCAATGGAGCAATAATTTTCACAGGGCTAAAGCCCGATGGCCTGGCATTTATCAATTGGTAACTGCTAAAAACTTGAGGCTCCGTGAATAAAGTCTGTCTAAAACTGATTCCCTCCCCATTAACAAAACTATCCGTTGATTGGAAAAAGATAATAAAACGAATCGCCAGGATAATTAAAAGAAAGAAGATCCATAATTTCAGATGTTCCCGCATTAAAACACGCTTATTCTATCCTTAATCTTATCAAAGGCTTTTTGACTCATAATCTTTTTGCCGATCAGCTCATCAATTGAGCTGTACGGTCTGCCGTCTATAATTTTCCGGGCTGTTGCCGGTCCTACCCCTGGCAGTTTGTCAAGCTCCGCGGCCGAAGCGCTGTTAATATTAATAAGTCCCCTGCTTAGGAGATCCCCTGAAGTTTCTGTCCCCCTGCCCAAAGAAGCGCTCTCTCCGGCCGATGGAATATAGACCTTTGTCCCGTCTGTAAGCTTCATGGCAAGATTAAGATTTTTAGCTATCCAGATTCTGTCGGCTTCCCGGCTTAATCCGCCCGCCGCTATCAAGGCCTCCTTAAGCCTGGCGTCCTGGTTAAGACTATACACGCCCGGCTTTAAAACCGCTCCTTCAATATCTATTATAATATCTGTGCCCGAGGCCGCAGGGCTTACCTGGCTATCTAAATTTAGATCCTTAGATTGTTGCAAACCTACATCTTGAGATTTTCCCGAACCAGTCAATAACCCTATCAAACCATAACCTAAGAATATCAAACCCAATAAACCCAGCAGTAATGGCGGCCAATGACGTTTTAAAAGAGGCTTGTATTTTTCCAGAAGCTCGGCCGTATTCATATGAATTAAGATTCAATCTTTAATCATTAATCTTCTGTCACAAAATTAATAATCTTCCCCTCAATGTATATCACCTTCTTAACACTCCTGCCCTCCAAGTGTTTACTGACCCTCTCACTCTCCCTCGCCTTTTCCTCCACGTAATTTTGCATTTTGCATTTTGCATTTTGCATTTTTACGCTGTCTCGAACCCTCCCATTCACCTGCACTACAATCGTTGCCTCCTCCTCTTCTAAAAATTTCGGGTCATACTTAGGCCATTTTTGACAATGGACAGACAGAAACGAGGGAGGCGGTTTGACCAAAAACCTCTGCCACAATTCCTCTGTCATATGCGGGGCAAAAGGAGCGAGCAGAATAAGAAGCACCCTATACTCTTCCCATGACACCTTTTGTTTTTTATTTTTTGCTTTTCGGGACAAATAATTGAGCCATTCCATTAAAGCCGCGACTGCCGTGTTAAACTTAATGCCGGCGATATCCCCGCCAACCTTTTTAATCGTTTTATGCATCATCAGTAAATCCTGCCTGTCCATCTTATGATCATCAGCCTTTTCCTTAAGTTTCCAAACCCTCTCCAGAAATCTATAGGCCCCCCAGATGCGATCCGATATCCAAGGCCCCGTTCCGTCATAGGGCATAAAAAAAGCGACAAAAACCCGCACCGCGTCCGCCCCGTATTTGGCAACCTCCGCGTCCGGATTTACCACGTTGCCTTTTGACTTGCTCATTTTCTCTCCGTCCGGGCCAAGCACTATGCCGTGGTTTACCCGTCTTTTCGCGTATTCCTCAAAATCAACCATTCCTAAATCATAAAAAAACTTCGTGAAAAATCTGGAGTATAAGGTATGTCCTAGGGTATGCTCCGCTCCTCCAAAATAGATGTCAACCGGCATAATCTTTGCCGATCTTTTTTTGTCAAAAGCCGCGTCTTTAAGTTTTGGATCAAGATACCGCAGGAAATACCAGCTTGAGTCAACAAAGGTATCCATGGTTTCCGCGTCGCGCTTTGCCGTTTCATCGCATTTGGGACACTTCGTCCTCATCCACTCTATGTTTGAGGCAAGTGGCGGCTTGCCTTTGGGCGCGTAGTCAACCTCGTACGGGAGTTCAAGAGGCAAATCTTTTTCCGGAACCGGCACAATACCGCAGTTTCGGCAGTGAATCATTGGAACCGGGGTTCCCCAATAGCGCTGTCTTGAAACCGACCAGTCATGCAGGTGATAGGTAACATAGGGCTTGGCCTTTCCGTTTTTAACCAATTTTTCAAGAATCTTCTTTTTGGCAGTCATCGAGGCAAGGCCGGAAAATTCTCCCGAGTCAACCAATGTTCCGTAACCGGTAAAGCACTCCTTTAAAGACAGAATCCGCCCGTCTTTTTCTCTGTTGCCGGTTATAACAGTCGGTTTTAAGGCAATACCGTATCTCTTTGCGAATTCGCTGTCCCTCTCATCGTGCGCGTCGCCAAACAGGGCTCCGGTGCCATAGGTTATCAATGCGTAATCCGAAACCCACACAGGCAGTTTTTCTTTGTTGATCGGATTTACCGCGTAGGCTCCGGTAAAAACGCCTGTCTTGACCCTTGTTTCTTTGCGCATAAGTTCTGTTTTTTTCTCTGTTTCTCTTTGGTAGGCTTCGACTGTCTTTTTTTGCTTTTCCGAGACAATCTTTGCGATAAGGGGATGTTCAGGGGCCAAAACCAAAAAGGTGGCGCCATAAAGGGTGTCCAGCCGGGTCGTAAAAACCTTAATGCTTAATTCCGAATTCTCAACCCCAAATTCCACTTCCGCACCCTCTGATTTCCCGATCCAATCGTTCTGACCCCGCCGCACCGACTCGGGCCAATCAACAGAAGGGTTTTCCGGCCACTTAAGTCTATCCGCGTACGCGGTGATGCGCAGAAACCACTGTTCAACTTCTTTTTGCACCACCTCCGCCCCGCAGCGCCAGCACAAACCGTCCACGACATGCTCATTTGCCAGTACTGTTTGATCCACAGGGCACCAGTTAGACATAGTTTTTGCCCTGTAAGCCAAACCTTTTTTAAACATCTCGATAAATATCCACTGATTCCATTTATAGTATTCACTCAAGCAGGTTATTACTTCATGGTCATAGGTAAAACTCCCTCCCATTGTCGCGAACTGCTCTTTCATGCGCTTTATATTACTCATTGTCCAGTCCCTGGGATGAATATTTCTCTTTATGGCGGCGTTCTCGGCGGGCAGACCAAACGCGTCAAAGCCATTAGGAAAGAAAACCGTATAGCCCTGCATGCGCTTAAAACGGGCGTAAATATCCGCCCCGCAGAAGGTAAACCAATGCCCCATGTGCAAATCGCCGGAAGGGTAGGGAAACTCCGCCAAAACGTAGTATTTGTTGCTTTTTGAAAGATCGGAGCCGTATAAATTATGCCTCTCCCAAATCTCCTGCCACTTCTTCTCTATTTCCCGGGGAATGTATTTTGTATTTTTATTCTTCATAAAATCAAAAGCGGCCCTCTTAATTCAGTATACCATAATCCCCCCGTTGAAATCCGTAACCACCCCTAAAATCCCACTTGCCTTCCCAAAAGAAATTCCCTACTATACAAGGTGATATGAAAACCCTCTGGCAATCCATGGTCCTTTTGCTTTCCTTTGCGGCTGTCTTTCTCTGGCAAAATAGCCCCCTGTCCGGCTACACCATCCAGGCCCTTGGCTTTTTTATCTTTCTCTATATTATTACCTCCATGAGAAAAAAAAATTCAAACGCCCTTAATGGAGCCTGGGGCATCTTTATCCTCAACGCGGCCATTTTCCTTTTGATTTTTGCCACCGGCGATTTGACCTCCTCTCTTTTCTTCCTTCTTTATTTCCTGGTTTTCGGCATCGCCTTTGTCTTTGAACCGGCCGCGGTTTTTGTTTTTGCCGCGGGCGCCGTCCTGATCTTTTTGCCCGATCTTTTTAAAGACGATGTTTCCGCTAACCTGGTCAGGGTGGGTTCTTTAGCTCTGATTTCTCCCCTTGCCTATTTTTTCGGCAAAGAATTCAGACAAAGAGAAGAAGAGGAGGAAAAAATGGAAAAAACCGCGCAAAAAATTACCCAAGACGTGCAAAGCATCATAGAAAAAGATAGCCGCTCCCTAAAAACCGACGCTGTTGAAAAACTCAATGACATTTTAGAACAAACGCAAAACCTGCAGGAAGAAGAGTGACCAAAGGAGGCGGTTTGGATGAACGAGTCAAGCGGATGTTTGAGCGAGCAAAGGGAGCGAGTTCACTTGCGGGCAAAGACGAAGCGCCGACTGACAAAATATGCGAATTACAGATAAATACCAATTCGGAATAAGAAAAGCCAAACCATTTGTCATTTGTCATTTGCTTATTTACTTATTCGTCATTGCCGTTTGCCTATTTGCTTATTTCTCATTTACTCCTGTTCATGCCGCCAATTACTCAGGCATTATGTCTAACAGCAATTATATCCTCCAGATGGGTAATCTTAATACAGCCGCCGGCAACCCGGCCAACTCAAATTATAAACTGGGCGTAACCGTTGGCCAGACAGCGCCGGGACTCTACTCCGGGGTAAATTACAAGGTAAGGTCAGGCTTCCAGTACATTCATTCCATTATTCCCTTCGCCTTCTCCATTTCTCAAACAATTATAGATTTCGGCACCCTCTACCCCACCACCCTTGTCAAAAGGACAAATGATTTAACTGTCTCAAACGGCTCCGCCAACGGATATTCGGTAACAGCCATTGAAAATCACCAGCTCCTTGTTCCATCCTCCGGATCACTTATCCCCAACACCGCCTGCGACAACGGAACCTGCACCGATACAGTCTCTGCCGCCTGGACAAGCACCTTAACCTATGGCTTTGGCTATCGCTGCGACAATATCTCAGGCAGTGATTGCCCCGGCGGATTTTCCAACAGTACCTACTATAAACAATTCGCGGATCAGTCAAAATCGGACTCCCCCCAATCTGTTATGGCTAGCAATAATGTCGGCAGGAACAAAGAGGTACAGATTACCTATATGGTCAACATCTCAAGCACCCAGCCGGCAGGGCTCTATACCAATGTGATTACCTATGTCGCAACGCCAACTTTCTAAAAGGAGGCGATTTGGATGAGCGAGTCAAGTGGATGTTTGAGCGAGCAAAGGGAGCGAGTTCACTTGCGGGCAAAGACAAATCGCCGACTGACAGGAATGAAAATTTCAAATATTACAAATAAATACCAATTTCGAATAAGAAAAGCCAAAGCATTTGTCATTTGTCATTTGTCATTTGTCATTTGCTTATTCGTCATTTGCTTATTCGCTTATTCGTCATTTGTCATTCCGAAGGCCCACGGCGCCGGACTCTCCCTTGCCGTCTATCCTCCTATTATTCAAATTAAGGCAAATCCTCCGGCAAATATAAAATCCGGCATTACCCTGATTAATAACTCCGACACCCCCACAAATCTTGACATCTTAATAAAACCCTTTACCGCTTCTAAAGCCGAAGACGGAACAATAAGCTACCTGCCGGTTGGAAAGCCCTTTGGCGATGATCCGCGAATTCTTAACAAAATCCAAATCCTTCAAAACAACCGTCCTGCCGCGAACGTATCTCTTGCTCCGGGACAAAAGATAAATCTGACCCTTCACGTTGATCTGCCCAAAAATGAACCATTTTCCGACTATTATTTTTCTATTCTTTTTGTATCAAAAGATAACTTAATAAATCAAAAAAATAATAATCACAGCACGAATCTGGCCGGTATTGCTACCAATGTTCTGCTTTCCATAGGCCCAAAACAGCCGATTAAGCCCCAAGGGTTCATCAGGGAATTTTCCGCCCCCTTTCTTCTTGAAAAAGGACCCGTCCCCTTTACCGTGCGGGTGAAAAATACAGGCAGGCACTATATAGCGCCCAAGGGGCAAATACTTATTACCAATATGTATGGTCAGCTTATCGGCAAGGTGGAGCTTCTGCCGGTCAATATTTTAGCCGGCACTACCCGCGCCATTCCTTCATCTCTGCAACCTATCCCCTCCAACCTATCCCCTCCAACCTATCCCGCGGCCGTCTGGCCGGAAAAAATTCTGCTTGGGCCATACAAGGCCGTTTTGACCCTGGCGCTCTCAAGCCAAGGTCCTGTTTTCCATAAAACCATTTATTTTATCGCCGTTCCCGCCCAGGCAATCATCGGCTTTTTGCTGGTTATCTTAATCATCATTCTAATCCGAAACCGACTTAGGACTAAATAAGGTACCCGTTCAGGAATTGACAAAGAGAGCGAGTGAATAAAATTTTTTGGCCTGAGATTGTTTGAGCGAAGTATGAGCGAGCGCAAGGACAGAAAAGAAATACTTGACAATAGGAAGAAATTGAGAAATACTTGACAATAGGAAGAATTTATGAATAAATTTCTAGCCTTCTTTTCGGGGCTTATTTTCGTTTTACTTTTAACCGGCTTTTTTTTCGCCCAAAGATCCTTTGCCGCCACCCTACACAATGTCTCGGATACTATCACAACCTCCAGGCCTTCTGCCTCGGCTCCCGTTGCCTCAAACGTGGCCTCAACCGATACCCAGGCAACTATAACGGATAACGGCTCAATATTTCTTGCCTCCGATTCCGCCACCTTAAGAGCGGATACGGGCGAAACACTCGATTCCGGAGTAACCGTTGCTTCCATGTCTGCCGCCAACACCCCCTCAAGCGGACAGCGAATAGTTTATTTTGTTAATGCCGTAGGCCATTCACATCATGCCGGGGATCCGGCCACAGTGCCTATTGCGGCCATGCATAAAATCTCTTTCACCACTATCAATTCTATACCTGCCTCGGGCAAGATTATTTTTACCTTTCCCTCCCTTGCCGCCGGAGACGCCAACACCCCTGCCTCTCCTTCGGCCTCAACCTTTCAGCTGAACGGTCTAACAGGCACAAATATCTCTTACAAGCTTGACGGCACCCGCACCTGCACTTTTACAGTCACAAATCCAACTTCGGGCACCAGTCCCACCATTACCTGCACGGTTGACGCGGGCGGAAGTGTTCCCGCCAACACCCCAATTACTTTTCTGATTGGCTGTAACGACGGCTCTTCAAATGAAACAAGCTGTACCACGCAAGATCCTCTGATTATTAATCCAACCAAAACAGCCGCGGCAGGCACCGCGGATACATGGGCGGTTAAGATACAAACCCAGGATTCAAACGGGGTTACCATAGATTCCTCCAGGATAAAAATAGGCACGATTGACGTTATAGTTGCCTGGGTATCGGTTGAACCAACCCTAACCTTTACCATCGCCGGCATTGCCAACAGCACAGCTATTAATAATGGCAACACGACAGGCTGTACGAACACCGAAACAACCAACAGCGGCATCCCTTCAACCGCCACCACGGTAAACTTGGGCACCCTAAGTTCCGGCGCAATTAATATCTCGGCTCAGCTCTTAACTATCACCACCAATGCCCCTAACGGCTATACCCTTACCGCGACCTCCAGCGGACATCTCATTAACCCCGCGACAGGTTTTTGGATCCATGACTCAACCAGCCCCACGGCCATGACTGTCGGCACGCCCTGGTTCGGAATACATGCCTGCGGACTGGATGTAGCAACTGCTACCTGGGGATCAGGAGCAACAGGAGGAGGAACCGGGGCTAAATACGGCTGGCCCACTCCAACAAGCTCTGTTAGCCTGGCATCCGACTCAACAGGCCCTGTCGGCAATTCTATTACCGCCGGCAATGGTCTGATTAGCGTAGAATATGGCTCAACAATTGATATATCGGTTCCGGCTGGCACTTATACGAGTGTGGTAACTTATGTGGTAACGCCAACTTTCTAAGGCAAGAAGGAGACGATTTGACTAACGACTCGCCGACTGACAAAGTATGAAAATTACAAATAAATACCAATTTAGAATAAGAAAAGCCAAAACATTTGCCATTCGTCATTTGCCATTCGTCATTTGTTTATTCGTCATTTGTTTATTCGTCATCGCCCCGGTAAACGCCCAAGATGTCCAGCGAACCTTTACCATTGTTCCCCCTATTGTCGAAACAACCCTTAATCCTGGACAAAAAACAGAAGGTGTTCTTAAGGTTATCAACGACAGCACCTCTCCCTTAACCTTTACCGCTAGCGTTCACGACTTTATCGTGGACAACCCAAACGGCATCCCTAACCTTTTGCCTGTCAACACGCTTTCAAAACGATTTTCCGGAGCCTCCTGGATAGGTATTACCCCTTCCACCTTTACGGTTTTACCTCAAAGCAAACAAACCTTGAATTATTTTCTTCAGGTTCCCCAAGACGCAAGGCCGGGCGGCCACTACGCCGCTGTCGTTTATACCCCCACCTCTAAATTAGCTGTCAAAGGCACAGGCGCAAGCGTTGAAACAAAGCTCGGAACCCTCTTTTTGGTAACTGTCAACGGCAACATCAACGAAAGTTCGCAGGTAACAAGTTTTACGGCCAATCCATTTCAGGAATACGGACCTGTCAAGCTAACCGCCCTAATTGCCAACAACGGAGACCTGCACATCAAGCCAATTGGTCAAATAGTTGTTAGCGATATATTCGGCAGGGTTATAAATCAGCAAAACCTGGCGCAATTTGATATCTTTCCCACCGCTTCCAGAATCTACACTAATACGGTCGGATCAAAAATCATGATCGGCCGCTTTAAGGCCACTCTTCTGGCCTCCTACGGCAGAAATAACAACCTTCCCTTAACAGCCACTGTTTATTTCTGGGTCTTCCCCTGGAAAATCGCCTTGCTGGCCGTCCTTATCCTAGCCGCCATCGTGCTTGGTATAATGTACTGGAGAAAAAGAGGGAAAAAGAAATCCAATCCGGAAATGACTAATAAGCAAATTTCAAATGAATTGCCAAATGGCCAAAATGGCTAAATCTTTCTTTTAGCGCTTATAATAATTGCCGATATAATTCGGCTTAATTCTGTTCCCTCCTGCATCAAGTCATTCATACGCCTGCTAATATTTAGGTTTGTATCTCTGATTATTCTTAACCAATAATTAGTTTCTTTCGTTTCCTTTTTAACTATTGAATACTTGGCAATAAAATCCTTCCTTGACTGTGATCCATCTGCTTCTTGATCATTTGCGCCCATGGATGTTGCTGATTTAACTATTTGATAAACAATAACATCATTCTGCGGATTTTTAGGAAGTACCTTAGTAAGATTAATCACGCGAATAACGAAACCATAAATTCTTTCATGTATATCTTCTTTTATCTGCTTATTGCTCGTCTTCATTTGCGTTTTTGCTTATTTATCATTTGCTTATTCGTCATTTGTCATTTTAATACCCCACAAACCACCAGTGGTGAAGTCTCCTGGGCTTTCGGCTAAAGATCGCGGTCAGCTTATTCTCGTAGATAAAGGTAAACCTCTCCGGCCAGAGCTTTAAGATAAGTATAATTATTAGGATAATGATCGGCAATCCAATCCAAAGCGGCCCCAGCCCAACCGACGTGATAAATCTGGCAATCTTACTTAACAGATCTCTTAGAAAAGCCAAAAGCTGCTCCAGCAATGACAAGGCCTTTAGTACTATGGCTTTGGTCGGGCTAAGGGATAATTGTCTATGATACTCTGCCCTGGCAAAGAGTTCGTAGGTGCCGGGTTTTAACCCTTTTATGTCGAATCTGTAAAAGCCGGTTCCATCGGAAGTGGTGGTCAAAACCTCACCGCTGCCCAGATGAAGAATGACTGTTGAATAAGGCATGGTGTAACCAAAGGCGATAGCCGTTGACCCCGCGGCAATCTGATTTCGGTAAAGTCCCAGGGTTGGGGGAAGAAAGAGATCTCTCATCACGATACTGGATTCAGCCGGAGGGGTACTAAAACAGGTAGTTGACTCGCCTACCCTCTTAAAATCTATCGCCTCTAAGCAAAATCCGGAAAAACCCCTTTTAATCAGCACATCCGATATGGAAAAATTGCCCGCGGGGTCAACGGCTATCGCCTCTAAGCAAAATCCGGAAAAACCCCTTTTAATCAGCACATCCGATATGGAAAAATTGCCCGCGGAATCCGCGACCGTTGCCCTGATAAAAACCCCATCAGGCATGGTAAGGATAACATTGGCATAAGGAGAAATGAAGCCCGAAACGCTTAATGTGTACTGCCCCACAGAAGCGGATATCTGTATCCGCGCAGTCCCTTTATATTCGTATCGCGCGTAGGATGCCGAGGGAATCAAAAAGAACAGAAAAAGAACTATCAATAGAACCGGCAATCGTTTCATATTCTATATTACTTTAATATATTACTATTGTATGAATATAGAATCACAAAGATCAATCACGAGTTTCGGTCTTGCCATTAATAATTTTCCTCCAAGACGAAAGAAATAAGCCCCAGAGAAAAATTGATACATATTGATATCTAAAGATCGTATCAAAATATATACTGAGAAACTATAATTCCTATATGCCGGAGATTTTTACTCCCTTTCCGGACATAGGCCGCAAAAACTAACTCTTTACCCATCCCTTTTAATCCTAATTTTAAAAGTTAGCCTATTATCTAAAGCTAAAAACCCATATAATTATTCCTAGCACTTAAACTAATCATTTGATAAACGCCGCTTTTTTATAAAATGACTCAATTTAAAGCCTTTATTTCCCTTTTCTGTTAAGCGCTGGCTAAAAACTTAATTAATAAAATTCTAGCAAAAAAATAGAAATAGGTGTTTTATAATTTCCTGTTTCTTTGAATATCTAAAAATCGTACTATGGGACTAGCGATACCTAAGGATATCTATTGATATATTTAGGGATTTTATCTGCTAGAAAATTAGCCGAATTTAATTCGTGAAAATCTAAATTCAACACTCTGTTGGTCTGTTTATTTCACGCGAATATTGTCTTTTTTAAAACCATATCAAACTATTGCAAAATAACACCTCTTAGAATACTCTGGGCTCTTGACAAGCTCGTGTATAATTCCTACTCTTATATAATAGTATGAAAACAAAAATCTGCCGATATAAACCGTATAATCCGTATAATTTCGTGGCTAGCTCCATATTTTCACGGAATTTCTCTTATCTATCTAGTTCTAGAGTTTCCCTAACCCCTATAACCTATACCCTAAGGATCTATACCTTGACGATCTACACCCTAACGAAAGGAGGTGTTTTATGAAAACCCGTAAGGTAGGACAGGACTTAGCTTCTATTATCAAAAGAAATTATCAGGTTTACAAACCAAGCATTGCCCCTGTTTCCTTAAAAATGTTTTGGTTATCCATTGCGGTAACCATAAGTTTTGTGTTGAGTCAAATCTATCTTTCAATCTTCCGCTAGCCCCGGTTAAATCGCGGTAAAAAAACCCTTTTGGCAGGGATAAGAACTAAAGGCATAAAACACCTAAGCTATGTCAAATAATAACTTAATAGAACAGTTTATTGTCTATCTTAATAGCCAAACAAAAAAGCCTTCCAAGGCTACGATAAAAAACTATCGCGCCGATGTTAAACAGTTTATTCGTTGGTTTGAAGCCCTGTTTAATAAAAAATTTAACCCTGGCACTGTAACAGGACAGGTGATAGACGAGTATAAAACCTCAAAAACATCCGCCTCCGGGGAGTCCTTCGGCCACCTCGGAGGTGAATCCCAACTGCTATCTCCTCGCTCCTTGGAGCGGCATCTCTCCAGTCTTCGCAAATTTTTCCTCTTTCTCAAGCTGGAAAGCATTATCTCCTCGTCCCCCTTTGACCTCTACCCTAAACCCTCTAACCTAAACCCTGACCCTTATCGCCTGCGCGACTTTAAAAACTATCTCTACGTCTATAACGCATCGCCTCTTACTATAAAAAACTATATCATTGACATTAAGCAGTTCTTAAAATGGGCAGAGGAAACAACAGGCGTAAAGGAAGCCTGGGATATCAGAGAGAAAAATGTCTTGGATAAGATTGACAGCTATGTTCTGGAAGAATACAAACAAAGGCTTTTGCGCCAGGCCGGAATGTCGCCTGCTTCGATCAACCGCAAGCTTTCCAGTCTTCGGAAATATTTTGGCTGGGCAAGTGAGGAAGGATTACTTTCCACCAAAAAATCCGCTTTCGCGGACTCTTTGACGGGTAAACGCACCGATGTGGTGGTACCTGATCTGTCAAGATTTACTTTACCAAAAAATAACGTGTTTGTCAATAGGGACGTGGACCCGAGGGGAGTTGAACCCCTGCTACCCGATTTGACAGACCAAGTACCGCACCGGCGCGGGCCCACGTCATCTCCTACATTAACAGATAGAAACGGTGCTGGTCAACAATATTCCTCCGCGTCGCCCGGCCTATCGCCCCACCTGGAAGGTGGTGTTGCGCCTGCGGCACACCTTCCAGGTGCCTCCTACTCCAGAATCCCCCCCATCCGTCTAGCTCAAAAAATATCAAAAGGGATCACAATTGCCTTTGATTACCTGGCTGTTTTGCCTGCAGAGAAAGCGATTAACAAACTTGAATACCTGGCTTGGCGGATTAAGGGTAAACCCCTCTTCGATAAAAGATTGACACGGATTGCAAAATCAGCGGATATCCGCAAATTGAATCCGCGAATATCTAATATAAAGAAGGGGTTCTACGCGCCCCTATCCATCTCCACCAAATACTTCCCTTTCCACAAAAAGGTCTGGCACACACTGCGGCACAAACGGCCAAACTGGTACAAAAGATATCATGAATATCCGATTGTTCATTACTTTCACTTTGCCGTCCTGATTATCTTTACCTCTATTGTCGGCTTTGGCTTATACAACACCCTTTTTGGCAGTCCGGCAAAAAACCAGCCGGTCCTAGCCGCCGGGGTTACCGCGCCTTTAAGGATTCTTTCCTTCCAGGGCAGACTAACTGATGCCTCGGATAATCCGATCACAAGCCAACAGCAGGTTCGCTTTATTGTTTATAGCGACCCGACCGCCTCCGGCTCCGCCAGGCTCTGGGAAGAAGTGGACACGATCAGTCCTGATTCGGACGGCATATTTTCGATACTCCTAGGCAGTAACGGATCAGGCGGAAACGCGGCTCTTTGCAACGGCGGCAATCCTCCGTCATCCCCGGCAGCAGGAGCCTGCGGAATACCCCAAAGCCTGTTCGCCCAAAACCAGGCGCTTTACCTTGAGGTAACTATCGGAAACGGAGCGCCTCTAACCCCGCGCCAGCAGATCGCAACCGTTGCCTACGCGACAAATGCCGAGGTTCTGCAGGGCCTGCCGCCGATTACCGACTCAAGCGTTACCACCAACACCAATACTGTTTTAGCCTTAAACTCAAGCGGGGTTCTGTCCATTCCCGGCACCTCGGCCACCACTTTTCAACAGGCCAACGGCCAGTTGACCCTGCAGGGAAAGGTTCTGGCTCTCACAACCGCCAGCGGAACTAACACCAATGTCCAAATAGCCCCCGACGGACTTGGCACAATAGATTTACAAAAACCCATACAAAATAGCACAAACAATAACAACATTGCATCCGCTGTCGGATCTGTGGAAGTAGATGATCTATTCTCTATTTTAGCCACCTCAAGCGGTCAATCGGCCTTTACTATCAATCAAAACGGCGCGGGGCCGCTCATTAGCGCTTCGTCCTCGGGAACCGCTAAATTTACAGTTGACAACTCAGGCAACGGCTATTTTGCCGGCAACGTGGGCATCGGGACGACTAGTCCTTCGTCCCCTTTACAGGCTGTAGGAAATATATCTGCCTCCTCCAGCAATACCTACGCACTTCTAACTCCAAGCCTGTTTGGTATAAACCACGGTTATATAGCAGATTCCGGCCTGTATCTCAGCAATCAATGGGGTAATAAAGCAGCTGTAGGAGTTGATAATAATAACGGATATCTGGACTTTTGGGCAGCCAACAGCACTACCCCAACTATGACTATGACCTCTACAAATGTAGGAATAGGATACAACAATCCAGGAAGCGCCTTAGATGTTAATGGCAACGTGGGGATCGGCACAACCGCTCCTGCCGCGGGGCTGGATGTTTCTTCCGCGGGAGGGGTTGCCTTAAATGATAACAAACTTTTCCTGGCAAACGGAGGAAATCCTACCCACTGGATTGATTTTAATGGAACCGATACTTGGAATTACAATGAGGGTATACAATTCCAGGCCTATGGTCAGTCAAATGCCGTCACAATGTTTTTGAGTCAACATGGCAACGTGGGGATCGGAAATGGAACAACCAATCCCACCAGCAAACTCCAGGTGGCAGGAGACATAACCCCGGAGGCAACAGGAACAAGAAACCTGGGCTCCTCCTCCCTCTACTGGAACACCCTTTACGTCAATAACGTCATAGGGCCAACAACAGGAACACAGGGCTTCTGGCAGAGGAACCTAGGGGCTCTCTCTCCCACCAACATCACGGATGACCTCCTGCTTGGCGGAATCA
>JAMCXO010000017.1:0-5162 GCA_023473545.1 Patescibacteria group bacterium | reverse complement strand
CCTGTCCAGCCACACCTGCGATATACCCACAATAATATAGAAAAATCCCGTAAGAAATATGGCAATGACCGTGGAACTAACAGGCCAGAATCCAAGCACCAATGATAGCTCCAACAGACAAACAGATAGAATAATTGTCCAATTAATTCTCGTTAAAAAACTTTGGTCAATAAGCGTTGACCATATCGAATGCAGGATGAGAAAAAAAGAAGAAACAAAGATTAGTATGGCTGTTGGGATAATAGGCAGATCAAAAGAAAAGAAAACATCGGAGAGAAAGAAAAAAGAAACAATCGTTAAGATAAACGATATTATTCTGGCGCCCGAAAGAAGAGCGATCGTGCGGGAGGCCGCAATCAAAAAAATATTCTCCGCCAAAAAGAGCGAATAAAGCCCGGACGCGTAGAGCAAGGTTACCAAAAGCCTTGTTAAAAAACGCGCCGGAACCAAAAAATAAAACAAGCCGAAAGAAAGCGTGTAGAAAAATGGCAGAATAAAAGCAAATCCCGAGACCTTTACGCTGTTTTCCTTCATGTCTTTACGGACAGAGACAAAAAGCAGTAAATCCGTAAGCGCGGCCAGGGCGATGACGATAAAAAAACCGGATTTGCTCAGGAGGTTCTCGGAAAAAAATAAGCCCGCGGTCAACACGAGCACGGATAAAACAAACCTTTGTCTTTTGTCCGCCAGAAATCTTCTGAGGGAATCCAGAAAATTACCCGGGAGATTAAAAGATTTTGCCCTTTTCTTCTTAGAAAACAGGAAACGGCGTTGGCTCATATGCTTAGGGTTTTATCCAAGATTTGTATAAACATTCTGAACATCATCTAAGGCCTCCAGTTCGTCTTTTAGAGACATAACCTTTTCCCGAAGGGAGGGGTCGGAAATATTCGCCATTACCAGCGGTTTTTTAATAATTCCCGAAGAATCTATAGCGAGCTTATCCGAAAGAGCCTCTTTTACCCTTGTTAATTCCTCCGGTTTGGTGTAGATGGCAACCTCTTCCCCCCTATCTTCTATATCTTGCGCCATTGACTGCGAAACAAGAAGAAAAATATCATCCAGCGTCCGGTTGTCTTTTTTGGCAATAATCTCCCCTGTTGTTTCAAACAGGTAAGAGACGGAGCCGGGATTTACCAGGGCTCCCCCATTTTTGCTTAGGATATTTTTTATTTGCGACAGGCTTCTTTTGCTGTTATCCGTTGCCGCCTCTATTATAAAAGCCGCTCCGCCGGGACCAAACGCCTCATAGGAAACCTCCTGAATCTCCTCGCTCCCGCCTCCCCTGCCAAGCCCCCGCTCAATGGCCCTGGCGATACGTTCCTTAGGCATGTTTTCGGCCTTTGCCTTTTCGATCATTAAACGAAGACGCGGGTTTTGGTTAGGATCCCCTACCCGACCCCCCTGCGAAACCGAAATTGTGATGGCGTTGGCGAGCTTGGTGAAGATTTGACCACGCTTAATATCAAGGTTTCCCTTTTGCCTTTTTATCTGTGCCCATTTTGAATGTCCTGACATAGAAATACTGCTATCATTATAGCCTCACCCATTGACTTTTGCAAACAGAAATAGTATAATCTGCACCATCTAACCTCATAAAATGACGCCATTAAAAGCACAAGCTATCCAAAGCGCGCTTACGGGCGACTTCGAAAATGCCGTCTTGCTGAATAAACAAATTAGCGAATCTTACCCCCAGGATCTGGACACCCTAAACAGACTGGCGTTTGCTTACGAGTCTTTGGGAAAGGCAAAAGAAGCAAAAGAAACCTACCAGAAGGTTCTGGAGTTAGACAGCCTTAACCCTATTGCCTTAAGAGGCATTAAAAAACTCAGTCAGTCCTCTGCTCCCGGTCTATCTAAAAAAAACGACGGGGCCTCCAATGTTTTAGGCAGTATTTTTCTGGAAGAAACAGGCAAGACAAAAATAGTTGAACTCATCAATACGGCGGATAAAAAAATAAGCTCTTCTTTAAGAATGGGAGAAGCGGTAACGCTCTCTATAAAACGGCTGAAAATTTTTCTTTTGGATTCCAACAAAAGCTATATCGGCATGCTGCCGGATGACATAGGAAAAAGACTGATCAGGCTAATTAACGGCAACTATAAGTATGACGCGTATATTAAATCCGTCAGCGAGACGCATATAACGGTATTCGTAAGAGAAGTGAAAAGATCCGCCAGGTTTAAGAATCAGCCCTCTTTTCTGCCGCAGGAGAAAAAACGCCTTCTTTTAACCAGGCGGGGAAAGCAATAAAGATATATTAAAGTTTATAAAGTATTTATCTTCGGAATATAACCCTATTTTTGGAGAGCTCCTTCTTAACAAATTTTGTTTCCCTTTTGCTTTCTATCCTTAGAAGGGAGACAACGGACATCGCCAGCGAAATAATCGCAATTATAATCAGGATTACAGTAAAAACCATAAGCTTAAAAATTATGAATACCCGAGGCGCCAATATTTATAATTATATCAGCTATTCCGGGTTTTGGCATCTTTATAAGTTTATAACCGAATAGGGCATGCAGTCTATCAACAGTATAGGTACGCTTGCCAAAGTAAGAAATACTGGAGGCGGAATTAGCCGTTTGGCTTGAGACCATGACCACATTCGCGCCTATGTTCATAATGACCCTTGCCAGCCTTGCCGCCAAGCCGCTTATATTAGTGTCGTTTATAATCTCTATGCTTTCTTTTTTTAAAGACAGGCTGTAGTCGGCAAACATAAGGCTAACCAATTGATCCAGCTTCTCCCGGGCAAGGGGAAGTTTAATTCTTTTAAAGGCCGTGTTGTCCGCCTTTACGCCAAGGGTATAAATCCATAGCCTGAATAGATCAATAGGCGTAATACCGAGAGCCTCGTAATTACGGTGGGATAAAAGATAAAACATTCTCGAATCTATTTTTGGATTTTGGCTAAAATTAAGATAGTCATTCCGACTTTTAAAGATAATTCTCGCGTCTATCGGAATGCCGACTGACTGAGGCGCGCTTTGGAGAGGGGGAAGGCCCTTTTTTGCCCGGACGTCGAGAACGGAAACGCTGCCGCGATCCGGGGCGAAGCCGATAATCTCAAAGCCATCGGATAAATTATAAGACTTATCTATCTCTAAATAAAAAGAGTGGGAAGAATCAAATTTACTTACCTTGATTAAGGCGGCTGTCTTGACAATTAAAGACAGCAAAAACAAAAACAAGACAACAAGGGCAAACAAAATAAGGGGTTTTAAACCGTATCTGCTCCCCTTTTGCCCTTTTTTCCTCTTTTTCCCCATAAATTAATAGTCTTTCTTTTTCTTGGAAATAATCTCCGGCATCCTGAAGACAGGCGCCGTGGAAACAGAAGATATATTTTTATTATCCTTGCCCCTTTTGGCTTTTTTCTTTTCCCCTTTATAAAAGCCTCCAAAACTTCCCATCTAAATCACCTCCCTAGGAATATATCCTATCAAGAGAACTGTGGAAAAATCAATATGCACTGCGGCATATAATTTCTCAAAACGATGTGCTCACTCTTATTTTTTTAAAATCATTATCAAGAGTAAACACTTCATCTAAAGAAAAGTCTTTATACAGAATATAAGAAGTCGCATCGGTAAAGGAAATTTTGTGGTCCGCAAATTTAAGAAAAACCTCAAGCGCCTTATCAAATATTACTCCGTCAACGTTTAAAACTGTAATTTCACCCTTAGAAATAGACTCTTTTAGCTTTTTTATGTATTTTTTTAATACCAACTTGTTTAAAATAGAGTAAGCGGGTAAACAACTCATCTAAAATATAGTCGGAGGTGAAAAAAGCTACCCTCCTCTGTCTATAATCATGATATTTTTTAACAACTATTTTATGATCAATTTCTTTATCAACAAACAGGGCAACAAAAGCGCTTGTATCAATGAAAACTTTCATGGTTAATCACTAAAATATATTTCATCAATATTACGGGCAAAGTTTGTCTTTTTATTGCCCGGCGATTTTATCGCTCCAATTAAAGAGTCGAGAATATACTTATCCGAAGGAGTGGTTTTTGTAGCCACGAAAACCTTTGCTAAGTTTTGGGCAATCTGATCTGTAATTATCTGCAACAGCCTTGATCTGGAAATATCAGTGTGTTTTCCAAAATCATCCAGTATGGAAACGGACTGTTGATTAAGGTAAACTTGGTATCTTTTCATAAGATACATTAAATCATGTGGTGTATATTTTGTCAAACCATCATTACGCTTGTCCTTTTACTAACCCTCCCGCGCTTTGAGCCACAGGCAAAGTTTCTCATTGCCTCTGAGCTTTTCTAACGCCTTATCTTGTATTTGTCTTACCCTTTCTCTTGTAAGCCACAACTGCCGACCAATGTCCTCAAGCGACTGCTCGGCATTATTTCCTAAACCAAACCGATTGCATAGTATTGTTCTTTCACGGGAAGATAATCCTCGAAATGCTTCAATAAGCATTTCTTGATACGTATCCCGCGCGCTTTGATCCTCGATGGAATCTTCACCATCGGGCACGGTATCATAAAGCGTTGTCCCTTCGTTCTCTTTCTCGAGTGATTGAGGGGTTCTATCCGCGCCAGAATCCAGGACAAGCCTAACTGAAGCAAGATACTTAGCCTGGTTTGGAGATTGGTTATTTATTACGTTTTTAACCTCATCCCAGGTTGGTTCTTTCCCATTTTTAAGCAAATACTGATTTCGAACCCTCTGTACCACAGCTAAGGCATCGTAAACGGCCGCAGGCAATCTAACTATTCGTCCCTTATCTTGTATTGCTCTTCCGATTCGCTGATCAATCCAGTATACGGCGTATGTGCCAAACGCTATAAAATTCCCTTTGACTCCCCTGCCGCGTGCCCTTTCGAGATCGTATTTATCAACGGCTGTGGCAAGCCCCATGTTTCCTTCTTGAATCAGATCGGGTAAATCCATGCCTCTTCCCTGAAAACGTCTTGCCCGGGATACCACAAGCAGAAGATTGCACTTTACTATAACTTCTGCCACTGTCCTACTCTCGGAAATCACGTCCCTAAATGCCTCCCGATTATCCTCATTCAGGGTTTCGAGAAAAGACCGTCTTGCCAAAAGACGGGATGCCTCCATTGCGCGGGGAAGGCCCAGAAGCACTGTCTCCTGCTGAGGTGAGAGCCGCGGATAGAACCCCTCAATC
>JAMCXO010000005.1:0-25429 GCA_023473545.1 Patescibacteria group bacterium | reverse complement strand
AAAAAACCTCAGAAATGACGCTTCAAACATCAAATATCAAACACTGGATAGGGAAAAATTGGGCAATTATTCTAATTCTGATTCTCGCGGCCTTCCTCAGACTTTACAGGATTGCCGATTACATGACTTTTCTGGGAGATGAAGGCAGGGATGTTTTAGTTGTCTATAAGATCCTGCACGGTCACCTGACCCTGCTTGGCCCGACAGCTTCGGTAGGCGGTTTTTTCTTAGGTCCTATCTATTATTATTTTATGGCTCCCTTCCTTTTCCTTTTTGGCTATAGTCCGGTCGGGCCCGCGGTAATGGTAGCCTTATTTGGGATCGCGACGGTCTGGTTAGTCTATAGAGTGGGGAATGATTTTTTTGGCGGGGGGGGACTTATCGCATCTTTTTTCTATGCCATATCGCCTTTGGTAATTAATTATTCAAGGTCTTCCTGGAACCCTAATCTTTTGCCCTTTTTTTCTTTGCTTTGTCTTTATCTTCTCTATAAAGCAAAATCCTGGAAGATGTTTATTTTCTGCGGATTTTTATTCGGTATACTTATGCAGCTTCATTACATAACTGTTTTCTTGGGCGTAATAATTGCTTTTTATATTCTTATCATAACCCGGCTGGATTATAAAAAAACCTCAATTGCCTTTATCAATTTGATGAGGCGCTACGGTTTGTTTTTGGCCGGATTTATTGTTGGCTGGTCTCCCTTTTTGGCCTTTGAATTTAGACATGGTTTTCCAAATACCAAAAGTATTCTTAATTTTATTTTTCATTCCGGCAACACAGGCGCAAACACTAATTTTTTCCAAACAGTCTATGAAGTCTTTTTTAGATTGTTTGCTAGACTATTAACCAATTTTCCGCCTCCCGGGGAGATTTCTCGGCATACGGATATTTTTCTCTGGCGCTATGCCACGCTTTTATTAGCCCTGGCAGGCGTTTCATTTCTGATATATAAGCTTATAAGAGCCTTTTATGAAGATAGTCTTTCTCTAAAAAAAATGAGCCTTTTGGCGCTCTGGCTTTTTTTAGGAGTGCTGCTTTTTGGTTTTTATAAAAAACCGATTTATGATTATTATTTTGAGTTTATGTTTCCTTTGCCTTTTCTTATGGTTGGCGGCGCTTTAAATTTTGCCCAGCTGAAAATAAGAAGCCTTCGAAGGATGAAATTCTTTCTTTTTGTCCCGCTGGTCCTAGTTTTACTATTTCTGGCATGGGTTAATCTTAAGGATGCGCCCTTTACCTATTATCCCAACCGGCAGCTTTTGCAGTCGCAAACTATATCAAGATTCATTCTTAACAGAACAGGGGGAAAACCATTTAATTTTGCTCTGATAACCAGCAGTAATTCGGATTTTGCCTATCGTTACTTTTTTACCCTTTGGGGAAATCCTCCGGTCACGATTCAAAATTCAATAGCGGATCCTAAAAGAAAGACCGTAACCGGTCAATTGCTGGTTGTCTGCGAGAGCATTCCTTGTTATCCCTTGGGAAATTCTCTATGGGAGATTGCCGGATTCGGCCGGGCGCAGATTATTGGTTTTTGGAATGTTTCGGTGGTTAAGGTTTACAAACTTATCCATTATAAAAAATAATTAAAAATAACGGCTGAATAACAAACCCCTCGTCAAGCGAGGGGTTTTATTTGCTTCTTGAAGAAAGATTTAGAATTCTTCAAGAATGGTTTTGTGAAAAACTAGGCCTTACCGATCTTATACATCCCGGTTCCACAACTTGGACATTTTCCTTTTAGCGCCGGTTTGCCATTTTTCATTGTAACCGATTGAGCGTTTGGATCGTCTCTTTTTGCTCTGCATTTTACGCAATACATTGTTGCCATTTTATTATCACCTCCCTTCTTTTAATATCCCATGGTTGGTAATAGTATATGTTTTTTTAGCGTAAAAAAGAGTAATAAGTCCAAAAAAGAAATAATTAAGGTTACGGCTGAGGTTCTCAATAAATCGTGTTTTAAATAGAGATAGCTATAGCCCTCATTTGCGTTTATGAAGGGGGTTGTTTTTGCAACCGCGTTGCGCAGAGAAATCTTAATTTCAGATTTTTTGCTAGGATCTTCTGCTGGATTTGCAGTTTGGAGCTTTCGGCGAAGATCCGAAATTATTTTTTCCTGACGGGTTTTTCTATGCCTAGCCATGTATGATAGGAAGATTACACTATTGACACCAAGCTGTCAAGAGGCTAATATACCATTATTATGGTAGTAAATCCTGAGCTTGCGGCGCTTTCGGTTTTGGCGCTGTGGCTTGTTTTACTGACTATATTTTTTTTAAAACTTAATATCCATTACAACAGTTTAGTTTCCGGCACAACCAAGAGATCATTAGCCGCAATCCTGGAAGATTTATTGAAAGAGGTAAGAACCGCCCAAAAAGATATTGATTATTTAAAGAGCTGGTGTGATACAATAGAAAAACAGGGACATTCGCATATACAAAAGGTAGGGCTCCTCCGTTTTAATCCGTTTAAAGATACGGGCGGGGACCAAAGTTTTGTTTTAGCGCTTCTGGACGGAAACGACACAGGGATTGTTATTTCGGGACTTTATTCAAGATTGGGAACAAGATGGTACGCAAAAAAGGTACGTTCAGGTAAAGGGATCGAACATCAGCTATCAAGCGAAGAAAAAAAGGCCATGGAGGAAGCAAAGGATTTAGAATAGAATTTGTATGGATAAAAAAAAGATTATAGTTATATTTTTAGGAATAGTTTTATATTTGGTGTCAGCGGGTATTTCCTACCGTTTATTTTCCAAGAGTCAAGCCCAGCAAAAAACAAGCGTTGCCTCTCCTTTGAGTGTATCTTCCGCCAAAACACTGTCGGATAGACTGGTTTTTCCTCAAGGCGCTCCTAAAACAGAGCAGTGTCCGTTAAACGGAGTTTTTTACTCTAAAGATCAGGCGAATTGGTGGGCGGCCCACAGGCCGTTGGGCGTAATGATAGAAAACCAGTCAGAGGCCAGGCCGCAATCCGGTCTGAGCTTTGCCGATGTTATCTATGAAGCAGTTGCCGAAGGCGGCATTACCAGATTTTTGGCTGTTTTTTACTGTCAGGACGCGGGCATAATCGGACCTATTCGCTCCGCAAGAACATACTTTTTGGATTTTATTTCCGAATACGGTTCGCATCCGTTATACACCCATGTGGGCGGGGCGAATGCTCCGGGTCCGGCCGATGCTTTGTCGCAAATTACCGAGTATGGCTGGACAGGATATAACGACTTAAATCAGTTCTCGATCGGATTCCCTACTTTCTGGAGAGATTATACGAGGCAGGGTCACACCGTTGCCACGGAACACACCATGTATTCCACGACAACAAAATTATGGGATTTTGCGGCCAAGTCTAGGGGATTGACTAATGTTGACAAAAACGGTTCCTCATGGGATTCCAATTTTGTGGAATATTCTTTTAAAAACGACGATCCCCTCGCTGAGAGAGGCAATATCCAAAAAATTCATATTGAGTTCTGGCCACACTATGAACATTATGCTGTTGATTGGATATATGACAGGGCATTGAATATATATAAAAGAGAAGACGGAGGGGTTCCCCAGATAGATCGGGACACCAATCAACAGCTTTCCGCAAAAAATATCGTAGTCTTGTTTATGAAGGAGAGTCATGCCAATGACGGATATATGAATAATGAACATTTGCTGTATAATACAAAAGGAATGGGAGATGCCCTTGTTTTTAGGGACGGCAAAAAGATTACGGCAGACTGGAAAAAGGCAGGCCGAACAGCAAGGACACTTCTTTTTGACACAAACGGTTCTCCTGTAAAATTTGATAGGGGAAAGATATGGTTTGAAATTCTGCCCACTTATGGTATAGTCAACGCGAGATAGTGGGTTATGTTTAACGATTTAATTACATCAAAATCGAGGGTAAGGCTTCTCGGTGTTTTTCTTTTAGACCCAGCGGCAATGTATCACGTGCGTGAACTTGTCCGGCGAACGCAGGAGGAGATAAATGCTGTTAGAAGAGAACTTGCGCTTCTTGAAAAGAAAGGTATTTTAACAAGGGAACCCCGGGCCAATAGAGTCTATTATTTCCTTTCAAAAAGCTATCCTTTTTATTTTGATTTATTATCCATGGGGGTGAAAACATTCGGCCTTGGGGCGGAGATTTTAAGGAATAGGGGTAAACTTGGAAAGATAAAATTCGCCATGTTTTCAGGGAAATTTGCCAGAAGACTAAAAAAGGAACCAGACGATGTTGATTTCTTGGTTGTGGGCACAGTTGTTTTGCCCGAGCTTGCCGCGCTGGTTAGAAATGAAGAGAGGCGTTTATCCGCCGAGATAAATTATACTGCCATGTCGGACGAAGAATTTGCCTTTAGGAAAAGCAAGCGGGACCCTTTTATTCTTAGAATTCTTTCGGGCTCCAGGGTTATGCTTTTGGGCGATGAGGAAGATATGCTTTCATGAAAAATCCAAGGGTTTTATTCTGGTTTATAATCGTATTCTCGATAGCGGCACTTTTGATAGATCTGCCGAGCAATTTCCATCTTTCCCTAGAATCCCCTAACCTTCCCCTTATCAACAAAAAAATAGCCATACATAAAAGTATATCTCCCCCAAATATTAATTTCTTTATCGCAGGCATACACATTGAGAAGAGTTTTTATTATCAGAGGGGACTGGATCTTGAAGGCGGAACCAGTATAACCCTTAAGGCAGATACGAGTAAAATTCCCCCCGGCTCCCGGCAGGACGCACTCGCGGGGGCAAAAGCGATTATTGAAAAAAGAATTAACTTGTTTGGGGTATCGCAGCCAACAGTGCAAAGAGCAGAGGTTAACGGTCAGGCAAGGATTATAGTGGATCTGCCTGGGATAAGCAATTTAAATGAGGCAGTAAGTTTAATAGGCAGCACAGCGCAGTTATCGTTTTGGGAGGAGGGGGCAACCGGTTCGGCAAGAATCGCGTCTTCCTCGGCTTTGCCTCAGGGATTAAGCGAAGTATTAGGTTCCAATCCGGTTAAAACCAATTTAACAGGCAAGGATTTGGAGGCTTCAAGCGTTACATTTGACCAGAATACCGGAAAGCCCCAGGTTTCTTTGGTATTTACCCCTCAAGGCGCACAAAAATTCGCCGAGATCACCAAAAGAAATGTTAATAAAAGGGTGGCTATAGTTTTGGACAACCGTCTTTTAGAGGCTCCGGTGGTTAATCAGACAATAACAGGAGGCAATGCCGTAATTACAGGAGGCTTTACAACAGAAACCGCTAAGGCCTTGAGTATTCAGCTTAATGCAGGGGCACTGCCTGTCCCTTTATCTATACTAAAAGAACACGCGATAGGACCTACCCTTGGAGCTTCGTCTTTAGTAAAAAGTCTTTTTGCCGGAGGCTTGGCTATTCTAACTATCATAATTTTTATGAGTTTTATATATGGCAGGCTAGGTATTTTGGCAAGCTGCGCCCTTCTTATCTATACATTATTTGTGTTGGCGATTTTTAAGTTCATACCCGTTACCCTTACTCTTGCCGGCATTGCCGGATTTATCCTTTCTATAGGCATGGCGGTTGACGCAAATATTCTTATTTTTGAGAGGACAAAAGAAGAACTTAGAAGAGGCAGAAGAAAAGACATGGCTATAGAGCTTGGTTTTTCAAGGGCGTGGACATCCATTAGGGACTCGAATGTCTCAAGCATTATCACCAGTTTTATTCTGTATAAATTTGGCACCGGTATTGTGCGGGGTTTTGCCTTAACGCTTGCTATCGGTGTATTGGTTTCGATGTTTTCGGCAATCGTTATCACGAGAACATTTTTGAGGTTAACCTATAAAGCGTCTGATCACTAGAGCTGATTGCGATATGGATATAATCGGAAAAAAATATTTATATTTTGCTATTTCCCTTACCGTCATTATACCGGGGCTTCTTTCGCTTATATTTTTCGGACTTAATTTATCTATAGATTTCGCCGGAGGGTCGCGCATAACCCTTCTTTTTCCCCAAAACGTGAATCAAAAAATGGTTGATCAGGCGAAGAATATAATAGAAGGGCAAAAATTAAAGACAGTAAGCATTGAGCCCCTGGTAAAGGAAATGATTATAAGAACAAGCGTTATAGACACCTCCCAAAATTCACTTCTTATGGATGCGTTGCGTAGCAGACTGGGCAAGTTTAAAGAAGAAGATTACGAAACTATCGGGCCGATAATAGGGAGCGAAACTACTAAAAATGCCCTGACCGCCGTTCTTATAGCCTCGGTTTTTATCGTGGTTTATATAGCCTGGGCATTCAGGGAGATTCCTAAACCTGCCAGCAGTTTCAGATTCGGTATCTGCGCGATCGCGGCACTCTTGCATGACGTTCTGGTTGTAACCGGTATATTTTCTATTCTGGGACATTTCTTTGCTGTTGAAGTGGACAGTCTTTTCTTTACGGCTATCTTGACCGTAATCGGATTTTCCGTGCACGATACGATTGTGGTATTCGACAGGATAAGAGAAAATTTAAAAAGAATGGGCGCCGGCAGGCCCTTTTCCGCAATTGTTAACGACTCTATTCTTCAGACGCTTGACCGTTCCCTAAACACCTCCTTAACTGTTCTTTTGGTGCTTTTTGCTCTTTTGCTTTTTGGCGGAGAAAGCACTAAATGGTTTGTGACAGCTCTTATTATAGGGGTTGTAAGCGGCACCTATTCTTCAATTTTTAATGCCTCGCCTCTTTTGGTTGTGTGGCAGGAATTCGTTGATCGGAAGAACAAGGATTAGTTTTTAGAGAGGCAGACTTTCTTTAACGATTTTACTAACCAGTGAGCCATCGGATTTTCCTTTAATTTTTGCCATAACAATAGCCATTACTTTTCCCATATCCCGTAGTCCTTTTGCCTTCGTTTCGCTGATTGTCTCAACGACTAATTTCTTAATTTCTTCCTCATTTATTTGTTCCGGGAGATAGGTTTTTAAAATTTCAAGCTCTTCGGCTTCTTTCTTCGCCAAATCCCAACGGCTGCCTTTTTGAAACTGCCCGATTGAATCCTTTCTTTGTTTAACCTCTTTTTGTATAACTGATAATATGTCAGCATCACTTGCTTCATAACCGGCGCCGCCCTTTTGAATCTCAAAGTAGCGGATCGCGGAGATTAACATGCGAAGAACGGATGTTTCAAGTGTTTTTCTGGCCAGTATTGACTGCCTTAGGTTTTCCTGTAATTTTTGCTTTAGCGGCATATTTAAATTAGCTTACTAAGCCCGGAAGTTTTGCTTTTATTAAACATAACTATAAAAAATACGACCGCTAATGTCAAATAGATAATGTTTAACCCAAAACTTATGGCAAACTTAGCCAATGATACGTTGCCTGTTAAGAGGATTCCCCTCATTGTTTCGAACATGTAGCTTGTTGGAACAAATACGCTTATTTTTTGCGCCCAGGAGGGAAGTATTGCCACCGGATAGTAGAGAGCGGAAAACGGCGCGATTACGAAAGCGCCCATCCAGGCGATTGTCTGAATTTTTTGTCCAAAACGGATAATAAATCCGGCAACAGTGAATCCCAGTGCCCACCCGGTTAAAATAAGGCTTAGGATAATCGGTATCGTATAAAATCCATATATAAAAAGAGGGTAATGATATAGCAGTAAAGCCAGAAGGCCGGAAAAAGCCAGGCTTAGAAGCATTTTAAGAAGTCCAAATATCACAACAGCCGAAATCCACTCACCAACGGTTAAAGGCGAAGCAAAGATATTTACTAGGTTTTGATCCCACATCTCCGAAAGAAGATTAACGGTTATTTCATATTGAGCCCTCCAAACAACCAGCCAATAGATAATTCCTGTTAAAAGGATAATGATCGCGTTGTGACTATTTTTGGAAAGCCCGGCAAAATAATACCCTGTTAACCCCCATACGAATAAATCCATGGCAGGCCAATAAAACATGTCCGTCAGTCTGTCAAAACTGTGCTGCATGTTTAGTCGGTAGCGGTAGATAATGGCCAGTATTCTATTGAAATTAAGCATATTATTTATTTTCAATTATCTGTAAAAAGTAATCCTCGAGGTCGGGTTTTTTAATAGTAATATCTTCGTACCCTATCTTTTCTTTGGCCAGGAGGGTTAAAAATTCGGCGATATTTTTTTCATCTATCACAAGATTAAATATATTCCCGTTTCCCGTAAAAGGCATTTCCAGTTTTTGGAAAAGTCTGACGGCTTTTTCCTTATCCCTTTTTATGAAAAGTTCCAACTGGCTTTCGGCAATGCTTTTTATTAGGTTCAAGGGCGTGTCCTGCGCAATGATTTTGCCGTGGGATAAAACAATTACCCTGTCGCACATCTCCTCGACCTCATCCATATTATGGGAAGTGAAAAGCATGGAAACGTTATATTCCTCCTTTTCCTTTTTGAGAAATTGCCGGATTTTTACCGCAACATCGGGATCCAAAGAGGCGGTTGGTTCATCCAGCAGAATAAGCCTTGGATAGTTCAGAAAGGCCTTGGTTAGCAAAAGTCTTGTTCTTTCCCCTGCCGAGAGCATATTAAATTCCTTGTGCTTTAGGTGTTCTATTTCAAACTCGGCCAAAAGTTTTTCGATGCGCTTTTTGCGGTTTGGGATTTCGTAGAGTCTGGCAAACAATTCCAGAATTTCTTCCACCCTGAACCACCAGGGCAGGCTTATATAGGTGGATGAGAAATTTATGGATTTTAATATTTGTTCTCTATGTTTTTTGAATTCTTTGCCGAAGTAGAGAATCTTTCCTTCGGTTGGTGTGGTAGCGCCCAGAAGCATTTGGATTGTGGTTGTTTTTCCCGCTCCGTTTGGACCAAGAAGACCCAGTATTTCCCCATCCTTAATAGAAAAGGAAATGTTTTTAACCGCGTTAAAGTTTCCTTTTTTGGAAGGAAACGATTTTGCCAGATTTTTAACCTCTAAGACTTTATCCATAGAAATACCTTCAGGAGCAAATCCGGGTTTATCGAGGAAATACAGAAGATAAGTTCATACGGCTATGGTATTTCTTAATAAATCTCCCGAGTAAACCGAGAGATTGGCTACTTAATAATCTTATTATACGTTAAATTTTCTTTAAGTCAAATTTTTGTATCTCTCTTATTTTATTTATTTTTTCCCAAGGGAGGTCAAGGTCTGGCCTGCCAAAATGGCCATAGGCCGCCACTTGTCTATAAATGGGCCGTCTTAGGTTTAAATTTTTAATAATCATGCCCGGCCTTAGATCAAATACCTTTGTAATAATACTGCCTATTTTTTCATCGGCTATTTTCCCTGTTCCGAAGGTGTCTACAAAAACGGACATTGGTTCGGGTTTGCCTATGGCGTAAGAAATCTGCACCTCGCATTTGCGGGACAGACCCGAGGCAACAATATTTTTGGCAACGTAGCGGGCCATGTATTGAGCGGAACGGTCAACCTTGGTCGGATCTTTTCCGGATAGGCTTCCGCCTCCATGTCTGGCATACCCGCCATAGGTATCAACAATATTTTTCCGTCCTGTTAATCCTGTATCCGCCTGCGGTCCCCCGATGACAAATCTTCCGGTTGTGTTGACAAAATATTTGGTTTTATTATCCGCCAGCCCTTTTGGCAGGGAAGGGAGGATAACTTTGTTTATGATATCCTTTCTTAGTTTTTCAGCTCTTACGTCCTCGTCGTGCTGGGCGGCAATAAGAACACTCTCTATTCTGTAAGGCGCGCCGTTTCTGTATTCAACCGTAACTTGCGATTTCCCATCCGGGCGAAGTCCGCCTATTATCTTTTTCTTCCGAACATGGGCAAGCCGCAGACAAAGACTATGCGCAAGGACTATTGGAAGAGGCATCAGCTCCGGCGTTTCGTCGCAGGCAAAGCCAAACATAAGTCCTTGGTCACCGGCGCCGAGATTTTCCAAATCCTCTTTGAAGATCTTTCCTTTCTTTGTTTCTTTATAGTTGTCAACGCCCCTTGCGATGTCGGATGATTGGGTATGTATGGCAACAAGTACGCCGCTGGTTTCGTAATGAAACCCATATTTTGCGTCAACATATCCGATATCTTTAATAACCCTCCCGACAATTTCCGGTATTTCAACGTAGGCATCGGTGGTTATTTCGCCTGCTATCAGGATAACTCCATTTGTTGTAAGGGCCTCGACGGCAACCCGTGCCTTTGGGTCATTGGCTATGATTTCATCAAGAATAGCATCAGCAATCTGATCGCACATCTTATCAGGATGCCCCTCTGTTACCGATTCCGAGGTAAAAAATCTTCTCATATAATTTCTTTAGGCAAGGGCTTTAATTCGTTTTAATAAATACTCCCGGTTGTTTTTGTTCAAATCTTCGTCAACCTCCTCAAATAAAAGTTTTAAAATTTTGCCTACCCTTGGCCCCGGCCTAATTCCCGACTCCCGCATTATATCATGGCCGTCTACTGCCAAGTCGTTTATCGAAAAAGGAGCAGGTTCGAGTTGTTTTTCAACACGTTTCCTAAAAAGGGCAAAGCGCCAGCTGTCGAATTTTGCCCCGCTGCCTAATCGGTCAGCTATCCGCAGGTCAAGCATATCCTTTATGTTTTCCGTCCCCACCCTTCTTATAAATCTTCTTACCGCGCTATCGGTGGCTTTTTCATCAACCGTGAACATGTGCCAGCGAATAAGATTAATAATTTTGTCCCTGTCCTTGTTTGAAAATCTAAGCCTTTTGCATATTTCCTCAGCCATTCTCGCGCCGACAATTTCGTGGTTATGAAATATTATTAAGCCCTGTTCGTCTTTTGCCGCTGCCCGTGGTTTGCCTATGTCATGTATTAAAGCGGCAAAGCGGACAATGGGATTTTTTGAGGGACAAAACTTTAGGGATAAAAGATTATGGTTAAAGACATCGGTTTTGTGGTGCCGGCCTGGTCTAACCTGCGAGACGCCGGCTCCCTCAAGAAGTTCAGGGACGATAATTTCTAAAAGCCCAACGTTTTTTAAAAGCAGGATTCCTTCATAAGGATAAGGGCTTGCCAGAATCCGTAAAAACTCTTCTTTTATCCGTTCGGAGGAGACATGGGAAAGGAGGGGAGCGTCTTTTCGCATTTCCCTTAGGGTGTTTTCTTCAATTGTAAAACCAAGCTCAGTGGCGATTCTGATAGCCCTTAAAAATCTTAGGGCGTCTTCTTTAAACCTTTGGGCGGGATCGCCTACCGCGCGGATCAGTTTTTGCCCAAGGTCTTTTTGACCATTATAAGGATCAATGATGTTAGTTGCTGGTTCCGAGTTGCCTGTTGCTAAGTTCATGGCGATGGCATTGATGGTAAAATCGCGCCTTCCCAAATCCTCTTCAATTGTTTCCCCCCATTTGATTACATCGGGACGGCGTCTGTCGCTATAACCTGTCTCGCTTCTGAAAGTGGTGATTTCAATCATCCTTTTTTCACTGCCAGCCTCAATTGGCATCCCGACTGTGCCGAAGATATTATCGTAAAAGCTTTCCGGAAAGATTTTTAGGATTTCTTCGGGTTCTGCGTTGGTGGCAAAATCCCAGTCCTTGATTTTTCGCCTGAGCAAAAGATCGCGCACGCATCCGCCCACAAAATAAACATCAAACCCTTCATCTTGTAATTTTTTATAAACAGCTAAAACTTCCTGTGGAATCCCTTTAGTCATACATGTTATAGTATAGCAGAAGAATCATGAATCAAGAATTAAGAATTAAGAGTAAAAAGTGGGAAATAATAGGTAAACTTAAAACTCAAAATTCAAAGGTTGAGATTAGCGATTTGCTGAAGGTTCTTTTGAAGAATCGGGGAATAAATACAAAGAAAGAAATCGGGAAATTTTTGAATCCAAAGCTTGAGGCGGTTAGCGCCGGTTCGGTGGGAATTGACAAAGAGCAGCTGCAAAAAGCCCTCAAGAGAATTAAAAAGGCAATCCGGGATAAAGAAGAAATTGTCGTTTACGGCGATTATGATGTGGATGGAATTTGCGGTGCCGCTATTGTCTGGGAAACGCTTTATGGACTGGGAGCCAAAGTAATGCCGTATATTCCGCATAGAATGGACGAGGGTTACGGACTTTCGGTCAAAGGAATTGAAAATTGTAAATTGAAAATTGAAAATTGTTCGCTGATTATCACGGTGGATAACGGGATTGTGGCCAGTAAAGCGGTTGATTTTGCCAATAAAAACGGCATTGATGTTATTATTACGGACCATCATGTTTCCTCTAAAAAACTACCCAGGGCATATTCAATAGTTCATACTACAAAGTTATGCGGGGCGGGAGTAGCATACCTGCTGTCGCGGGAAATTTCAAAATTCAAATTTCAAAATTCCAAAACATCAGATACCCATTTGGAGCTGGTTGCCCTAGCGACAGTGGCGGATTTGGTGCTTCTTACAGGCGCCAACAGGACCCTTCTTAAGTTTGGTTTGGAAAGGCTTAGGAAAACAAAAAGGCCGGGACTTTTGGAGATTTTTAAAGAGGGGCGGATAGATAAGGATAAAATTGGAGTTTATGAAATTGGACATATTATAGCGCCCCGGCTTAATGCCATGGGGCGTTTGGAACACGCCATGGATTCCTTAAGGATTTTGTGCACCAATAACGCGGAAAAGGCCGGGCAGCTTGCCCGTAGACTTGGATTAACGAATCGGGAGAGACAGCAGATGACGAAGGAGGCAGTACAACACGCGGTATCAGCTATCAGCTATCAGGTATCAGGTATCAAGAAATTGATTTTTGTAGGGCACGAAGATTATCAGCAGGGGGTGATTGGGTTGGTGGCGGGTAAGCTGGTAGAGGAGTTTTATCGGCCGTCCATTGTTGTTTCTATCGGAAAGAGATATTCCAAGGCCTCGGCGCGTTCGGTTTCGGGGTTTAATATCATCGAGTTTATAAGAGGGGCATCAGACCTTCTGATTGACGCGGGAGGCCATCCGATGGCAGCCGGATTTACGGTTGAAACAGAAAAACTTTCTCTTCTTCGTTCTTTTCTGGAAAAACGCTCGCAAGAAGTTCTCGACTCGCGGATGCTGACAAGAACGCTTAAGATAGATTTGGTTTTGCCGCTAGGGCGCATCAGTCAGGAATTATATAATGAGATTCAAAAACTATCTCCCTTTGGCATGGGTAATCCGGAGCCAACCTTTATGTCGGAAAACGTTATGATCGAAGATATGAGAACAGTGGGAGAGGGCGGAAAACATCTTAAAATAAAGGTCAAAAATCAAAGGTCAAAAATCAAAGGTCAATTTGACGGAATTGGGTTTGGGATGGGGGAAAGAATGGAGGAGTTGCGTATTGGGGATAAGGCGGATATTATTTACGCGATTGATGAAAATAGATGGAACGGCAAAACAAGCTTACAGTTAAAGATAAAAGATATAAAAAGAAAAGCCGTTTAGCCTTTTCTGTTTTTTCTTGGTTTTACATGCTTATCCATCATTCTTTGAGAAATAATTTCATAGAGGTGTCCGGGATACAAAAGCTCATATAAAGACGCTTCCGTGGGATTTTCCCTATCACGGGCCAGGATTCGCATGGCTTCGTAATTGCCCTTGAAGTCGTCTTCAAGTTTTTCCGCAAAACCCCAGAAACCCGCTTTGCCTAATTGTGCCACCGATTGTGTATGGGTTGATTCAAATGGATAAATACACACCTCGATTAATTGAGTTTGGCCGTTGGAATTTTGCAGAGAGATCACAAATTTCTCGCGGGCTATCGCGTTTCCTTTTGACCCCGGCCTTTTTCCGCCCCCATTTTCTTTAGCGATCATTTCTTCACTTTCGTTACTGCCGGAGCGCATAAAAGAGTCTACCCGATCAAGCGATGTTCGTTTATAGGTGCCGTCCTGTACCGAAACTTCCCACCCCGATAAAGGATCTTTATTTAACTCTTGTTGGATATGCGAGAGTAATGTCTCCCGAAAATTTTGCGTTGCCTTTAAGCGCTGTTCCAGAGGATTATGGTCATCGAAATTATCGTCCGCGAGTACAAAGTTGACGCTATAGATATCGTTGAGCTCCGAATCTTGAAACTGTTTTCTTACAGCCGATAGCGGGGTTTTCTTGAGCCGTTCGTCGGTAATCACGTGTAATTTTCTTCCGGCCACTTCTACAGCTGTTGTTCGGTGATACACAGGGTGGAGTCTGCCATCGCCAAGATTAACATATTCTCTTTGCGGAGGAAAGCTAAACATTGTGTCAAGCGCTGATTGAAACAGGTTGTTATCCGCTTCCTGCAATTTTTGCGTAACCTCAAGCGCTGCGGAAAATACCGCCAAATCCCTTATTGCTTCAAAGCGCAGAATACGAAGTCCGTCTTGACTCCTTGCGATCGGAATATTCGGATGAAGGCCTAAGGCAAAAATTACACGGGTGAATAGTGTAGAATTTGAGATTTCGTTCATTGGACGAAACTCTTGAAAAACCCCTTCTTTTAAATCTCTTTGCCGTTGCAGACTTCTGGTAATAAAGTCATGAAACTCTTCGGTTGTTTCCAGGGCTTTTCCAATATTTTCCCTAGAGACCCCCGTTTGCCGGCTAAGTTCTTGGATCATTGCCTCATTCGCCCTTTTTATCAGCTCCACCCGTTGGGTTGGAGGAAGTCCTAATACCTTTGGCCAGCTATCCTGTAAAGTCGCGGACGGATCGCCCGTTTCAGTTATAATCGTTTCCGCTCCCTTCCTAAAGCTTTTTTCAAGTCTGATTACAGCGCGAAGTGCTTCGTGGGTTGGCGTTGAAAGGAGCAGTTCCGGGAATATTTCTGTTGGTAATTCTTCGGCGGCTAAATAGTTGGCAACCTTGAGCAAATCTGCCTTGTCGGGGGGTTGAGAAGCGCGGTTTATTTCCCGCTGTCGTTCGCCGGCAAGCCCAAGACGCATTTGTGCCGCAACGAAGGCTCTGATTAATTCATCTTGGGAGCATATGGATAAATCGCGTGCCAGGGCTGTTTGTTTTGCCCATCTTACCCGATTTACTTCCCCAAGCATTGTCTCCCGCAGTCTAGCCTCGAATGCCCTGACATCCTCCGTAATGCCATTAAGAACTGTCCGGCGCATAGCCTTATTCACACCCGATATGCTAATAGAATTATCGTCTATAGCAGTAAAATGACCTGCCGCGCGGATTATTTTCCTGCCGCGCTCAAGACTTCCCTTATCAATTAACTGTTCTAATTCTTTAGGAGAAAAGGAAACAATCCGCTCAATTTTGTCTTCTGAACCGTTTTTTCCTTCTCTGGGTTTATGAACGGAAAAAGAACGGGATGCTACAGGCAAAACAAACATTTGAAGTTCTCTGGGGGCATTATAGCCCGGAATCCCAAACGTAAAAGACGGATGAAAAGGATTAGTATTCCATGCTTGTTTTGCCTCACCCTGGGCCAGAGAAAGTAAGGTTGTTTCTTCTCCTATCTCCCGCAAGCCTCCCGCAAAGGCTGATTCTTCGCTGTCAATTTCTCCGCCAGGCGGCATGACAAGTCCCGCGCTTGGATTACTGTTGGTGCTTTTCTGAATTAAAAGAACTTCCGAGAGAAAAATACGCTCAATAGGGATTCCCCCGCGCAATTTTTCGGCAAGCTCAGGAACCGGAATCGGCGCCACAGGCACCACGCGGGCGATTCGCATAACAGGCTGGTTTTCGGTTGGCAAAAGGGTTTCTGCTGATTTCATAGATAAAATTCATTCAGGACTTACGTGTTTTTCGTAAGCCCTGTTCTTTTTATTTTAGCATAAATATAAAGGGGTATCAAGACTATAGGATGTAAAAGCTTTTGGCTTCTTGTCAAGCGGGGTTATTTTATTTAAAATAGTAACAAATGGCAGGTTTTAAATTAATGAGAACCCTCGTATCGGATGCGCCTTCCTTAATAAATAAGGAGATTTTATTAAAAGGCTGGGTGAAAAGGCGGCGCGATCACGGAAAATTGATTTTTATTGATTTGTGGGACAGATCGGGAACCATTCAGATGGCAGTCAATAACAAGGTTTCGCCTAAGGCATATAAAACAGCCAAAGAATTGTCTGTGGAATCCGCGGTGGAGGTTTTGGGAAAAGTTAACAGGCGTCCGGATGGGGCGGTTAACAAAGATCTGGCAACAGGCGAAATAGAATTAGAGGTTTTAGAGATTAAGGTTTTGTCAATGGCCCATACCCTGCCTTTTGACATGGGGCAGGAAACTTTGGATCTTGAACTGCCCACCCTTCTTGATTATCGGTCACTAACGCTTCGCCATCCAAAGATTAAAGAAATATTTAAAGTTCAGGAAATAGTAATTGATGCCTTTAGGGATGCTTTAAGAGAAAAAGGCTTTACCGAGTTTCAGGCACCGGTCATTATTCCTCAAACAGCCGAGGGCGGGGCGGAAATTTTTGCCGTCAATTATTTTGGGCAGAAAGCCTATCTTGCCCAAAGTCCCCAGTTCTATAAGCAGATTATGGTTGGGGTATTTGAGCGGGTATTTGCAGTTAACAAAACTCTTAGGGCTGAACCTTCGGTTACAACCCGCCATTTGACAGAGGTAACCACATTGGATGCGGAAATGGGCTTTATTGATTCTTGGGAAGATATTATGGACATGGTGGAATATATTATTAGATATGTCTTTCAAAGAATAGAGAAAGATGCCGGTCAGTCTTTAAAGGTCCATGGCGCAACTGTGCCAAGGTTGTCAGAGAAAATTCCGCGGGTTAAATTGCGGGAGGCGCAGGGAATTATTTTTAAAAGAACAGGTGTTGATCACCGGGAAGAACCTGATCTGATGCCGGAGGATGAGCGGGAAATTACACGATGGGCAAAGGAAGAGCATGGCAGCGAACTTGTTTTTGTTACGCATTATCCGGTTAACAAAAGGCCATTCTATACGTTTGAGGATCCGAAAGATCCGGGATATACCTTAAGTTTTGATCTGATTGGACGGGGAACAGAGTGGTTAACAGGCGGCCAGAGAATTAACGATCTTAAGGTTTTAATGGAGAAAGCTGCAGAAAGAAATATAGACTTAAAAAAGAGCGAGTTGTATTTGCAGGCGTTTCGTTTTGGACTTCCGCCCGAAGGAGGTTTTTCTTTTGGCTCGGAGAGGATTACTATGCATATTCTAGGATTGTCCAATATCCGCGAGGCGTCTCTTTTTCCAAGAGACATGGAGCGGATAGATGTAAGATTCTCTCTAATAGATGAAAAAAATCAGGCAAAAAATAAATAAATTCGGGACTTTTTTTTCGCGGATCCCTATTTTTCTTTTGGCTTTTACGATTTTGTTCTTTATTTTATGTGATATTTTACTTGTCTTCAAAATAATCAGTAATAAGATAAAGCAAGAGTTATTACTGCAAAATCCAATTATAGACTTTTCCCCTTCCGATTATCCAATTCTTTCGCCCTCCGCTTTTAAAAATCTTTACGTTTCGGCCAAAGCCGTGGTTGTTTTAGACGGCCCAAGCGGTACGATTTTGTACTCAAAAAATGCTGACCTCCGGTTTGCTCCTGCCTCCACAACCAAAATTATGACCGCTCTTATTGCCCTTTCTTATTATCGCCAAAATGATATTTTGCAAGTTAAAAGAGCCTATGTGGAAGGTTCCAAGGTCGGGCTTGTATTGGGGGATAGATTAACGTTTAGGGATATGCTTTACGGCATGCTTTTGCCATCCGGCAATGACGCGGCCGATGCGATCGCGGATAATTATAAAATCGGAGAGCGGGAATTTGTCAGGCAGATGAATATGAAGGCCAGAAAGCTTAATTTGTATAATACCCATTTCGCGGATCCGGCCGGACTGGATGATGACGGAGATTATACAACCGCTTTGGACTTGGCCCATCTTGCCTTCTCTGCCATGAAAAACAAAATTTTCGCCAAGGCAGTTGATACAAGGCAGGCTGTGATATCAAATATAGACGGCAGTCATGTTTACGCGATCAAAAATCTTAATAAACTTTTGGGAATAGACGGTGTTTATGGCATTAAGACAGGCACAACAGAGGAGGCAGAGCAGGTTTTGGTGTTATGCAAGGATTACAACCGGCATAGGGTAATAATAGTTATTATGGGAAGCAGACATAGATTTCAAGACGCGGAAGCCATACTTTCTGTTCTTGACAGACATATTACCTACCTATCCATTCATCCTTAACGGCAGATACGTAGGCGAAAAAGCCGTTATCGCCCTTAAAAACAATAATCGGCATCAGGTACGAAGATTTAACATCGGGAACAAAATAGGCTAGAAAAACATCCCTTATGTTTATTGTTTTATTTATGCCGTAATAAGAGGCGATATAGGCGCTGCCGTTTTTCAGAGATTTGAAAGCCGCGCCGCTAGTTGCTATCGGATAGGTGGCAGAGTTTTCAAAATCAATGTCCTGATGAAAAAAATGTGCCTCAACTACTTGAGGGCTGTTTGGTCCCGAAGCGACTAAATCGTTGATGTTGGTAAAAGGAGGATGGGGATAGAAAAGCGGCAGATTGTTTACGTCTTTCTGAAAAAAGTCAGCCCGGATTACTTGGGCTTCGGAAAGACTGGATGCTTTTTTTAGGCTCGGACCGACAATTTTATAAAGGGTTGTTTGGGTTTTTCCTAAATCAATATCATTTGGCAGGGAAAGGGGTGAAAAAAAGCCTACCGAGGTATTAACGGCGGTATTTTCATCGCCTAAATTTTGGGCGGATTGAACTGTTGGGTCGGAAATAAAATCGGAAAGCATGGTAAAATTATGGCTGATAATATTAATAGTTAGATTTCGATAGGGAGGATTAGTGTCGTAAAAGCGATAAAGCGTATCGGAAAGGGCTCTGGGTTTACTGTTAAAGCCGGCATTTCCTACCTGGGCTATGGTATCGTTAAGAGAAGAGAGGCTGGGTTTTTGCTTAATCATTTTATAGACAGCGGCTCTGTCCGGAAGATTCGGCAAGGTGCCGGAGATTGTATCCAATTTATAATTAAGACGTAAAACAGTGGCGTTTGGCGGAAAATTAATAGCCGGCAGTTTGCCGAAAGCAACGGTTGGAGGGGGAAGAGGGGTTGGAAAAAAACGTTCCTTAAGGGCATTGCCTGTTCTAAGTAATATCAAAAACAAAAATACAGCGCCTATTAAGATTAAACCCCACTTGAAAACCGTTTTGGTCTCCTCTATGGTTTTATGCAGAGTCAGCATATCTTGAGTATAGATAAACTTTAGGTTACAATGCAACTATGCCAACCGCAGTCAGAACAAGAATTGCTCCCAGCCCGACCGGAATTCCCCATATCGGCAATACCAGGACAGCCCTTTTTGATTACCTGTTTGCCAGACATAATAAAGGGGCATTTATTTTGCGGATTGAAGATACCGATCAGTCAAGAAAAGCCCCGGGAGCACAAGAGGCGATAGAGGAAATTTTAAATTGGTTGGGTTTGATTCCCGACGAAAAATATATTCAGTCCGAGAGACTGGATCTTTATCGAAAGAAAACAGATGAGCTTATAGAAAAAGGATTTGCCAAGAAGGATGAAGGAGCGGTTAGGTTTATTGTTCCTAAGGAAAGAACTATTTCCTGGACCGACGCTGTCGGCAATAAAAAAATTTCTTTCAATTCAAACGACATTGAGGATTTTATTATTCTTAAATCCGATGGATTTCCAACCTATCATTTAGCCAGCGTTGTTGACGATAGCGAAATGAGGATTTCTCACGTGGTAAGAGGTGAAGAGTGGATTTCCTCAACCCCCAAACATCTTCTTTTGTATGAGGCCTTTGGCTTTAGGCCGCCTGTCTTTGTTCATTTGCCGGTTATTTTAGGGACTGACAGGGCAAAACTTTCTAAGCGCCACGGCGCAAAATCGGCTTTGGATTATAAACATGAAGGGTATCTTAAAGAAGCATTATTAAATTATATGGCCCTGCTGGGATGGAGCCCCGGCCAAGATAAAGAGATTATGAGCATGGAGGAAATGATTAGCCTGTTTGATCTTAAGGACATAAATACCGCCAGTCCGGTCTTTGACCCGGTTAAGCTTACCTGGATGAACGGGGTCTATATCAGAAAAACCCAAAACTCAAGGCTTAAAACTCAAATCTTGGCTCAAAACCCAAAACTCAAAGAAATTAACGCCAGACTTTTAGAGGCGTTTGTTCCCTTAGCGAAAGACCGCATGAAGACCTTGAATGATTTTCCCGAATTGGTTATGCCATTTCTGAATGAGCCAAAAATTGACCTGTCTAATACGGAAAAAAGTATGGCTAAAGATCTATATCAGGCGTTAAGCAAGGTTTCGGCCTGGAAGGAAGAGGCGATATTAGCTGTTCTTAGGCAAATCTTAAAAGAAAAAAAGATTAAGATGAATATTATCTATAAAATTATAACCGGCAGTCAGCAAGGGTTGCCTCTTCCTAAAGCATTGGAAATCCTGGAGAAGGCAGAGGTATTAAGGCGATTAAAAGCCATAGCATAAAATGAATAAAAAAATTCTTGCCAGATTTATTTCTTACATATTCCATCCCGTTTTATTTTTCTTGATCATGCCCTTTTTTGTGGTATATAGGCAGACCGCGAGTAGCCTTTACGCGTTAAAATGGATGAGTTTTTCCTCCGTGTTTATTCTTTTTGGGGTAATGATAATACTATTCGAAACCGTAGAGGGAAAATTCTCTGATTTTGATATTTCCAACAAAGTAGAACGCTCTAAATTCTATCTGATCCTCTCGGTTTTGGGACTTTCGTATTTCGCGCTTTCTCTTTTTATCAGGGGGATATTTTTTCCGCTTAGCTAATATCTTTGGGAATACTCTTGGGTCTTATCTTTTTTGCTTTCATGAATCATTTTGCGAAGATAAGTATTCATGCGGCGGTTATTTTCGCATTTGTGATATCAATGGCTTTTATGTATGGCGCTAAGGCTTTGATTGCGACTTTTTGGATGATCCCTCTTGTCGCCTGGGCGCGGATAGAGAGCAAGAAACATACGGTTGGGGAGGTAGTCTTGGGCGGATTATCGGGCAGTTTAATTACGGTGATAACTTTTATTTTAGGAAAGATAATGCTGTAGTTTTAGGAATTTTCAACCAGAAGCTTCTCGTCGTCCGGTGTGATTTTATCCACGAGTTTAGTCAGGTATATAGTTGCCGGTGTTCCCAGGGCAAAAAGTGAAAAGCCCACAACCAGAAGTTGGGCGATGTTTAAAGGCACGGAGTTGAAAAACGCCCCGAGTGGGGAATAAAGGACCACCATCTGAATAACTGACGAAGTGAATATGGAAAGATTGACATATTTATTTATGAAAAAGTTCACCCCTTCGTTAACCCTGATTGAGAGGATGCGTATAAAATGAGACAGCACCAGCCAGGTGAAGGTTGCGGTTCTGGCAACGGCAATGTCCCAAAACTTAAGGCAGACTATAAACACGCCAATCATGATAATGGTTTTTTTGATGCCTATTACCAGGGTTAATCCCACCACGCGGCTTCCTAAGACATGTTCCTTAACCCCTCTTGGCTTTTGCCGCATAATTTCTTTTGGGGCAGGGTCAACGCCAATGGCCATTGCCGGAAAGACATCGGTAACGAAATTTGTCCAGAGTATTTGGGTGGCGGTTAATGGAACAAAACCAAAGAGAGAGGTTATAAATATGACCATTACTTCAGACACATTTGAGCTTAGAATATAGTTAACGAATTTGCGAAGATTGTGGAAGATTGTCCTTCCTTCCCTAATGCCTTTTACAATTGTCGCGAAATTATCATCGAGAAGAATTACATGGGATACTTCTTTTGCCAGTTCCGTTCCCCTTATGCCCATGGCCAGAGAGATATCCGCTTTCTTTAGGGCCGGAGCGTCATTAACGCCGTCTCCTGTCATGGCAACCCGATGACCGTTTTTCTGAAGCATATCAAGTATTCTTAATTTAAAGCTCGGATCCATGCGCGAGAAAATATCTGTTTTTTCAACCAGCTCTTTTAATTTGTCATCGGTTATATCCTTCAAGCCGGTCGCGTCAATAACCCGCTGTCCCAAGCCAATTTCCTTGGCGATTGCCTGGGCTGTAAGCCCGTAGTCTCCGGTCAGCATGATAATCTTAATGCCCGCTTCCTGCGCCTGCTGGATGGCGCTTTTGACTTCGGGCCGGGGCGGGTCTTTTAATCCGATAAGGGCGATAAAAGACATATCATTCATCTCTCCAATTTCCGCGTCCTTAGTTTCCTTAGCGGCTATGGCAATTATTCTGAGGGCCTGTTTGGAAAATTCTTCTTCTTTGGCAAGAATATTTTTCTTTTCCTCATCGGATAGTTCCGGAGATTTATTGTCAAGAAGAATCCTATCGCATTTGGCAAGAATGACCTCCGGCGCGCCTGTTATAAACAGTTTATTATTTTTTGGGAATCTATATAAGCTGGAGCTGAATCTTGTGTCCGAAGAAAAAGGGGCAAGATCTAATCTCTCTGTCTCCGTTTTTATTCTTTTCGGATCTATGCCGTTAATTTGGGCAAGGTCAAGAAGGGAGATCTCGGTGGGATCCCCGGAAAAAGTTCCATCCTTATTTACTTGCGCTTCATTAGCAAGCGCTATGGTGTGTAAAAAAGTATCGGCTACCTCATGACTTAAAACAGCTGATAAATGCTTGTCCGCGGTTAGATCTATATCGTGATTATTTAAAAATATCCTTTCAATAGCCATCTTGTTCTGGGTGAGGGTTCCGGTTTTATCCGTTGCGATGACATCTATTGACCCAAGGCTTTCGATTGAGGACAGTCTTTTGACCAGAAAATTATTTTTAAGCATCTTTTGGCTGCCCAAGGCAAGGACAAAGGTGGTAATGGCAGGCAGTCCTTCGGGAATTGCTCCGACGGCCAGACTGACGCTGATTATGAAAACATAAGGGAGAGGCATTCGGTGATAGGAGAGGATTAAGGCTATTATAATGATAACTATTCCTATGACAAGGGCTATTTTTTTGCCTACCGCATCTATCTCTTTTTCAAAAGAGGTTTTCTCATCCCTTGTTTTATTTAATGAGGCAAAGATTTTTCCCACCTCGGTTTTCATGCCAATAGTTGTAACGATCGCTTTCGCCTCTCCCTTAACAACAAAGGTTTGGGAGAAAACCATATTATTTCTTTCCGCCAGAAGCCTATCCTCGTTTATTTCCACCGCCTCTTTTGCCACAGGCGTGCTCTCGCCTGTTAGCGAGGATTCATCCGTCTCAAGATTTTTTGCTTCGATAAGTCTCGCGTCGGACGGAATCTTGTCTCCTTCGTTAAGAATGATGATATCGCCTATTGTCAGATCGTCCGCGTCCGCCTCTTCTTCCTGGCCGTTTCTTAAAACCTTGGTTCTTGTTTTAAGCATGGATTTAAGCTGTTTGGCATTCCTTTGGGCCTGAAATTCCTGGAAAAAACCCAAGAAAGCGTTGGCGAGGATTATGAAGGTGATTACCACCAGATTAAAGAAATATTCTTGCTTGGCAAACCTTATCCACAAAAAGATACTGCCCGCGTCCGCCAAAATCAGAAGCCATACCAGAAAACTTTTAAATTGATCCAAAAATATTGCCAGGCCGGATTTTTCTTTGAGGGGCTTAATTATGTTCGCGCCGTATTTTTTTCTTCTTTCTTGAGCCTGACTGTCCGAAAGTCCATTTTTATCCGCATTTAACAGTTCAAATACCTTATTAAGGGAAAGTCTATATAAATCCTGAGGCATATCTTTATTTTAATACTAAAAGAAAAGCTTGTGCAACAAATTGGGTTTATGCTACATTTATTTATATGGAAATTAGATCCGTAACATTTTTCGGCAGTTCAAACACGAAACCCTCCGAAGAAGATTTTAAACTTGCCAGAAAAACCGCCCATGAAGTTGCCAAAAACGGTATCAGGGTTGTTAACGGAGGGGGAGCCGGTATTATGCTTGCCGCCACAAAAGGGGCAACAGATGCTGACGGAAAGACAACGGTTGTTTATTACAGGCCTGAACTGGCTACGGATTTTGAAGGATCATCAACCGTTAATTTGGCTCAGGAAAGCTTTGAAAAGGAGAATTATATCGAGAGAACAAGAAAGCTTCTTGAATTGGGGGAGGCGTATATTATATTCAGAGGCGGGACAGGCACTATTTCGGAATTTGGCATGGCTTGGGGGCTGGCCAGATTGTATTTTGGTCATCACAAACCCCTTATTTTATTTGGTGAATTTTGGGAAGATATTATTGCCTCTTTCAAAAAATATATGAAGATAAGGCCGCCGGATTTGGAGGTTTATACCATAGTTAAAACACCCAATCAGGTAATGGAGGCTATTAAAAAATACGACTTAATACTTGCTAAAAATCGCCACAATCATCTAAACTGCACCGATACCGAATGCAAACTGCTTTTGTAGAAGAAAGACTCTAAGCCGAGGCAAGGTTAAATAACCTGGCAATAAGGTAGCCGGCCGCGGCCGAACCCAGGCCGATAACAAGCATTCTAAATCCGCTTTTCCACCAGCTGCCAACCAGGGTAAGCGCCTGGTAAACGCCTGTTGCGAAAAGGGTCAGGGCGCTTATAGCAATAGCCATGATTAGGCCCGGCAAATGAGCGGTAAAGAAAAACGGGGTAAGGGGAATAAAGTGGCCGATCACGGTAGCCAGGGTTACAGTGAAGGCGCTTTTGAGCATGGTTTTTGCATGAATAGGCTGGATATGCAATTCTTCCGACATCATAGTGTCAAGCCAAATTTTTTTGTCGGCAGTTATGGCGCTGACCACTTCTTCCAGGGCTTGTCCTTTTAGCCCCTTTGCCTCATAGATTCTTCTGACTTCTTCTCTCTCCATTTCAGGAGTTAAGCGAATTTCTTCCAATTCTTTTTTGCGCTCGCTGTGATAAAAATCTTTTTGAGCCAGATTTGAGGTATAGGAAACAGCTCCCATCGAGAAAGACTCGGCAATACTGGCTGCCAAAACAGTAGCAATTAGGATGTGGATATTTGAGGTGGCGGCCGAAACGCCGAGAATAATACCCAAGGCATTAACCAGGCCGTCCTGTCCGCCTAAAATTACATCGCGCAAAGGATTGTCAAGTTTATGCCTTTCTCCGTTTTTATGTCTTAGGAATTCTTCTTGAGTTGGCCTAATATTACTTTCTGCCATCACAACTGATTATAGTTTATAATTAAGCTAAGGTCTAGGATAATTCAGAGAGTTTTCTTAGTTAAGTTTTGCCCGTCTTAAGAGAAGAGCGTTAAATACGACAATTATTGATGAGGCGCTCACGAGAAGGGCAATTGTTGCTAGACAATATTCAAAAATTGTGTAAAAATACCTATATGGCAAATAATGTTACCCTTCAACAAATATCTAAACTCTTGGATGACAAACTGGTTCCCATTCAGAGGACTCTGAATGAGCACGGAAAGATGTTGAATGAGCACGGAAAGATGTTGAATGAGCACGGAAAGATGTTGAATGAGCACGGAAAGATGTTGAATGAGCACGGAAAGATGTTGAATGAGCACGG
>JAMCXO010000020.1:0-6361 GCA_023473545.1 Patescibacteria group bacterium | reverse complement strand
CCGGGGTTTTTGAACTGCCGGCTGATTCACGGACACGGTTCCCCGGAGGGGTTTGACCGGAGTATTCATGACGCGCTCGTAAATCTCTTTTATCTTGGGATCAAGCTGTGATGCTTTTTGAGGGTCCATATATCCATAGTAGTTTCGTAAGATGCCCTTTGTCAAGTGTTGTGTCATGCTGTATACTTTCTAGATATGAAGATTGTTGTTGCGCATAACTCGCCTGACTGGGATGCTATAACATCGGTCTGGCTGATCAAGCGGTTTTTGCCGGGGTGGGAAGAAGCCAGTGTTCAATTCGTTCCGGCCGGGGAAAGATTTGAAAGAGATTTATCACTCGGCGATTCGTCTTTGCTCGCGAGTGAACTTGCCACGCCTTCGGCGGGCTCAAACATCCACTCGCTTCACAAATCCAAATCGCCTCCTTCTAAACAGGTAATAGAAAAAGTTGGCGGGAATGAGGTTATTCATGTTGATACGGGCTTGGGGCCTTTGGATCATCATCAAACCGCCGGCGAAAATATTTCGGCGGCCAGCCTGACGCTTGACTACGTTATAAGGATTCGGGACTCGGAGTTCAGGGTTCGCAGTGATAGGATTAAGACCAGAATCGAGGCCCTAAACAGAATGATTAAGGTGATTGTGGCGATAGATCATTTTCAGGAGGTTTTTTGGGATAATCCGACGGCTGACTATCACGAGGTTTCTATACTTGGGATTTTGGAAGGGCTGAAACTTTTAAGGCCTAATCAGGATGATTTTTATGTTGAGTTCGGGATGAAAATAATGGATTGTCTTTTGCGTAATTTTGAAAATCGGATCTGGGCGGAAAGGGAAATCGGGAAAGGTAAGGAATTTAAGACAAAATGGGGCGAGGGCATAGGCTTTGAAACAATTAACGATCAGGTTTTGGATTTGGCGCAGAAAATGGGTTATATCATGGTTTTTCGCAAGGATTCAAGAAAGGGATACGTTAGAATAAAAGCAAGACCGGAAAAAGATCCAAGGTCAAAGGTCAAAGATCAAAAAGGACAGGTGGATCTGACTCCTGTTTATGAGGAATTGAGAAGACTGGATCCTAAGGCTTCTTGGTTTCTGCATGTCTCTAAAAAAATGCTTCTTAACGGTTCATCAAAAAATCCCAAAATGAGAGTAACGAAATTAAGCCTGAATGATATAATAAAGGCGCTTAAAAATGGCTGATTGATCTAATTTCTAAACAATGATAAGATCCCAATTAGGCCATATTAGGAATTTTATGTCGGAGTGCGTTTTTTGCAAAATAAGAGACAGGGAAATTGCCAAGGAGTTTATTTATGAAGACCGGGACGTTATGGTTTTTTCGGATATCAATCCCGTTAGGCCTATCCATCTTTTGATCATACCCAAAGAACATGTAAAGGATTTTATAAATCTCAAAGACAGGAATTTAATTTCTAAACTTTGGCAGACAGTAGGACGGATGATTGCCGAGACCGGTCTTCTGGACAAGGGTTATAGATTGGTTGTTAACGGCGGCGGAGCGCAGGAGGTTTTTCACCTTCATATTCACCTGACAGGACCCCTGGGAAAATCAGTAGAAATGTAGTAAAATAGAAAAGGAATCAAAGGAGGTGTATTTATGGCAATAGTGAAGAAACGTCCCGGGCAGACGGATGAAATGCTCATTCGTCAATTTTCAAGAGAGGTTATAAATGAGGGGATTCTTTTGGAGGTTAAAAGACGCCAGTTTCATTTAAAGCCTTCTTTGGCCCGCAAGATGAAAAAAGAAGAAGCCAGACGGTTAAAAAGAAATACATATTAAGTTCAATCAGCGCCCGTGAACGAAAATTTTTCGCGGGGGCTAATTTAAATTTTGTTCACCCGTTTTCTATCGTAGATTTTTAATATGGATGCTAAGGGGAATATTTTATTGTTTGCCGAAAGCAGGTATAAAGTTAACCGCAAGAGAATAAAGTCCGTTATCAATAAGGTTTTAAGGGAGCAAGGGGTGGTGAGTCCTTTTGAGATTTCTGTTTCTATTGTCGGGGACCGCAAGATGAGAGCCCTTAATAAAAAATACAGGGATAAAGACCAAACAACCAATATACTTTCTTTTCCTTTAGGCGAAGGCAAAGACAGCGGATTACCCGAGGATGTTTTATATCTCGGGGATGTTGTTATTTCTTACCCGCAGGTTATAAAGGAGGCGGCGGCGCAGGAGGTTTTGGTTGATGAAAGAATTGATGAATTGGTGGAACACGGACTAATGCACCTTTTGGGAATCAATCACGAGTAATACTACCAATACTACAAATGTCAAATACTACCAATATAGCAATAAAGACTAAAAGTAACTACGATATTCATAAACGTATCTATGCTTTTATTGTTAGGGTTATAAAATTAGTCAATTCTTTACCAAAAACTCAATCTAACATTGTTATTACAGGGCAAATTCTTCGTTCGGTTACATCAATGGGCGCAAATGATCAAGAGGCCGATGGTACACTGACGAGAAAGGATTTTCTCCATTGTTTTGTAATTGTTAGGAAAGAAGGTAAAGAAACAAATTTTTGGCTGTCTCTTATTGCGGATACAAACCCCGATACAATAAAAGAAGAGGCATTGACTATTATTTCTGAGGGAATTCAGATAGTTGCTATAATAAGCAGTATTATTAACAAAACCAGAAGGTAATATTGATTTATTGGTATTTATTGGTAGTATTGGTATGTATTTGTAGTATTTATTATGGTTTTTTATCGAAAATATCGTCCGCAGAAAATAGAGGATTTGGATAGCGAAAAGATTCGGGAAAGGCTCTACTCGGTTTTGGCAGGCCATGAGATTCCCCACGCGTTTTTATTTACGGGGCCCAAGGGTTTGGGAAAAACCTCCGCCGCCAGAATTTTGGCAAAAGCGGTGAATTGCGAGAATAGGTCAAAAGTCAAAAGTCAAAAGTCAAAAGCACAAGTTAAAAGTAAAAAGTTAAAGGACGAAGAGACGGAGCAAATTCAAAGCTATGAAGGAATTGAACCGTGTAACAAGTGCAGTCAGTGTATTTCAATTACCAATGGCACGAATCTGGACGTTTTGGAGATAGACGGCGCCTCTAACAGGGGAATAGACGAGATAAGGGATATTAAGGAAAAAATCAATCTCTCCGCCCAAACCCTTACGTCCAAAAAGATTTACATCATAGACGAGGTGCACATGCTGACCCAGGAGGCTTTTAACGCGCTTTTAAAAACATTGGAAGAGCCTCCGCCCCACGTGATTTTTATACTTTGCACCACAGAGCCGGCCAAGATTCCCGAGACAATCGGATCCAGATGTTTTCAGATTGCTTTTCGCAAAGCCGCAAGGGAGGAGCTGATGCGTTCCTTTAAAAGGATCGCGGAAGGCGAGAAGATTGACATAGATAATGAGGGATTAAGTTTCTTAGCCGATCTGGCCGAGGGGGGATTCAGGGACGGGGCAAAGATTTTAGAGGAGGTAGTCCAGGCCAGCGGAAAGAAAAAAATAACCAAGGAAATACTTGAGGAAAAATATCACCTTGCGGATTCAAAGATCTTCGCCCGAAGACTGATAAAATCAATGCATGATCAAAATGCCGAAGACTCGCTGAGGATTATTTTGGAGATAGCCGATCGGGGATTTGATATCAAACGTTTTGTCTCCGACATACTCAATATTTTGCATGTTTCTCTTCTTGTCCAATCCGGGGTGCCTGCCGAGGGCGAGGACTTAAAACTGGAACTCTCCGAAATCTCCGAGATGGCAGGTCTTTTTATAAACGCTTATTCAGAGGTAAGATATGCCGTTTTGCCCCAGCTGCCGCTTGAAATCGCGGTTTTAAAATACGCGCGTCCGAAAAGTTTATCCGCCCATCCGTCTTTGCCCGCCGGCAGGCTTGACGGGTCAAAGGCGGATTCAAACATTTCCTTGCCGGGGGTTTCCTCCGGCAGGAGTAATTCCGAGCAGGGGCTGCTTAAGGAGCTTATTGAGAAAGCCAAATCTTATAATCATTCGCTTTCCGCGCTTTTGCGCGGCTGTGCTATCCTGAGTTTTGATGACGATAAGCTTGTTCTTGAGACCAAATTTAAGTTTCATCGGGAGCGTCTCATGGAGAAAAAAAATTATGAGTTTCTCCAAAAGACCTGCGAAGAGGTTAGCGGAAAGAAGGTAAAAATTTTGATAGAATTAAAAGAGAAATAATTGTTTTAGAATCTAAAAATAAAAAGATTGGAGGTGTAGATAATTTATGTTTAATCCACTGCAGCAGTTGGGTGATCTAAAAAAAATGCGGGATCAGGCGGTTGCGATTCAAAAAGAGCTCCAGAAGGAGGAAATTACGGTTGAAAAAAACGGCGTTAGAATCATTATAACAGGCGATCAGAAAATAAAAGAATTGGTTTCTAACGGGAAATCGGACAGCGATATTAAGGAGGCCGTTAATGAAGCAATTAAAAAATCTCAGGAAGTGGCGGCTAAGAAACTTTCGCAGATGGGCGGAGGCCTTGGTTCTCTTTTGGGCGGAAGATGATGAAAATTTTCTCTGGTTTTTCAAATACAAAACTGGCGGAAAAGGTTTCCAGGGCTTTGGAGGTGCCTTATTTCTTGCCGGAAAAGTTTGTTTTTCCGGATAGGGAAGAAAGAATAAGAATAACGGAGGGCGTGGCCGGGGAGAATACAATTGTAATCCAGCCGTTGTCAACCCCTGTTAACGAAAACATTATCGAAACCTGTTTTTTGATAGACGCTCTAAAAAGAAGCGGCGCCGACTCCGTAACCCTGATCGCGCCTTATCTTGGTTACCAGCGCCAGGATCATGTTTTTCGGGAGGGGGAAGCGGTTTCCTTAGAGGCAGTTATTAAAATGCTTGAGGTCTGCGGGATGGACAGGATTATAGTTTTTGACCTCCATTCTGTTAGGATAGCCGAGCTTTTTAAAGTACCGGTTGTTCATTTATCGGCCCTTTCTCTATTCGCGGATAAGATAAAAAGCCTGGATTTGGCTGACAACTGCCTTTTAGTCTCTCCGGACAGAGGAGGTTTAAGACGGGTAGAAGAGCTGTCGAGACTTTTAAACGGGGCTGGCTTTGCCTGCATTGAAAAAAACAGGGATTTGGCAACAGGAGGGGTGGAGGTAAAAGATATTAAGATCGGCTCCGGGGTGGATCTTAAAGAAAAAGAGGTTTTTATTGTTGATGATATGATTTCGGGCGGGGGGACAATTGTTAAGGCGGTTGAATTTTTGAAAAAAAGGGGCGTTGGCGAGATCTTTGTTTTTGCCACCCATCCTGTTTTTTCTCAAAACGCTCCTCTTCTTTTGCAAAATTTGCCCATAGAAAAAGTTTACGTTACGGATAGCATTTCCGTTTCGAAAAACAAACAGTTTCCAAAGCTTGAGGTTTTATCCATAGCCGGTATGCTAGCCGAGGAGATAAAAAGGATTGAAAATAAGCCTTAAAGCAGAATCAACATGCAAGACACGGTAATCGCAAGACAGAATATGTTTCAAGATATTGAGTTCCTAGGGACAAAGGAGGAGAAGCCTCGATTGATAACGGGCAAACACAATGGACACATTGAATGGAAAAAAATAAATCTATGAACGCAATAAAAATTTTACAATCCGTAGAACTGAAACCAAGCGACAGTGTTTTTTCTTTGGATTATGAAGAGATGATGGAAAAATTGTTGGAATTTATTGAAGAATGGGATTTAAGGATAGACATCAAAAAAGTTAGTAAAAAAGATTGGGAAACCCTCTTTAGTAGTTATGCCGATTCAATTGTTGATTACCATCCTGAAAACGATCATCAAGAACGAGGCGCATTTTTACGAAGTAAACAAATGCTCAAAAAATATGGATTAACCGATGAAGATGTAAGACGATTAGATTTTTGTTGACCCAAATTTGAAAAATGAGGTTATCTGAAAACAATGAAAATTCCTAAAGCGGTACAAAATCTGATAGATTCGTTTGAAAGATTGCCGGGGATAGGGCCGAAGACCGCCCAAAGGCTTACCTTTTACCTTTTGCATGTTCCCCAAACCGAACTGGACAGATTTGCCTTATCTTTGCAGAATCTTAAGAGGGAAACAGTGGTATGTTCCGTGTGTTTCGGCATAGACGAAACAGATCCCTGCGGTGTTTGTTCGGATTCATCTCGGGACCGTTCAACTATCTGCGCGGTTGAGGCGCCTTTGGATATTCTGGCTTTGGAGAGGGACGGTTTCTATAAGGGCGTTTATCATGTACTGCACGGCAGGATTGACCCTTTAAATAACATCGGCCCGGATGAGATATATATCAAGCAGTTACTTGAAAGGATTAATGATAACGGATTAATGATTAAAGAGGTTAATCCATA
>JAMCXO010000027.1:0-7585 GCA_023473545.1 Patescibacteria group bacterium | reverse complement strand
TTCGGTAATACGATATACTGGTAGGACATACGCTCTTTCTTCTTGTGAGTTTGTTTGTAACATCTATCTTTTCAAGAAGCTGGAGCGTTTGTCAATTGTGGCTAAGGGTTAGAATGCAATGGCACTGCCTCGCTGCCAGAGGCGGAAGAAAACAATTCTAATGTGTTGTTTCAGCCAGTGTAGGCAGTGTGTTGAATTCTACGGCATGATTTTCGGTAAATTCACCAATTAACCCGGATGTGATCCATGGCAAAGGAAAGATCGGCGTTTGTTTTTTTCCCGGGATTAAATATGCCCTCCGGATCAAAAATTTTCTTAGTTTCTTCAAAAAGACCGTAAACCTTTTCTCCGTACATTTGTTTTAAGAAAGGACTTCTTATCAATCCGTCATTATGCTCGCCCGTGATTGATCCGTTGTAAGAAAGAACAAGACCGTAGACCTTTTCGGCGAGTTCGGGAATGGCTTTTCGCACCTTTTCGTTTTTAAGATCGGCCAGGGGAATGATATGAAAGTTTCCGTCTCCCACGTGTCCGGCGACAGTTGATAGAAACTGGGGATATTGTTTAAGGATCGCGTCAAGCTTAGGCAAAAATTCGGGCAGGTTCTTTGGCGCGACCACAATATCATCTATAAAAGGGGCGGTATGTTTATCGTGTATTTTTTGTCTTAAGAGATTAAAACTTTCGCGTCTGATAAGCCAGTATTTATTTTCCTGATTTTCAAGCGCGATTCTGGTTTGGGGATGAAGAGGTTTAAGTTTTTGCCTAAGGCTTGCGATTTTCTGTTTAAGAATATTGGGGTCATCCCCGGTAAAATCCACCTGCAGGACAAGCTTGGGTATGCCGCCAAAAAGAACGGTCAAAAACTCCGGCAGGAAAGAAACGCCTGTTTGAATAATTCCTCTTGTTCCCAAAAGTTTTTGAAACTGCGGAAAAAAGCGAAGCGCCAGTTTTAGGGTATTGTCATCGTATGATTCAAAACTCTCCGGTTCAAGCGGCAAAATTTCATTGATTATTTGTCCCAAATGGGATAGATCATGGAGAAAAATAATCATCATTTCCCTGTGCTTATGGACAGGTACAAGCCTTAGGTCAGCCTCTATCATTACGCCAAGGGTTCCCTGGGCCCCGACCCAAAGTTTTGTTAAATCAAAAACGTCTTTTTCTTTGTCAAACACGTTCCATAGAGAATAGCCGGCGGAATTCTTGGAAACCTTGGGCTTTGCTCTTAAAAGAAGATCATGGTTATCGTTAATGAGCTTAAAAGTTTCTCTGTAGATTTTCCCTTCCAAATTTGCCTGTTTCATTTTCGTATCCAGTTCCTTTTTTCCCAAAGGCGCAAGGGTGTATTCCTCCCCGTCTCCAAGAATAACATTAATTTTTTCTACGTACCTTTCCGTTTTTCCGTACCGCAGAGACTTTTCCCCCCCCGAGTTATTGTTGACTATTCCTCCCATGGCGCATATTTCTCTTGAGGCGGGATAGGATGGAAAAATTAGATTATGCCTTAAGGTTTCTTTCTCGAAATCCCGATAAAAAACCCCCGGTTCGGTTACAGCCGTATCGCCGTGAATTTGAGGGGTATGGTTAAAATATCTGGAAAACTCAAGAATAATGGAATCGTTTATAGCCCCTCCGCCCATGTCTGTGCCCGCGGATCTTGCGGTAATTGATAGTGATGGGTGATCTTTTTTAAGTTCCTTGACAAACGTGACTATTTTTTTAACATCTTCTTTATCTCTTGGGAAAACCACTGCCTGAGGTTTTACCTCGAAAAGAGAAGCATCATGGGAATAGTCGCGGAGCGTTTGGTCATCCGTTGAAACATCGCCTTTAATAAGTTTTTTGAGTTTTTCTATTAGAGATTCTTGCATGGTTAGACGGCTCAGCTACGTGGGTATTTTCTTGAAATTACTTTTTTTACCGCTTCTTTTATGTCCTTCGTCCCCATTCCGTACTTTTCAATCAGTTCCGAAGGAGAGCCGGATTCGGCAAAGGTATCCTTCAATCCGACAAATTCCATGGGTAAAGGCAGATTCCGCGCGTAGAATTCAGCCGCCGCGCCTCCCAAGCCCCCTGTTGTTTGATGATCCTCAACTGTTACCAATGCCCGGGCCTCCTTGCCCAGACTGATAAGGGTGTCTTTATCTAATGGTTTTAGGGTGGAAACGTTGGCAACAATACTTTTTATTCCTATCTTTTCCAGTTCAAATGCCGCGACAATGGCATAATAAAGCATATAGCCTGTTGCCAGTATTGCCGCGTCCGGTTTATCGGAAATCCAAAACCTTTGAATTTTCCCAATTTCAAACGGGGTCTCCTCGGTTGTTATCACCGGTGATTTGTCGCGCGTAAAACGAAGGTAGACAGGGCCTTGGACATCCGCGCTCTTAATGGTTGATTTGCGGGCCTCCAAGCTGTCGCAGGGAACAAGAACCGTAATGTTTGGCCAGCACCTTGTGATCGCCAAATCTTCGGTTGCCTGGTGGGTTGCCCCGTCCGGCCCTGTCATAATACCTGTATGGTGGCCGGCTATTTTCACATTCGAATTGTTATAAACAATGGTTGTTCTAATTGTTTCCCAGTTTTTCCCGGGAGAAAATGCCGCGTAGGATGAGATAAAGGCAATCTTTCCGGAGACCCCCAGCCCTGCCGCGATGGCTGCCATGTTCTGCTCCGCGACCCCGCATTCAAAGAAACGCCGCGGAAATCTTTTTTGAAACTCTTCGCACCTTGTAGATTCCGAAAGATCCGCGGTTAAAACAACAACATCGGGATTTTTCCCGCCGAGAAAAACAAGGCCTTCCCCATAGCCGTCTCTGGTTGGTTTTTTTTCAGCATCAATATCAAATATCTTTGGATTTAGTTTTAGGTCCGGATTCAGCATAATTTATGATTTTTGGCAATTTTAAATTCTATTGATGTTCCGACTCAATTTTTCCCTGTAATGTTCTTAGTTCCGCCAGGGCTTTTTTGGCCTGTTCTTGATTTGGCGGTATTCCATGCCAATGATAATCTTTTTCCATAAAGTCTACCCCTTTTCCCGGAATAGTGTTGGCGATAATAACGGTCGGCCCCTGCGTAATCGCCAGGGCTTCGTTTATGGCCTCTATAAACATTTCTATGTTGTTCCCGTCAATTTCCAGAACCTGCCAGTTAAAAGATTCATATTTTCTTTTTAAAGGTTCAAGGGGCATGACATCCTCCGTGAAACCGTCAATTTGAATGTTATTGCGGTCTATGATAACCGTTAGGTTATTGATCTTTAGTTTGCCGGCGAACATAATCGCCTCCCAGGTATTGCCTTCTTCATGTTCTCCGTCCGATGTTACGCAGTAAATACGGTATTTTTTATCATCGAGTTTTGCCGCCAGCGCCATGCCGATTGCCTGGGACAGCCCTTCTCCTAAAGGTCCGGAGGTTGTTTCAACCCCGGGCAGGGCTGTGCGATGCGGATGTCCCTGGAGACGGGAGTTAATTTTACGAAGGGTTTTCAGTTCGTTAATTGGAAAATACCCGGACAGAGCCATTGCCGCGTATCGGACAGGACAGATATGGCCGTTTGAAAGAATCAGCCTGTCCCGATCTGGCCGGTTGGGATTTTTCGGGTCATGATTTAAGACATGAAAATAAAAAGCGGAAAAGATATCGGCCATTCCCAAGGAGCCGGCCGAATGACCTGAACCCGCCTCAAGGAGCATTTCTATAATAAGGCTTCGGATTTTATTCGCGTTTTCCTCAAGAAGGATAAGTTTTTGTTCTGTCAAAAGTTCCATTAGTTTAAAACTATCATAAGATCGGAAACATTCGAAGGCAGTCTGCCCGTTATTACTAAATCCCCTGTTTTATTAAAAAATTCCATACTGTTATTATTATTTAAAAACAAAGCGGGATCCAATGTCAACTTTTTCATTTTTTTAATCGTGAGATGGTCGGCGATGGCCCCAGCCGGAGGCGAATTATCCCACCCGTCGGAGTCAAAAGAGGCAATTACCATATTATCTTTCAGAAACGGCAGACTGCCGAGTACCAATTCCTGATTTCTGCCGCCTGTTCCGCTTCCCATTACCTTAACCGTTGTTTCGCCTCCCACAAGCAGGATCTTCCCCGGGTTTGCTTTTTCAATTAGTTTGCGTCCGGCGTATCTTGCCTCGGATTGGAAGCGGTCGGAATAAATTTGGGCCTCAAACCCGAGTTCATGGGCCTTTTTTTTCATTGCCTCAAGCGCGGTGAGATTGCTTAGGAGCAAAAGGTTTGAAACATTCATAAAATACCTGTCATCCTTTGGGGTTTCAATCAGATCTCCTGCCGTAAGTTTTGCCGAAAGACCTAGTTTTTTAGCGGTTTTTAAGGCGTTCTCAATTGTTGTCGGATCTTTCACTGTCGGCCCGGAGGCTATAACGGAGAGATCGTTGCCGGGAACGTCGGAAAATATTAGCGATAAAACACGGGCAGGATAAAGTATCCTGGCAAGCCCCCCGCCCTTTACGAGAGACAGGTGTTTGCGGATGGTATTCATCTCAAAGATAGTCGCGTTTGCTTTGAGAAGGGCCTTATTTATTTCAACAAGCCTGCCTAAAGATATTTTTGCCGGGTCAACAAACATGCTTGATCCGCCGCCTGCGATAACCAGCAAAACAAGGGTTTTGGCGGAAAGGTTTTTGCATTTCTCTTTCACCTTTTTTGTAAATTCATAGTTTGTCTTTGAAGGCAGCGGATGGCCGCCTTTGGTAAATTCAATCCTCGCGAACTTTTCTTCATTGGTATCAATGACATACCCTTCCTTTAGAAAATCGCCTAATTTTTCTTCGATAATCTTTGCCAAGCCGGCGCTTCCCTTGCCAAATCCAATTAAAATGATCTTATCGAACAGCCTAAGGTCTATTTGCTTTCCCTCAATAGCAAGCGTGTTTTTCCGAAGCATGATAGATTTATCCAATACGCTGTGGGGCTCTATGGATGCGAGCGCGGATTCGATAAGCTCCAAAACTATTTTTCTGTTTTGCGTCTTGGCGAGCTCGCTGAAATTTTTGATAATTCCGGGCATAATTTAAGTTTAACGCGACTTAAACGATATGTCTAGAATGAAATCTTAATAAACATAGTTATGGCTGAAATTTAAAATGCCATAGTGATTCCCCGACAGCTATAATATGAGGGATAAAAATTAAAAGGCCTACGATAACCGAGCCGGTTGCGGCAATAAGCACCATGCCGGCTGCCACGTCCTTGGCGATTCTCGCTTCCTTTCGATGCTCGGTTGTAATCAGATTAACCATTTCCTCAATCGAACAATTAATCATCTCCGCCGAAATAACCAAAAGAATCATTATGCCCAAAATCCCCATTTCAAATCCCTGGATTTTTAGGGCAATAGCCAGCAGGCTGACAGCTATCCCAACAAAAAAATCAAAGCGTAAATTAAAATTATTTTGCAGGGCATGCACTATGCCCGCGAAGGCATAGCGGAACGATTTAAAAAATTTCTTCATCTCCAGGCCTTTATTTTTTTTACTCTGTTTTATAGATTGTACTCTATTGGGGATTTTTTCGCTCGGCGACTTTTCTTTGGGTGGCGCTGAGGTATTTTTTTCTAATCCTAAGATTAAGCGGGGTAACCTCTAAAACCTCATCGTCCGTTATAAAATCAAGCGCTTCCTCAAGACTTAGTATTTTAGCCGCAACAATATGTAAAGCCACACCCTCGCCTTTGGACCGGTTGTTGGTTTGTTTTTTTTCTTTGCAGACGTTAACCTCGATATCGTATTCCTGGTTGGAGACCCCAACCACCATGCCTTCGTAAACAGGGGTGCCGGGATTAATAAACATTATACCTCTTTCCTGGGCATTGGCTATGCCGTAGGAGAGGGCAGTGCCGGAATCAAAAGAGATAAGGGCGCCGTTTCTGTTGGCCTGATTTTTAGAATCGTTCTTCGGAAAATAGCCAAGGCCAAAGCTGTTAATTACCGCGCTGCCCCGGGTTTTTGTTAAAAGTGAATTTCTCAAACCTAAAAGGTTTTTGCTTGAGGCCTTATAAACAAACCGCGTTAAGCTCTCCGAAAGAGGCTTCATGTCTTTTAACTGCGAGGCCCTTTTGGCCATTTCCTCGGAAACAGCGCCGATATATTCTTTCTGAACATCAATTGTTATCTCCTCATAGGGTTCGCTCAAGATTCCGTTAATAACCTTATAAATTACCTGCGGCTTTGATACCTCAAGCTCAAACCCTTCTCTTCGCATGGTTTCTATTAAAACCGCCAAATGCAGTTCTCCTCTTGCGCAGACAACCAGGTTTGAACTGTTTTTATCCTGCTCTAATTTTAAGCCAAGATTTGTTTCGGTTTCCTTATAAAGCCTTTCCTTGATTTGATTCGAACTGCAAATTTTTCCTTCTCTGCCCAAAAAGGGGCTGGTGTTAGGGCCTATGCTTGCCTTAATTGTCGGTTCTTCGATAACAATATTCTCAAGGCTTTCCAAATGGACGGGATCGCAGAGTGTCTGCCCTATTTTTATCTGGTTTATGCCGGCTATGGCAATTATGTCTCCGCTTTGAGCCTCCGCCACCTCCTGCCTTTCAATCCCCGCGCTTGTGTATAGTTTCTGAACCCTAAAACTTCCCAGGGATTTTCCGTTATCCGTCAAAACTATTGGGTCTGCCTTTTTTAGAACCCCGCGGCTTATTCTTCCTATGCAAAGTCTTCCCAGATGCGCGTCATAATCAAGGGTAGATACCAGCATTTGAAACGGCTTGTCCGTGTTTAGCCCCGCGTTAGGAATTTCCGATAAAATTTCTTCAAAAAGCGGGGCAAGATCTCCTTTTGTGTGGCTTTGGTAGCTATCGGGCAGATCTTTAAACACCTTGCCGTCTTTGCCTACCCCATAGAGAACGGAAAAATTTAAATGGGAGGGGTCATCCGCCAATTCAAGAAACAGGTTTTCCGCCTCGGCCAGAACCTCCCTGGTTCTTTGGTCTTTTCTGTCAATTTTATTGATTAGAAGGATAATTTTTAGTTTTTGTTCTAACGCCTTCTTAAGCACGAATTTTGTTTGCGGCATTGGTCCCTCGGCCGCGTCAATCAAAAGAATTGCCCCATCCGCCATATTCAGCACCCGTTCAACCTCGCCGCCGAAATCAGCGTGTCCCGGGGTGTCTATAATATTGATCTTAACGCCTTTGTAAAAAACAGAGGTATTTTTGGCCAGGATCGTGATTCCCTTTTCTTTTTCCAAATCATTGGAATCCATGATCAAAACCTCGTTCATTTCCTTTTGATTTTCCCTGAACGTGTGCGTCTGCTTGAGCATGGAATCCACAAGGGTTGTCTTGCCATGATCAACATGGGCGATGATTGCTATATCCCGTATCTGCATATTTAAAAAAAAGACACGATTCGCGTATCTTTCAAGCAGGACAATTATATCACATGCCTGAATGAGAATAAAACTGCCGGGCCGGATGAACGAACTCACACTACTGACACGTAGATAAAAGAAGTTTGCATTGTTGAAAGGGATTAAGATTTTGTAATTGCCAGGTATCAAAAAGAGAAGTAAGGATTGCTTTTGTTTCTGACCCTTTGGGTGT
>JAMCXO010000007.1:0-32374 GCA_023473545.1 Patescibacteria group bacterium | reverse complement strand
GTTATTTTTATTCAGACAGGAACAATTTTTCCCTATCCAGTGTTTGATATTTGATGTTTGAAGCGTCATTTCTGAGGTTTTTTCCAAATTACTCGGCTATACATCGTAAAATTCCAGATTAAAAGAAGTCCCGTGCCGACAACAAAATAAATATAATAGTATTTAATGGGTAAAATAAATTTAAATTGTCCCTCCCCGATAAATCTGTCCCCTAAAAAAATTGTTCCTGTCTGAATAAAAATAACGCCGAATGCCGAAGTTGCATAAAATTGCATCATTTTCCAAATATATATTATGAAACCTGTTATTCTATTGTAACCAAACGTCCAAACATTATTAAGATTATAATTTGAAAAAATAGCAATGGCCGCACCTACTAAATTTGCCAGAGAATGATTCCAGTAAAATGATTCTGATAATACCTTAAGCACCACAAAATTAATGATAAAACCTATTCCCCCAACAACCAAAAATTTTAGAAATTTTTCAGAGTCCTTTATCCGAAGCCTAATAACAACCCAAAATGAATCAAAAAGATCTTTCTGCTCGATCTTACTCGAGCCCTTTTTTCTCTCGTAAAAGATTATCGGTACCTCCTTAACCTTAGCACCCAGCCTAACTACATCATGAAGAATATGAATCTTATACGCGTAATACTTGGAATACAAATGGTCAAGATCAACCTTTTTCAAATACGATGTCCTGGTCAGCTTATATCCGGATGTTATGTCGTGAATACTCCATATCCAAAGCACTAATCTGCCAAATACACTGCCCCCATAAAAACTTACAAACTTACGGTAAAGTCCCCATTCCGGAGGTATTTTTCCTCCCGGAATATACCTGCTGCCAATCACATAATCCGCACCCTCATCCATCGCATCAATAAGCCTGGTAACATCGTGGGGATCGTGCTGGAAATCCGCATCAAGCTCGATAACCGCTCCCGCGTCCATTTGATTCTGGGCATGTTTCATTGCCCGGGCATAGGCCGCGCCCAAACCCTCTTTATTACCTGTGATAAGTTCTATATTTTTATATTTTTTCATTGCCTCTTTAATCTCATTTTCGGTCCCATCGGAAGATTTATCATCGGCCACTAAGATATACATGCTGTGGCGGGTAACCTTGGGAAATACCTCTTTTTCCAAAACGGAAAGCATCCGTCCTATATTACCTTCTTCGTTGTAGGTTGGGATAATAACAACAATCTTCATATCTTTCTAAAGTAAGAAATGGTTTTTTCTAGTCCTTCTTCGAGAAATATTTGAGGTTTCCAGCCGAGAATCTTCTCTGCCTTAACGACATCAGGCTTCCTTTGTTTCGGATCATCCTCGGGAAGATCGGAAAAAATAATTTCCGAATCAGAATCTGTCATATCCTTGATTATTGAGGCAATCTCCCTTATTGTCCTTTCATCCGGATTGCCAAGATTAAATACCTCGCCTTTAAGACCCTCCTTAAACATGACCTTAAGAAGACCCGAAACCATATCGTCTATATAACAAAAACTGCGAGTCTGTGTTCCCGTGCCATAAATAGTAATCTCTTGATTGTTTATGGCCTGATTAATAAAATTAGAAATGACCCTGCCATCATCTTTTTGCATATTGGGTCCGTAGGTATTGAAGATTCGGACAATCCGGCAGTCCAGATCAAATTTTCTGACATAAGACATGGTGATTGCCTCTCCAAACCTTTTTCCCTCATCGTAGACAGATCTCGGGCCATTAGGATTTACGTTGCCAAAGTAATCTTCTTTCTGAGGCGAGATGGAAGAATCGCCATAGATTTCGGAGGAAGAAACGCAAAGAAATCTTGCCTTCGACTTTCTCGCTAACTCCAAAAGATGATAGGTGCCCAGGGAATTAGCAAGAAGAGTCTCGATGGGATGATTGATATAGCTTCTTGGACTCTTCTTATTTGGCGAAGCAGGAGAGGCAAGATGGAAGATAAATTTGAAATTTGAAGTTTGAAATTTGAAATTTAAAGTTTCCGTAATATCATCTTGGACAAACCGAAAATCGGGGTTATCCAAAAGCCCCCTGATATTCTCCTTATCTCCGGTTATAAGATTATCGAGGCAGAAAACCCTATAGCCTTTTTCCAATAATTTTCTACACAGATGAGAACCGATAAAACCCGCCCCACCCGCTACCAAAACAGTCTGCATACATTGAGTTATTTAAGACTAATATTTTCCTTTTTTATAGATTCTAAATCTGCTTTAACCATTATCCTAACCAAATCCCTAAAACTTGTTTTCGGCTTCCATCTCAACTTGTTTTTTGCCTTGGTATAGTCACCAACCAGATAATCCACGTCTGCGGGACGCATGTGTTCAGGTGTATTGCTTACTACAAAATCCTGCCAATTTTTAATCCCGGCTGTTTCAAAGGCATTTTCCACAAATTCTTTAACACTATGGTTTTCGCCTGTCGCGATAACGTAATCATCAGGCCTCTCCTGCTGCAGCATCAGCCACATTGCCTCCGTATAGTCCGGCGCGTAGCCCCAGTCTCTTTTGGGTTCAAGCGCGCCAAGTACAAGCTTCATTTTTTTGCCAAGACTAATCATTGCCGCGGCGCGGCTAATCTTCCTGGTAACAAACTCAAGGCCCCGGCGGGGGGATTCGTGATTAAAAAGAATCCCGGAACAGGCAAATAAATTATAGCTTTCCCTATAATTAACAGTTATATAATGCCCGTAAGTTTTTGCCACCCCATACGGGCTTCTGGGATAAAAACGGGTGGTTTCTTTTTGGGGTGTTTCCGTAACCTTGCCGAACATTTCGGAGGAAGAGGCTTGGTAAAACTTAATCTTAGGATTCACGGCCCGGATTGCCTCAAGCATTCTGGTAACACCAAGCGCGGTAAATTCACCTGTTAGAACCGGCTGATTCCAGGATGTTTTGACAAATGACTGCGCTGCCAAATTATACACCTCGTCAGGCTCTGCCTCCAAAAGCGCGGAGGATAAAGAACCCTGATCCAATAAATCCCCCTGCACCAGCTCTATCTTATCCTGTATGTGCTTTATCCTCTCGTTATTAACAGTGCTTGTTCTTCTGGTTAAGCCGTATACTTTATAACCTTTTTCTAACAAAAGTTCTGCCAGATATGACCCATCTTGGCCTGTTATTCCTGTAATTAAAGCGCTTTTCATAATTTTTAATCCTTAACTCCTTGTCTCCATTCTATACTATCCCTCTCCAATAATCCAGGGTGTCTCTAAGGCTTTTCTCAATGGCAATCTCCGGCTGCCATAAAGTTATTTTTCTAATCTTTTTACTGTTGCAGATAAGATTTGGAGGATCACCTAGTCGGACAAGGGACGGATCCGTTTTTACAGAAATTTTTTTGCCCGAAAGAGCAAGCATCATATTTATAATGTCTGAAATTTTATACGACCGGTCCGAACCTATATTATAAACATCCCCAACCATGCCCCTCTCCATTATTAGGCCGTAGGCTTTTACTATATCCCTAACATCTGTAAAATCCCTCTTTGGTTTAGTATTACCAACATAGAGCACAGGCTCTATCTTGTTTTTCTCTATCTCTGCGATTTTTTTAGCAATGGATGAAACGACAAAGCCCGGAGACTGGCGCGGACCAATATGATTAAAAGGTCTAACTCTTATTATTCTCATGCCATAAGACAGAAAATATGCTAAGCCTAAAAAATCCTGCGACAACTTAGAAACCGCGTAAGGACTGGTGGGTCTCAATTGCGTATTTTCGTCAATAGGAAGCTTACTCTCGGCAATGTCCCCGTAAATATCTGCCGAGGATACAACCAGTACCCGAGTTTCCGATAAACCGGATTTTCTTAATGTCTCAAATAGATTAATCTGGGCGTTAATATTATTAGTTATGACTGCCAAAGGGTCGGTAAAACTATAGGAAGGCGAGCTTAAAGCGGCCAGATGAAAAATATAGTCAGGCTTAGTTTTCTCGATTAGATCTGTCAGTGATTCTTTATCGAGCAAGTCAATCTGATGCAATGTTACTTTATCTTTCATAAAGTTCAGGTTAACCAGACTTTTTTCATCAAGATATGTACCGCTTATTTCATACTGATTCGATTTATTGAGGAATTCGGCAAGATAAGATCCGGCAAATCCGGAAATGCCTGTAATCAGGACTCTTTTTTTCATAGCTAATGACCAACGCCTTGGTAGGTAAAGCCGAGACTTTTAAGATTGCCGCCGTTATACATGTTCCGGGCGTCGAGGATGATCGGAGTCCTCATTTCTTTTTTGATTCTCTCAAGATCTAATTGTCTAAACTCATTCCACTGCGTCATCAGTATGATAAGATCCGAATTTTTTGCTACATCATAAGGATTATTTTCTAAACGAATACCCTTAATTATTTTTTTTGCGTTGTCCATGGCGATCGGGTCATAGGCTTTTATCTGTGCTTTTTCCTCGAGTAAAGCATTGATTACGGTAATTGAGGGGGCGTCTCGCATGTCATCGGTATCCGGCTTAAATGAGAGCCCCAAAACACCTATTCTCTTTTTATTAAAACTCCCTCCCGCCAGAATCCTTGCCTTCTCAATAATCCCTTTTCTGGCATCCATGTTTATTTTTTCAACTGCCCTAAGAAGATCAAAGTCGTAACCTGCGTTTTTTGCTATAGCTATTAAAGCCTTAACATCCTTAGGAAAACAGCTGCCTCCATAGCCTGCCCCGCAGTCAAGGAAAGCAGATCCCGCCCGCTTATCAAGACCAACAGCACGAAGCACGTCCAGGGCATTAGCCCCTGTTTTTTCGCAAAGGGCTGCTATGGCATTGGCAAAAGAAATTTTAGTAGCAAGAAAGGCATTAGACGCGTATTTAATCATCTCCGCGGTTTCAATATTAGACAAAACAAAATTTCCATCTATGCTCTTATGAAGCTCTTTTAATATATCTCTTGCCTTTTTAGATTCTGAACCAATAACAATCCGATCCGGATGCAGGGTATCCGCTATTGCCTGTCCCTCTCTTAAAAATTCCGGCACAGATGCAATATCGTATGTTGCCTTTTCTTTCTTAAACTTTTCTATTATTGCTTTTATCTTTCTGTTCGTTCCAACGGGAACCGTGCTCTTGGTTGCAACCACGCTGTAGCCGCTCAAATGTACGGCTATTTTTTCCGCAACCTCAAAGACAACGGATAAATCAGCCTCTCCATTCTGCTTAGGAGGTGTACCAACGGCTATAAAAATAACATCGGAGGCAGGAACGGACTCTGAATAATCGAGCGTAAACAACAATCTTTCTGCCTTAACGTTTCTTTTGACAATTTCTTCGAGGCCAGGCTCATAAATGGGCAGTATTCCCTTTTTTAAATTCTCTATCTTTTCTTTCGTGTGGCCGACAACCCAAACCTTGTTGCCTAAATCCGCAAAAATGGAGGCGGAGACCAAACCAACATATCCATGGCCGATAAAGGTTATTGTCATATTTTTAATTGTACCATGCCTATCGGAAAAACAAAAGCCGCGGTGAGTCCCCACCTTTGAGTTCCCACCTGGAAGGTGGGAACTCGGTTAACAAGATGTTGATTGGCGTTTAATTTCTGCCAAGCCTTCGCTAAAACCCTTCATGCGAACCCCTAAATTTTGTATTTTACTGTTATTCATGGAAAGATTAAAAGGCCGTGGCGCGCGGTTTTTAAAGTATTCCTCAAGTGTTGTTTTTAAAATTAGTGAGCTATCGAGATCAAATGTTTTTGCGATATTAACTGCTGCCCCATACGGGTCAACAAACTGACTGCCTGTTAGATGATAAATTCCACGTGCGTTATTTTTAATAAGAACATCTAATGCCTTGGCGATATCATCTATAAATGTCGGGGTTATAATCTGATCCCCTACGGCAACTACCCTTTCACCGGCTCTAAGAAGAGATAGAATTTTGCGGGCAAAATCACCTCTTTTAAAATCCGCTCTATAAGGATAAGCTATCCTGGCAATTATGCAAGAAAGTCCGGAAGACCGCACGATTTTTTCGGCCTCGTATTTAGTCGCGGCATACCAGTTAATAGGATTTGGAGTACTTTTTTCCGTGTATCCGCCTTCAGGCAAATTTGCGCCGTCGAACACAAAATCTGTTGATATATAAATGAGTTTCTTGTTGGTTTCCCGACAGGCATCTGTCACGTTTTTTGTTCCGATGACATTGACCTCCCACGCGCTCTTCCCGCTCTTACTATAAATATATTGGTATATCGGTATATTCTTAATAAAATATTTTTCCCTATCGGCCTCTTCGTCTTTTTCGCACGAATCAACATCTATCTTAGCCGCTAAATGAAGAATAGTTGAAGCCTTTGATTCCGAAATTTTTTTTATAATCGCGTCCCTGTCTGTTATATCTACGTCGGAAATCTCGAATTGATGCTCCTTACCCAAAAGTTCAGTGATTCTTGACCCAACCATGCCTTTTAATCCGGTACCGAAAATCTTCATAAAACTTTCCCATACTGTTTTTTATAATAAGATCTATAATCAGGCGACTCAACCAGGGGCATCCACCACCACTCATTATTCTTAAACCATTGTATCGTTTTCTCCAGGGCATCGAAAAATCCATATTTTGGAACCCACCCTAATTCCTTTCTTAATTTACTGCTGTCAATGGCATATCTTCTGTCGTGTCCCGGCCTGTCGGAAATATATTCTATATAAGAATCGTCTTTTTTAAGAATTTTTAAGATAGACTTAAGAACATCAATGTTTTTTAATTCTTCGCCCGAAGAAATATTATAGACCCCGCCAATCTTACCTTGATGAAGAATTAAATCGATTGCCAAACAGTGATCTTGGGTATAAATCCATTCACGAACATTTAATCCGTCTCCGTACAAAGGCACTTTTTTATCCTGTAAAAGGTTGACGATTGTAAGAGGAATAAATTTTTCAGGATAGTGAAAGGGGCCAAAAAAATTACAGGAATGGGTAACAATAATCGGCATATTATAAGTTAGCGCATAGGAACGCGCGATAAGATCTCCTCCTGCTTTAGACGCGGCATACGGACTATTTGGCATAAACGGCGATTCTTCGGTAAACTTACCTTCTGTTATGCTGCCAAATACCTCATCTGTTGAAATCTGAATAAAACGGGAAGTTTTGTATTGTCTTGCAAGTTCCAGCAATGTTTGAGTTCCGACAACGTCTGTTTTTACAAATGAAGACGCATCCATTATTGAACGGTCAACATGGGTTTCTGCCGCGTAGTTAATAATCACATCAATATCTTTTATATAGTGTTCTATCAGACTGCTATCGCAGATATCGCCCTTTACAAACCGGTATCTGCTGTTTCTCTCAACATCTTTTAGATTATCCAAATTTCCAGAATAGGTGAGTTTGTCTATATTAACCACTGCGTAGTCCAAATACTTTTGGAGCACGTACCGAATAAAATTGGAGCCCATAAAACCGGCTCCGCCCGTTATTAAGAGTTTCATATAAAAGAATTTCAGCTAATTATAATTCTCCGGCGCCTACCTTTTGAGCAACCAGGTTATTAGCCCTCAAAAGCTCATCAAAGGAGGTGCCGGCATCCACCCACCAATCCAAAAGCTCGCAGCTAAGTGTTCCCTCCTTAAGGTAGTAATTATTTAAATCCGTAACTTCCAGTTCTCCCCTGGCGGACGGTGTCAGCTTTCTGATAAAGTCAAAAACTCTTTCGTCGTACAGATAAATTCCCGTTTGAATAATATCCGACTTGGGATTTTGGGGTTTTTCCTCGATGGATACCACTTTACCGCTATTATCCATCTCGATCACGCCATATTGGTTTGCGTCTCCCGACATTTTTACCCCATAAACGATTGCTCCTCTGCTTTGTTTCTTAAATTTATCTACGGTTGACCTTAGATCAACATTAAAAATGTTATCTCCCAGAACGACAATAATCTTCTCGTTTTTGGTGAACTCTTCGGCATATGAAATTCCATCGGCAATTCCCCCCTTTGGATTTTTTTGTACGCCATAATAGATTCGCATATTAAAATCCTCTCCTCCCTTTAATAAATTGGCAAAATGACCACTGTGATCGGGGGAACTCAAAAGCAAGACCTCCTTAATACCGGCACTGGCAAGAGCCTCAAGGGGGTAATAAATCATGGGTTTATTATAAATTGGCAATAAATGTTTGTTTGTAACCCACGTTAAAGGCCGAAGTCTTGTTGCCAATCCGCCTGCTAAAATCACACCTTTCATAAACCTTTTAATAAAAAGAGCATCGCGCTCATTCCAACTGTTCCGATCAAAACATATTCTACCACAATTTTAAGGGTTAAATCATGATGAATAAAATGATGGATTATTCCCCAAAAAGCATAGATAAATGAAATCCCAATAACAATAATGCCCTGAAGCCTAATGTTGCCGGTAAAATATATAAGAGCCAAAACGGCCAAGAGCAATATAAAAAATACCGATAGGTAATATGCCCTATCTGCTGTTAAATATTTTTTTATCATTAAAGTATTACCGCCCGGCTAATAACAAAAACCATAATAACCAAAAGTCCAAAGAAAAGCATATGATCTATATTATGGCCTACAAACCGAGTAATATCCATACGCCTTGCCAAAACCAAGTCTAAAAACAGGACAACAATAAACACAGACAAGATTAGAAAAACTATACTTTTTGTTAGAATTTTTGAATCGAATAAGGAACTAACAAACACCCTCTGAGCAATAATCCTTTGCGGGGATCTGGGTTGATTGTTGTTTTTGCTGGCAGAAGCTACCGACTTTTCTTTATGGCCAAGAGCGGGCACGCCAAGATCTTTCCCCCCAAACATCTCGACAACCAAAACCGTTCTTTCTCCCCCAAGGGTACCATTCTCAACAGCAAAACCTACATCCTGATAGTTACCGGAAAGCATATTGGCTCTATGTTCGGGGCTTGCCATCCAGGCGTTAATTACGCCCTCCGATGAAGTAAAACCCCGCGCTAAGTTTTCTCCAGCATAAGTATAGTCATAGCCGGCTTTTTTTATAAACATCCATGGCGTTTCTCCGTCGGGCCCGTTATGCGCCCAATAATCCTTGGCGAACATATCCTTCGCTTTGGAATCCGCCGCGGCCTCGAGCTGGGCGTTGAGACGCAAAGGCAAAACACCATTTTTTAATCGCTTACTATTGGTTAAAAGAAGCAGCTGGTTCGATGAGATATCTATAGAATCTCCCAGAACTTGCGGGGTATGAACCCTTGCGATATCAATTAAAAATGACCCGGCAAAAAGAAACGCGGCGAAAATAAACAGGCTAAAACTATGCAAGAGTTTTGCTCTGTGATTATTAGATTTTTGAGGGGTAAAAAAATGACAGAAAAAAGCCCTCATACGCTAAAAGTATATCATCTAACCTTGGATACATAAACAGGTTTTGCCAGCCTGCCCAACTTTTGGCTATTTATTGGAATACCCAAGGCAAAGGATAAGGCGTTGGCAATTGCAATTCCAACTCTAAGGCCGGTAAAGGAACCCGGTCCGGTGTTTACCCTTATATTATCTATCTGATTAAATTCTATTTTTTTACTTTCGAGAAGTCTTTGGATAAGAGGAAGGACCGCCTGGGATTCTACATTCTTTATTTTCTTTTCGTAAAGCCTTCCGTCAATTTCAATCCCAACCTTAATTTCTTCTCTTCTCGCGGTATCTATATGTAAAACTATCATATAACCAGCTCTCCCTGACGCAAAACTTTCCAGGGTTTTATCGAGCAGTCTATAACAGTAGATGCCTTTTTAAGTTTACATTCTCCTTTAACTACATAATCTACCAGCCTTATAAGATTAGAGTCTAACTCCTCAAAACTGTAAGGCGTTTTTTCTCCGTGAAAATTCGCGGACGGACCAAGTATTGGTACACCCGTACCTTTGATGAGAGAAAGCGTTGTTTCGTGATCCGGCATTCTGACCCCGATCGTTTTCCCTCCTCCCCTAACGAGACTCGGCACCTTCGCTTTAATACAGCACAGTATTATAGTGAGAGCGCCGGGCCAATAATCCTTCATCAGCTTTAGAACCTCGTTTGGAATATCTTCCAAATATTTACTTGCCATTTCTATCGAGTCAACTAAAAGGGAAACTGCTTTTTCTTTTGGACGCCGGCGGATTTTAAATAATTTTTCTATTGCTTCCGTTTTGTCAATTCGGCACCCAATCCCAAAAGCGGTGTCGGTTGGAAAAATAACGATCCCGCCTTTTTTTAAGATTTTAATCGCCTTTTCTGCATCATTCATGCGTCTTTTTTTGACATTCAATAAAAATTAAAAATTTCAAATTAAAAATTATTCCTGACCGTGATTCTTCTCGCCCTCTTACCAACATATTCAAATTTTATATCAATTCTTTCCTTCGGCAATATATTTTTTATCCTCTCCGCCCACTCAACCGCAACAATGCCTTGGGGATCGCTTATAATTTCCTGCATGCCCAAATCTTCAATTTCCCTGCTATCTTGAATTCTGTATAAATCCAGATGGTAAAAATTCTTTATTCTTAATTCTTTATTCTTAATTCTGTGCTCGCGCATTATTACAAACGTCGGAGAAATAATCCTTTCTCCAATTCCCAATCCCTTTGCCAAGCCCTGCACAAAAGTCGTTTTGCCGCTGCCCAAATCTCCATAAAGAGTCAAAACAAGAGCTTTTTCAAGAGTTAAACCCTGATTAAAATTAAATTTTTGAACAAGCTCTTCTCCCAATTTTTGCGTCTCTTTAGAACTATTAGTTACAAAAACTTTTTCCATACATTCGTTTTTCTATAAACTTTGTTTGTCGGACAATCCTTTAAATAAGTTTTTTATAGGCGATTGAAAAACGAGTATACCACAAGAGGCAAAAAAGATAAGGCCTAAGGCGATTAAAATTCCGGGCAAATTATTCACCGATTGCTTTTTTGCCATACTGGGTTTAATTGATGGGGCAGGAGAAATATTGCTGTTTTGCGTGGCTAACACATCCGTGCTATCCGTTGCCAGAACGTCCGGATAATCTGTCGGGTAATCCGTGGCTGTTTCCGGGGTTGCCAAAGCGATAATACTGCCTTCGGTTATTGTTGGAGATATCGCGGAAGTTGCCGCCGGTGTTTTGGCGGGAGGGAAGGTTGGTTTAGGGGAGGGTGTGGGTGTTTTTATTTTAGCGGGCGCGGCGGTTGGACCAGGTGTCGGCGTTGGGGTATCGGGCGGATTACCATTGGCCGATCCTTTTGTTTGAGACGCAAGAACAGACCAGTTATCCGATCCGTCCGGACTTCGGCCGGTTGTTATGCTTTCTTTTTGATCAGAATAATAAGAAAAGCTGTCTATGGCAGATCCGTTATTATCAAAAAGAGAGATTGACTCGGGCTTTGAGTCGCTGGCGCTGTTATTAAGCCAGCCGTCTCCTGAATATTCATAAACCGCAAAACCATTGGCAGGAATTGCCTTTAGCATATCAAGACTCTTTTTAGAACCCGACTTATCGCTCAAAGCCCAGCCGCTTAAATTTACATCCGATGAAGTTGGATTATATAACTCAACCCACTCATTTCCGCCAGATGCAGGATTGGCCAAAAACTCGTTGATAACAACATTCGAAGAGGCAAAAACAGATTTTGTAAATGTTAATAAACCTAATAAAACAATTAGGACAACTATTGCCTTCATTAAAAAATGAAACTAATAAGTTATAATTTCCGTTATATAATCCGATCCGTAGTTGCTGTTAAATGAAACGTTCGGTCCCTTCCAAGGATCAAATAAATTATAATCACTACCATTTTTAGACGTAATGACGACAAAATGGAAAGGATAATGCGATCCCGGATAACTACTAATACCTACAATAACCCATTTGCCTTGCGATAAATTAGTATCAATTATAGATGTATCGCTAGAAAAAGTTGGAGATAAACCGAATGATTCTAACCCAGGAGAAGACCATCTAAAATCTGCATCAAAAAAGTATGATCCATTGGTGCCTATTGCTAAAGGCGTTATCGCGTTTCCTCTTTTTGATGAAACCATAGCAACCGACGTTATTAAGCATCCGGAAGCCCCGATAGATGTAACATCGTTTGGAGACGAATAATATCCGGCAATAGCCACATTTCCCCATCGCTTATCTAATTGAGAATAATAATTACTGGGCCAACTAGGATCTGCTGTAATTAAAGTTACCCCTCCTTGAGAGGTTACAAAGTTTGAAAATGCAGCCAGCTGGGCCTTTGCCTGGGCTAGTAAATTTTGGTAATTTGCTTCGCTACCTTGGGTCTGGGTTAAAAGATCTTTTTTGGACTGTTTTTCCTGGGCAAGTTCTTTCGTGTAGGATTCCAGCTGCGCCCTAAGCGCTTCCACTTGTTTTTTCTTGTCCTGAAAAATTTGTTTTTGGTTGGCGTAATCGTCCTTTGCCTGTTGGGTGTCGTAGATTAATTTCTTGTCGTGGGCTTGGGCGATCTGCAGATAACTAAGTCGGGAGAGAAAATCCGAAGCGCTTCCCGATGTTAACAATATCTGTATTGGCTGTATATTGGCAGCCTCATAGGTCGCGATGATTCTATTTATAAGAACCTTTGTCAGGTTATCTAAATATCCGTTAAGTCCGTCTATTTTTTTGGAGGCGGTATTAATATCCTTTGCCAACGTCGCAATCTGCTGCTTAGTTGCGTATATTCTAGCCTGCGTTAGGTTTATCTGGCTATCCATAACAGCTATCTGAGAAGAAAGAGTATTTGCCTGAGAATTAAGGTCATTAACTTTGTTTTGCAAGAAATTCGGACAATCCGCAACGCTAATTTTATTGTCGGCGCACTCCTTGATACTGCTTGTTTGAGAAGAGGCGCTGGATGATGAAGTTGAGTCTGCTTTTACCAAGACAAAAAGACCCGATCTCAAAAATAAAATAGCAACTAGGCAAAAAGTGAAAATAACTATGTTTTTTTTCATAGCGATGTCCCCAGTCGAACGAAGATAAATTCTATTTTAAATAGCGAAGAACAGCGATAAAACTTGCAAAAGCCCCCAGCAAAATCGCTAATATAAGTTCAACGCCAAGCATCTCTAAGAAAAACAGATAGGGAACAGGTAGGAGGGGAATACCTTTGAGAAAAGACTCCAGAAACGGCGTTTCATACAAAAGACCGATAGAAGAAATAATCCAGGCAATAAAAGCACCGGTAACACCATAGAATATGCCTTCCAGAATAAACGGCCATCTTATATACCAGCCGCCCGCGCCCAAAAGCCTAATAATTTCTATTTCGTCTCTTTTCTGGGAAATCCTAATGCCTATAATAGTTATCATGATAAAAATTGACACAATAGACAAAACTACTATCAAGGCTATTCCTATCTTTCTTAGGGAATCCGTCCAGGCAGTAAGGGTGGAAACAACGTCTTTTTGAAAAATAACCTCCTGCACAAAAGACGACTGGCGCAGCATATTGGAAATACTTGCCAAATCCTCTATTTTGTAAGTCGAGATTTCCAAAGAGGCAGGCAAAATATCAGCCGTAACCAGGTCCAAAAGCAAAGGGTCATTTTTATTCTGCTGCCTATAGATTTTAAGCGCTTCCTGTTTGGAAACAAAATGTATTTTCGAAACCTTTCCGCTTTGACTCAACTGATCTTCAAGCGCCCTGATATTCTCCGTTTTTGCGCTGTCCTTAAAAAAGGCTGTTACCTGAGGCTTTGATTCGAAATAAGAAATAATTTTTGAAGAACCCAATATCAAAAAGGTAAAGATAGAAATAGCCATAAAGGTAACAGTCATGATAAGAACGGCCGCAAAAGCCTGATAAGGGGAACGTCTGATATGACGGATCGTTGTTTTAAGAGATCTCATATTTCCCTTTCTCCTGATCTTTTATAACCTTTCCTTTGTCCAGTGAAATGACTCTTTTCGCGAATTTATTAACAACGACATCGTTGTGCGTAGCCATAACAACTGTTGTGCCTTTTTTATTTATATCCATGAGAAGATTTACAATTCCTTCTCCTGTTTGGGGATCCAAATTGCCGGTTGGCTCATCGGCCAAAAGTATTTCAGGCGCGAGAATTAAGGCCCTTGCTATCGCTACTCTCTGCAGTTCCCCCCCGGAAAGCTGAAGAGGAAATTTATCACTGTGCTTTGATAACTCCATTTCTTCCATAATGTCTTCGGTCTTTTTCTTTATGTCCTGATCTTTAAAGCCCGATGCCTCAAGGGGCAAAAGTATATTCTCGAATATTGTTCTGTCCATCAAAAGCTTAAGATCCTGAAACACTACCCCTATTTTTCTTCTAAGGTGCGCGATTTTATGTTTGGGTAACTTAATCAGATCAAAGTTGCCGACTGTTATGCTCCCCTCTGATGGTAAAAAATCCCTTATTAAAAGGCGGAAAAATGTTGTTTTGCCGGATCCTGTCCGTCCCACCAAAAAAACAAATTCACCCTTCTCGATATTAAGCGTTACCTCGGAAAGTCCTACCGATCCGTTGCCGAATTTTTTTGAAACCTTATCTAATTTTATCATTACAGTATTAATTTAAAATCTCCACACGGCCAACATCCATAAGCCATCCGGCGTGCTGTGCTTTTTGGGTCTGACCCCACACCTTTAGTTTCTTATTGATAAATTTAGAAAGATCCAGAGTGGAAGAGGTAAGGTAAACATTTTGGCTGGCTCCGCCCGGGCGAACAAGATGATACTGACCTTCTCCGTCAATCCCTCCATTTTTCAAAACGCCCTCCGCGGTGTCTTTAAATGTTTTTAAATCATTAGATCCAACTATCTTGGGCGCGGCGCCTAAACTAAATCCTCTCATTATGCCTCCTGTGCCCGTCCCATGCTTGGACAGGGCATAGCCCGTTCCTATACCAAACACAATAGCAACGATTATAAAGATAATAAGACCAAGTGAAAAAAAGGAATTATTGTTACTTTGTTTATTAAAATCGTGAATCAGTGATTGCTCTTGTCCTTGTGTCTCCATTAAATCACCTCCTTTATAATAATATTAATCTTGGTTAAAAACTTAACCTAATAATTTTATCACGCAAGAAAACCAAAGCATTGCTTTTTTCTCTCCCTTAGTAAAACACAAATTTCATCTTTTGACAATACCAGTTAAAAACTATACCCTGCGTCTCAGCTCTGCTTCTATAAATCCATCAAGATCGCCATCGAGCACCAAATTTGTATTGCCGGTTTCAAAACCAGTACGCAAATCCTTCACCATATGGTACGGATGCAGAACATAAGAACGAATCTGGTTTCCCCATCCCGGGGCCTTATAAACGCCCTTTAATCTTTTTTCTTCCTTTTTCTTCTCCTCTTCCTCCAGAAACCAGAGTCTTGACCTGAGAAGTTTTAGGGCATATTCCCTGTTCTGGCCTTGATAACGCTGTGACTGCGCCGTAACGGTAATACCTGTTGGCCGGTGTCTTAATCTAACCGCTGTTGAAACCTTGTTGACATTCTGCCCCCCATGCCCCCCGGATCTATAAAAATCCCATTCTAAATCCTCATCTTTTACCTCAATATCATGCCTCTCCTCAAGCGCCGGCATAACCTCAATCAAGGCAAAGGATGTTTGGCGCAAATTATCGGCATTAAAAGGAGATTGTCTAACCAGTCTGTGAACACCGGATTCTCCTTTAAGACAGCCGTAGGCATAATCCCCTGATACCTCAAGGGTAACGGATTTTATCCCGGCTTCCTCCCCAAGGATTTCTTCTAAAACATCGTATTGCCAGTTTCTTCGCTCAAAAAATCTGACATACATCCTGTAAAGCATAGCCGCCCAATCCATAGCCTCTACTCCTCCCTGGCCGGCGTGTATAGAAAAAATCGCTCTTCCACGGTCGTAGGGTCCCGAGAGGTAAAGGAGGGTCTCAAGTTCCCTCAAGAGCCTGTCCGCCTCTTCAAATTTTCCTCTTTCCGCCAGTTCGGTAAGTTCCTCCGCGTCCCCCACCTCTTTTTGCAGATTGGACAGCTCTTTCATCCTGAGTGAGGCTGTTTTATAATCCAGCCAAAAGTCCGGACCAATACTGGCACCCTCTATTTCCCTAATCTCTTTTTTCTTCTTCTCGATATTAAGCTCGCTCAAAAGCTTAGAAATCCTATCTTTCAAATCGTCCATAATAAGTTTATGGTTTATTTAATCAAAAACGACATTAATAAAATCACTACGGAAATACTCATAATAACAGCGGCGGCAACGCCAATCGCATTAGTTATTAACGTATTTCTTTTCTCTCCCATAATCTTTCTGTTATTGGAAATCAATAAAAGTACTACCATAAGAGGGGGGGCAATTATACCATTTATAACTGCCGTATAGTACAAAGCAACTATTGGTCCTATTCCCAAAAAGTTGATCAAAATACCAACCAGGGTTGGCCGCTGTTATTATGAGTAGAATCCGTGCGCGCTTCTAAGTTTTCTGTAAAGCCCTTCCTGCCATCCGAAGGCTTCAGAAACCGCGTAAGAAGCAGAACCGGCAAGAATCGGAACCGCCAAAAGTCCGGTGCCGATAATACCGACCGCAAAAAGCAAGAACGATAAATCTCCGGCAAAGGGCCTAAGAGCCAAGGCCGCATCGTAGGCAGTTTCAATGGGCCTTCCTCCATGCGTAAATATAGTAGCGCCGGTGGCAATTATAATAAACCACATCACCAGGTTTGAAAAAAACATGCCTATTACGGTATCTGTCTTAAGTCTTAATATATCCTTTGCGGTAACCTTGGGCCTGCCATACCCCATTCTTAATAACTTATGATGCGATACCTCCTCCTCTACCTCTTCGGATGCCTGCCAAAAGAAAAGGTAAGGAGAAATTGTTGTCCCTAAAACAGCCACAATATTCAAAATATATGTCCTTTCAAATATTATGTGCGGCACGGATATGGACGACACTACCTGCCTAAGGTTTAAAGAGATAAAAAAAACACTGGCAACATAAGATAAAAGCACAAAACACAAGTAGGTAAGATACTTGGCATAGGTTTTATAAGAAACGAAAACTTCAAGAAAAAGCGTGGCAAACACCATGATAAGAAGAAGAACAACAAAAGGAGCATGGATAATGCCCTGAGAAGCCTGGGCCATTGCTCCTAGATCAGCCCCGATATTTATCGTATTGGCCAGGAAAAGGAGGGATACTACCAAATACAAAACCTTCTTTGGATAGTAATTCCTTAAAACAGCGGCTAAGCCTTTACCGGTAACAAGACCTATTCTGCCGCTTATCTCCTGCATTACTATCATAAAAGGCAGGGAAAAAAGAGCCAGCCAAGCTTGGGAAAAACCAAAAATCGCACCTGTTTGCGAATAAGTTGCAATACCGGAAGGGTCATCGTCGGATGCTCCCGTGATAAAGCCCGGGCCTAAAATTCTTAGAAACTTTTTAATCTTTTTCATAAAGAATTACAAATATTAAGACAGGCCTCCTTAGCCTGATTATGGGGATATTGTTCTAATGATTTAACATCTTGCAATACCTTTTGAACCTGAGAAGAAGAAGATGCCACCTCCAAAACATTAAGGTTTGAAACCTCTTGTTTTAGCTGAGAAACCCTATCCTTAAGCGAGGATTGAATATTTTCCGAAGAAGGAGGCAGAAAAGAATCAGCAGGTGCCGAGTTAGACCCTGAAATATCTGCTTCCGTTGTCTGGGCGCCCTTAACCTGTCCGGCCGCGCCCTGAGAAGAGGAAAGGTTTTTTTTGAGATATTTGTCCAGAATGTGCATCTTAAAGGCAAAAAACAGCAAACAGGCAAATATTAAAAGAATGGCTAATCCTTTAATAATTTTACCTTTATCCCATTTATCCTGAAAAAATTCCTGTTTCTCCATGAAAAATTTGTTATAATCATAGCATGAATATAAAACACCTACAAGAAAAAATAGGGCTGATAAATGAAAAAACCAAACCCCACTACAAACTCTATTCTCAAACAGAGAAAGAGATCTTAACAAAAACAGTCAAATTAAATGAAGAGGTTGGAGAATTATGCAACGACATACTATCTATTCTAAAACTTCAGCGTAAAGCAAAACTGGATAAGTTTGACAAACGGAATATTTATCAGGAATTCGCGGACGTTATTATTACCACAATCCAGCTTGCCCAAGTGACCGGGGTGGATATAGAAAGGGCGATAGACGATAAACTTAAAAAAATTGAGAAAAGAATTATCAAGGAAAAAGATAATAAATCAAGATAATTCCGCAGATGAATTCGTTCGAAAGGGTTTGGGCGGCTGTATCATTCATCCCCAAAGGCAAGATTTCAACCTATGGCAGGATAGCAGAAATTGCCAAGGTTAGCCCTAGAACCGTCGGCTTTGCCCTGAATAAAAATTACAATCCCAAAGATGTACCCTGTCATAGGATAGTTGATAAAAAGGGACAATTGGCAGGTTATGCTTTTGGCGGAGTAAAAGCCAAGGAAAAGATACTCCGCAGAGAAGGCGTGATATTTTCTGATAATGGCCTAGTTGCTATTAACGAAGGCAGCTATATTTTTTCAAAGCCGCTGATTTTATATTTGAATCTTTTATTTGAATATGGGTACCCCGGTCCCTGGCCATGGCATAATATAAACAAAACAGCCGGAGACGCGCATACTCCGGATGAAATAGCTATCGGAGCAATACTCACCCAAAACACAAACTGGAGAAATGTGGAGAAGGCGCTTTTCAATCTTAAAAAAGAGAAAGCAAACAGCATCACTGCCATTTACAATCTCGGCTCAAAAAATATAAACAAACTAAAAACCCTGATCCGTCCATCGGGTTTTTACAATCAAAAAGGGGAAAGACTTTTTACTTTTTGCAAATATATCGTCAAAAACTACAAAAATCTTGACCGATTCTTCAAAAGTAAAAACACCGCTAAATTAAGAAAGGAACTGCTGGAGATAAAAGGTATCGGTGAAGAAACCGCGGATACCATGCTTCTTTATGCCGGTAACCAACCGACGTTTGTTATTGACGCTTATACAAAAAGATTTGCCAAACAGCATAAACTCTTAGATAGCAAAGATTACAAAAAGCTCAAGGAATTTTTTGAAGAAAATCTCCCTAAGACAATTCCCCAAAAAAAGCTTTCAGAGCTATACCAAAACTACCATGCCTTAATCGTTGCCTGGGGCAAAAATAGAAAACTATAGAGAGAATTAATTAGGATAATGGCACTTCTTATACTTCTTACCGGATCCGCACCAGCAGAGATCGTTGCGGCCTAATTTTTTAGATGGAGATGGAGGGGGGGATTCATCTCCTGCGGGGAAAGGCGTACTGCCGGCGGCATGGGTTACTATTTTTTCTTTTCTTTCCGAAACAGCAGGAAGCTGAACCTGTATCTTGTATATTGCGTGCACAATCTCATCATCAATTGTTCCAACAAGAGCCTCAAACATTCTGTATGCCTCATTTTTATATTCAACCAGGGGGTCAAGCTGGGCGTAGCCCCTAAGACCAATGCCTTGACGCAGATTTTCTATCGCATCCAAATGATCCATCCAAAGATTATCAATAACCCTAAGAACAACAAATCTTTCGATATCATAAGACATCTCTTCTCCTATCTCCTTTTCCCGTCTGTTATAAACATCAAGGGCAATACCGTTTAAAAACTCTATTTTTTGGCTATGATCAGGCATTTGGTTCAACTGCTTAACCAACTGTTCCTTCGAAGCCGAATCAAAAGGAATGATTGTCGCGAATTCCTCTATTATCTTCTCGTCCTGCGAAACAGCCGCTTCATATCCGATAGCCTCCCTCGAAACGATACCGGAAACGGCAAGTGATATTTTTTCCAGAATCTCCGATTTCAGATTTTCTCTCTCCTCTTTCCCTTCGGCCTCAATAATCTTATGCCGTCTTTTGTAAATTATTTCTCTTTGCCTGTTTAATACATCATCGTATTCAACCAGATGCTTTCTGATATCAAAATTAAATCCCTCCACTTTTATCTGGGCTTGTTCTATCGCTCTTGAAACTAATGGGTGCTCCAAAGGGACATCCTCCGGCATTTTAAAGCGTGTCATAAGTTTTGCGATGGTATCTCCGCCAAAAAGACGCATTATTTCATCATCCAATGCCACAAAAAACCTTGATGATCCGGGATCCCCCTGTCTGCCCGATCTTCCCCTTAACTGGTTATCTATGCGCCTTGATTCGTGACGCTCTGTCCCTATAACATATAATCCGCCAAGATCCAAAACTTCGTTATGCTTTTTCTCCCATTCTCTCCATAAAGAAGTGTTCCTGGGTTCTTTCCCGTCCGCTGCCTTCGGGGTGTCTCCGCCTAGCACAATATCCACTCCCCTGCCGGCCATGTTGGTCGCAACGGTAACGGCACCCTTTTCTCCGGCCTTGGCTATAATTTCGGCTTCTCTTTCATGATTCTTGGCGTTTAAAACTTCGTGCCTGATCCCCCGCCTTCGAAGAAGCTCCGATATTATTTCGTTCTTATCTATAGATGTCGTCCCGACCAAAACGGGCTGTCCTCTTTTATGCGCCTCTTCAATTTCGTTGGCTATCGCCGAAAACTTTGCCCTGCTTGTTTTATAAATAGCATCCTGATAATCCTTTCTTATCATTGTTTTATTCGTTGGAATAACCACCACGTCTAATTTATATATCTTTTGAAACTCCTCCGCTTCCGTAACGGCAGTACCTGTCATGCCTGCCAATTTTTCATACATCCTAAAATAGTTCTGAAGAGAAACAGTAGCCAAGGTCTTTGACTCTTTCTGAATACTAACCCCCTCTTTTGCCTCCAGCGCCTGATGCAATCCTTCGGAAAGCCGTCTTCCCACCATAAGCCGTCCTGTAAATTCGTCAACCAAGATAACCTGATCATCTTTTACAATATAGTCCTTTTCTTTATGAAAAAGGGTTCTGGCTTTTAACGCCGCTTCCAAGTGATAAACCGTGTCAAAGTCTTTTTCGTAGATATTGGAAACCCCATAGAGTTTTTCTATTTTGGCAATACCGTGATCGGTTAAATGGGCGGTTCTAAGCTTCTCGTCTATTTTGTAATCCGTATCCTGGGTTAATTTATCAACCAGTCTCGCGTATTCGTAATACTTTTGAGACGGCTCGTCTTGAGGAGCCGAAATAATATGGGGAGTTCTCGCCTCGTCTATCAAAACAGAATCTACCTCATCCACGATCGCAAAATAGTAATCCCTTTGCACAACATCGGCGGCATTTTGCGCCATATTATCCCTTAGATAATCAAAGCCAAATTCGGAATTAATACCGTAGGTAATATCCGCCTTATATGCCTCCTGTCTTGAAACAGGCCTTAGGTGATAAAGCCGAAAATCACTGGCTGGTTTATTTATAAAAGAGGGGTCAAAGATAAAAGACTGTTCGGAAATTATCGAAGAGACGGAAACTCCCAAAAAATTAAAAATAGGACCCATCCAGCCGGCATCGCGGCGGGCCAGATAATCGTTTACCGTAACCAAATGAACATTTCTGCCTGTTAGGGAGTGGAGAAAAAGGGCGGGCACAGCGGATAGGGTTTTTCCTTCTCCTGTTTTTTGCTCCGCGATTTTACCGGCAGAAAGCACAGCAGAGGCCATAAGCTGCACATCAAAATGTCTCTGTCCCATTGTCCTTCTGGATGCCTCGCGGCACAGGGCAAATGCCTCTGGCAGCAAAAGATCTAAGGATTCTCCGTTTTTTATTCTTTGTTTAAATTCTTCGGTTTTTTTAGGAAAATCTTTATCCTTCAGTTTTTTTATTTTCTCCTCCAGGGCGTTTATTTCCAGGATAACAGATCTTACCCTTTCCAGCTGTTTTTCGTTTGAGTCAAAAAAGCGGCCTAGAAAATTTAACATATTCTTTATTTTAACATAAAACCCTGAAGTGAATTTATTCTACTTCAGGGTTTACCAACTGATCAATTGGTACTCCGCCGATGGCGGAAAAATTACCAATTCTACTTCTTCTTTTTCTTCTTTTTCTTAGCCATGTTTTTTATCACCCCCTCCCAACTCTTAAATAAGCTAAATAAATCGTGAATAATTTTTTATCATTTGTCAAGCATTTCTCCTTGCTTCAAAAGTGGTAATTTAGGTTGGAATAGCAACAAAAATCACAAAATTAACTTTCAATTCATAATTCCTAATTTTTATTTAATTTTTAACTATCGAATATTAAATTTTAAAAATTCGCAGAGGTATTGCTTAAAAATTAGAAATTTAAAAATAAAAATTTTTATTGGAGATTATTACCGGGGCGAAAGAACGGTTTTGCCTATATACTTTTGCAATACTTTAGGAATAAGAATTGATCCGTCTTTTTGCTGGTAGTTCTCCAAAATCGCGATAATGGTTCGTCCTATCGCGAACGCGGTCCCGTTTAAAATATTAACAAACTTTCTTTCTCCGGATGCGTCTTGATATTTGATATTTAGCCTTCGCGACTGAAAATCCGTAACTGTAGAAACAGATGTTACCTCCCGATATTTATTTTGAGAAGGTATCCATGCCTCTATGTCATATTTTCTTGCCGCCGGAAATCCTAAATCTCCAGTACACATCTTTACTACTTGATATGGTATCTCAAGCATTTGGAACAATTTTTCCTCAAGCGATAAAAGATATTCGTGTTCTTTATCATCATCCCCTGCCTTCACGAAAGAAACCATCTCTACTTTATCAAACTGATGAACGCGCAGGATTCCGCGGGTGTCTTTTCCGTAACTGCCTGCTTCTCTTCTGAAAGCTGACGAAAAACCAACATATCTTTCTGGTAAATCTTTTTTTGAAAAAACTTCATCTTTATGCATCGGTACTAAAGCATGCTCGGCAGTTCCTACCAAAACAAGATTATCTTTGGATAAAATAAACATATCTTCGCCCCCTCCATTTTCCATATATCCTAATCCTTTCATTACCTCTGTTTTAATGAGAACAGGGGGAATAACAGGGGTAAACCTTTCCTTAGTTAGGATTTCTAAAGCAAATTGCACCAGCGCTAATTCCAAAACAACTCCTTCATTTTTAAGATAGGCAAAACGCGCACCGGAAACTTTTGCCGCTGTTTTAACATCAATAATATCTAAAAGTTCTCCTAAAGCTAAATGGTCTTTGGGTATAAAATCAAATTTTGTCGGTTCTTTATATTGCCTTTCTTTCAAAACTTTATTTTCGCTGTCATCTTTTCCAACTTTTACATCGTTTTTTGCGGGGTTTGGAATCTTAAATAATTCATTGTTTAATTCCTCAAAAACTGCGGTAAGGGCGTGTTCTTCTTTTTCTAATCGGGTTTTTAATTCTTTGCCTTTTTCGATTTGTTCTAATGCCGGCTTGCCTTTTAAAGACCGCGTAAACTCATTACGCTCTTGCCGAAGTCTTTGGACGGATTGCGAAAGCTCACGATGTTTTTTATCAATCTCCAAAATATGAGCAATATCAACTTCGATATTTTTATCTTTTGCGGCTTTTTGGACAGCTTCAGGCTGCTCGCGAATAAGTTTTATATCCAACATAAAATAAAATCAAAAGTTAAAAATCAAAACTCAAAGATATACGTTTCTAAGTTTTTTAATTGCCTTATATCTATGATTATACAACTTTTCTTCCTTCTCTGATAATTGATTCTCGTGATAATATTTTTTCAGCTTAGGAATATAGAAAAAAGAGCGATAAGGATAGCCTTTAAGAAGTTTTAGATAGGGTTTCCTGGCTATTTCTCCTTCCACTTGACCCAAGCTCTCCCAAACCTTGCCGCTGGGCAGAGCAAAAGAAACAACCGTTACAAAACGGGCTTTTCTGTTCTTGTCCGGCAGTTCTCTGGAAACTTTAATCATATGATTTATCAATTCCTGATCCGTTGCCTCATAACCTAACCATCGCCGGCTTTTTATTCCGGGCTCTCCGCCTAGTGCTGAAATTTCCAGTCCCCCGTCATCGGCAATTGCCGGAAGTCCTGATTTTTGAGCATAAAAAAGTGCTTTTTTCTGTGAATTTTCTTTGTAGGTTTTTCCATCTTCCTCGAAATCAACGTTTATCCCAAGATCCTTCAAGGACAAAAGCTCAACCGGCAGATCCGATAAAAAAGAGGATATCTCCTTTCGTTTCCCTTCATTTGTGGTCGCGATCAATAAACTTTTCATTTGCGGGACTGCTATTTGGACCTGAGAGGAGGAAAAAATACTGCTTCTCTCATCGGCATATCAACCAGAAAGGCAAAAAGTCTTTCCGACAAACCAAAACCTGCCGCCGGCGGCATACCGTACTCTAGGGCTTCAACAAAATCCGTATCCATCATCTGCGCCTCTTCATCCCCGGCCTTTCTTAATCTTGCCTGCTCTTCAAATCTCTTCCTTTGATCAATAGGGTCATTAAGTTCCGAAAAACCGTTGCCAAGTTCCGACCCATAAGCCAAAATCTGAAGCCTTTGCACCTTGTTTGGATTTTTTGGATCTCTTTTCGCAAGAGGCGAAACCTCAACCGGATGATTTATAAGAAATGTCGGCTGGATTATAAAAGGTCTTACTCTTTTTTTATAAATAAGGTCTATCAAACGGCCCTTGCCTAAATTTTCCTCGGGACTTAATCTTAATTCTCTTGCTTTCTTCAGGAGTTCTTCCTTGGAAACATCGTTTAGGTCAATACCTGTTGCCTTTTTAAACGCCTCGAAATAATCCACTTTTTCCCATTTTCTCCCCCAGTCTATCTCCTGGCCTTGAGATTTTATTTTTAGAGTTCCGAAGGTTTCTTTGGTAACCTTTTTATACATATCCTCAAGCATTATCATTAGATCCTCATAGTTAGCATAAGCCCAATAAAATTCCATTTGCGTATAATCCTGTAGATGCTCCGAATCAACCCCTTCGTTCCTAAAGACTTTTCCAATTTCAAACACCTTTTCATATCCTCCAACCAAAAGTCTTTTTTGATAGAGCTCAAGCGAAATTCGCAAATATAAATCTATATCCAAGGCATTATGGTGGGTAATAAAAGGCCTTGCGTCCGCTCCTCCGGGGATCGGTTCCAAAGCCGGATTTTCAACCTCCAAAAATCCTTTTTCAACCAGATACTTTCTAATGCTCTGCCAAAAAACAGCCTTTTTTCTAAAAATATCTTTCAAGTCAGGATTAAAAAGCAAATCCAGGTAACGCTTTCTTAATCTTGTCTCAATATCCTTAAGTCCAAACCACTCGCTCGGCAAGGGAAGAAGAGACTTTGTAAGTAATGTAAAAGAGATCGGAGAAATAGAAATTTCTCCCGCTGTTGTTTTAACAACTTCTCCTTCAACTCCAATGTAATCCCCAATGTCCAAGAGTTTAAGATTTTTGAAAGTTTCTCCCAAAAGTTTTTTTTGAAAAAATATCTGTATTTTACCGCTGTCATCTTTTAAGTCGGCAAAGGCGATATTTCCATGTTCCCTGTAGGAAAAAATTCTGCCTGCGGTTTTTACAGTTTTACCAGAGCTCTTTAAGCAATCGGCAATAGTTTGCTTTTTATCAAAAGAGGGCGGATAAGGATTAATGCCTAACTCTCTTAGTTTTTTCAGCTTTTCAAGCCTTATTTCTTTTAAATTGTACTCCTCCATAAACTCTATTTTAGCATAATTTTTGTTTTACTTAATTATTTCCGCTTCCTCCTGCGGATAAAAACCGAAAGTGGCATAAAATTTTTCTTTTATTTTTTGGATTATGAAATAAACATCGTTGAAAGTGGCACTTCCGAGATTAACAATATAATTACTGTGTTTTTCCGAAACCTGCGCCCCCCCAATAATTCGGCCCGGAAATCCTAATCTTCCGATGATATAGCCCATCGAAACCTTGCCGTGCCAGTTTTTTTCAACCAATGATTGGATATCCGGCCATGTCTCAATCATTTTTCGCACTTGGCCAAAATCCGTGATATTTTTAAAAACCGAACCGCAGGACGGATATTCTGTCGGATGATGATTTTTTCTGTAATTAATATTCGCCTCGTAAACTTTTTTCGCTTCTTCCAGATCTTTTCCGTGGGCTTTTTTAAGTTTAAAAAATACATCCGTAATAATTAAATTTTTATTTTCTTTAATCAAACTCGATCTGTAGGAAAATCGTAAATCATAATTCGTAAATCTTAAATTCCTGAAAGAACCATTATCCGACAATTCAAGAGCTTCAATCTCTTTTACGCAGTCTTTAATTTCGCCGCCAAAAGCGCCAACATTGCCCCTTATCGCCGCGCCAACGGTCGAGGGTAACCCCCCGGCCCATTCAAGACCGGTAAGATGATTCTCAAAAGCAAAGTTTATTACCTGATCTAGGGTATTGGAAGAAAAAGACTCAATAATAGCTTCTGATTTTCTTTTGATAAGATTAGCATCTGGTTTTGTAAACCACAAAACCAATCCCCTAAAATCCTTATCGCTGATTAAAATATTTGAACCAAGACCTAAGGGAAGGATATTTGTAATATGATTCTTTACAGCAAACTCCAAAGCATCCTGAAGATCTTCTCGGTTGTGAATCTCTGCCACAAATCTTGCCCTGCCGCCGATTTTGTAGTAGAGAATATCCTTAAGAGGTAAATCTTCGAAAACAGTCATGAAGAAATTATAGCACGTGGAGTTCTTTGGCTATTTTGCTAAAAGCGCCAACCGCAAAATCCAGGTCTTTTTTAGAATGAATAGCAGAGGGAATTACCCTAATTCTTGCTTTGCCTTTGGGAACCATTGGAAAAACTATGGCGCTCGCAAAAACACCCTCTTCAAAAAGCCTTACGCTAAACTTTTTCGCTATTTCATCATCTCCCAGCATGACAGGCGTAATAGGGGTTTCGGAGTATCCGGTATCAAAACCCAATTTTTTAAATTCCGCTTTCAGATAATTTACGTTCTCCCACAATTTTTTAACAACCGCGTCCGATTCCTCAAGAATCCTAATTGCCTCAAGAGAGGCAGCCGCGTCAGGAATAGTCAGGGCAATGGAAAATAACCTCTGTCTTGCCTTCTGGTTATAAAAATCAATTAGTGCCTTTCTTCCCGCGATAAATCCCCCTAAAACGGAAAACGCTTTGGATAAGCTGCCAACCTCAATATCTATCTTGCCTACCAATCCGAAATGATCCACAATCCCTCGCCCTCCTTTTCCCAAAACCCCTTCGCCGTGAGCGTCGTCAACCATGGTTAAAACACCGTATTTTTCAGCCAGTTTAACAATATCAGGCAGAGGCGCTAAATCCCCGTCCATGGAAAACACACCGTCGGTTACTATTAAAATAAGAGGGGTTTCTCCATTTGATTTCGGAGTTTCAGAAAGTTTCGCGGCGGTTTGCAACTCCTCTTCCAGGCTCTTAATGTCCCTGTGCTTATAAATAAGCTTGTTTTTAACCTGAGAAAGCCTAATTGCGTCAATAATTGAGGCGTGATTCAGCTCGTCGGAAATAACAATATCTTCCTTGCCGATAATGGTTTGAATAGCCGCACAATTTGCCATATAGGCGCTTGAAAAAACAACCGCCGCCTCTGTTCCTTTAAATTCCGCGATTGCTTTTTCGAGTTCAAGATGAAGCGTATGCGTGCCGGCAAGGGTTCTGTAGCCTGTACCGATGCCATACTTATCAACCGCTTCCCCAACCGCCTTCTTAAGCCTCTCATCAACGGCTAAACCCAAATAGTGGCTTGAGCAAAAATTAAGTTTTTCCCGGCCATTAATAGTTAAATACGCTCCCTGCCCCGACTCAATTACCCGCGGGGCAGTTCCCGATCGCGTAATCTCTTCCAATCTTTTATAGAAAATATCTATTGCCTTCCTCATTATGGCTTTAACAATACTTTCCCGCATTCTCCGGATTTCATAACCGTCATAGCTTTCTCGAACTCCGAAAGTTTAAATTTATGAGTAATAATTTTTCTAAGATCAACCTTACCCGATAGTAAAAGTTTTGTCGTGTCTTTCCAGGTTTCCCAAATCATCCGGCCAAAAACAGAACCGATTGAAAGTTCTTTATTAATAAGATATTTACCCCAATCAATCGATATATCCTCTTTGGGAATTCCAAATGCTATTATTTTGCCGCCAATGCGCACTCCCTCAAGCGCCACCTCAATACCAAGCCTGTTTCCGCTCATTTCCAAAACCGCATCAAACGTATTATATTCTTTGGGATCCAACTTATCGCTTACGCGGTCAAAGCCTACTTTTTTCGCAAGCGCTCTACGATATTCTCTTCTATTAATACCAACTACCTCCTTTGCGCCGTATGCTTTAGCTACCATCCCGGCACATAATCCTGTTGGTCCAAGTCCCATCACTAAAACCTTTTTATCTTTAACCTGGGCTTTAGTTACCACGTTTACCGCGTTTCCTAAAGGCTCCTGAACGCTCATTGCCTCAACCGGAATTTTTGGATCATTCTTCCACGTGGTTCTTAATGGGATTGTGGCGTACTGTGCAAAGGCTCCATCCCTGCCAATGCCAAAAAGCTTCATGTTTTCGCAAATATGATAATTTTCAATTGTGCATTGATAGCAGTTAAGGCAGAAGATGTGGGTTTCGGAAGAAACTAAGTCTCCTATCTTTATGTCTGTTTTCCCCTTTGTATTAATCTCCAGAACCTCTCCCACCAATTCATGTCCGATTGTTTTTGGCGGTTTTATATGACTCGCCGCCCAATCATTCCAATCATAAATGCCAATATCGGTGCCGCAGATTGATGCGTATATAATCTTTACCAAAACTTCGTCTTCCTGAGGTTTTGGTATGGGAACTTGCTTAATTGTAACCCCGGGCGCGGCCTCTTCTTTAACTACTGCTAACATGAAACCATTCATAAAAAATAGTTTTCTAATTAAAAATAGAGATATTTTATCTAAAAGTCAAATTTTTAACATTTATTGACAAAAAAAGTATTGGTTGTTAAAATTTTAACATGATAACCGTACCCGAAGCCACTAAAACTGTTATTAAGAGATCCAGATACCTGTCCGAGGCGTTGGCGAAAAATATCATTAATATTTCCGCTCTTGCCGACTATATTAAACCGGAAATAGAGCATATGCTAATGAAAAAAGTAAGCAGGGCATCCTTAACCATGTCTATTAAACGGATCAAAACCAAGGCTCCTTTTAGGCCAAAATATACCCAACTTATTAATTCTCCGCCCGAAATGATCCTAAGGTCAAATCTGGCACTGATAAGCGTTTTAAACTCCGAAAAACTATATAGCTCATGCTTCGAATTTTTCAGCCAATATCCAATTCAGGGAAAACAGTTCTTCGCCCTTTCCGAAGGTTTCTCCGAAACAACCCTGATTATGAGTGGCGCCTTAAAAAGTAAAATGAAAAAGATGCTAGGACGAGAAACTGTTCTTGTGGAAAAAACCAATCTGGCTTCTGTCACGATTCAGCTGCCAAAAAACGCGATAGACACCCCGGGGATGACTTATTTTTTCCTCAAATCATTAGCGTGGGAAGAGATAAATATCGTCGAGCTGATATCGACAAGCTTTGAATTGACTCTTATTTTCGCAGAAAAAGACATCAATGCCGCCTTTCACATCTTAAAATCACTCTTTAGGCCGCCCAGGACATAATGACCCCATAATCTCGGCTCGCGGGATCCTGTTCAAAACCAGCAACTATCCCTTTTACCCTTAGACCTCTTTTTTCATAAAAGCGTATCTCCGAATCTATGCTCTCGTTCTTATCGGTTCTCCTGCCGAGATATTCTTGAGGGGTAATCTCTCCATTATCCAAACAGTATTGGTTATAACCGGGGATCCTTGCGCCAAGAACCAATGAATTCAAACCCAATTCTCTTGCAAGATTTTTCTGCGCCTCAAGCAACCTTCCGCCCAGACCCATCCCCTGAACATTTGGGTCTACCCCTAACGAAACTACATATAATGTGTCTCCTTCCGCGTTATGAGACCCTCTTATAAAGCCATTATCTGTTAGCCCGTCCCATGTGGTCGGCTTTGATGGATAAAAAATTATTTGTGAGGTTGAAACTCCTTTGATTATGCCGTTAACCCGTGCCGCAAAAAAACCCTGGGGAAATGTTTCAATTCTAGCTTCGAATTTTTCTCTGGAGGCTTGGAGTTCAGGGGGCCACGCTCTTTCTTCAACAGCTACGACTTCTTCTAAAACCTATTCCAGGCTACCTTTATCCAAAGACCCAAATGATTCAATCGTGATTTTCGTAGAACTTTCTTCCTCCAAAGACATAAAAGCGTGCTTAATTCACCGCAATAATTGTGTACCTTATCTTTCCGGCCGGCGCCTCCACCTCAACTATTTCCCCGACTTTTTTGTCAAGAAGCGCCTTTCCAAGAGGAGATTCATGCGATATTTTCTTAGCGGAAGGGTCTGCTTCCCACTCACCAACAACAGTGAAAATCTCTTTTTTGCCATTTGTGTTAAGGGTTACTGTTGAACCTATCGAAACAGAAGACTTCGGAGATTTTTTCCCTTCGTCTATCAGAACCGCCTGTTTTAATAATTCTTCAAGCTCATCTATTCGGCCATCTATAAAAGAAAGCTCTTCGCGGGCGGCTATGTATTCCCCGTTTTCCGATAAATCACCCATGCTTCGAGCCTGAGACATCCGTTCCAGTACGCTCGGCCTTTTAACCGAATTCAATTCCTGATACTCCTTTTTAAGCTCCGCTATGCCTTCTTTTGTCAGATAAATTTTTTTAGCATCCATAAGTTCTTGTGTTATAGTAAAATTTCCCTCTTCGCGAGGGAAATAAATCTATAATTCAGCTATTCACTAGACTTAGCGAAAGAATAGTATATTATTAAAGATAGACTTGTCAATAGCCTCTAGTATTGACTATTTCATTCGGGGTTAAATTCGGTCATAAGTTTCCGCGCCTTTTCTTTTTTGCTTTCATTAACCCAAATGCAGATTATTCCCCGATTAGGTTGGCCGTAAAATATCCGCGTGCCAAGAGGAGAGGCTAAAACAGCCGGCAAAACAGCAAGGTCTTCCTCGCCGTCCACCAATAAAACCGCTTTTTGTCTCATCTCAAATCCCCGGATAACCGCATTTACTAAACTTTTCGTTACAAAGCCCTGGGGATTAATAGCTCTAATTATCTTTATATTTTTCTCAAATCCGAGATCCGAAACGCTATTGAAGACTTTTTGTCTGCCAACCGCTAAATCAACTATTGAAATATCCTGTCTAAGATTTTTTTTCCTGAAAAAAGCCGATGTAACATCGCCTACGGTTACGACCGGTGAGTTTTTTACTACCTGTTCTACTTCTTCTTCGTGACACAATTTTCCAAAGGGCCTTTTTAGGCAGGCTCTTAATTTAGACGGTAAAATAAATGTTTTATTGATAAAAGGATTAATGTAAGAGATGCCCTCCCGATTGATTTTTCCCTCTCTTATAAGAGACGAGGATATAATAATTCCATCGGTTGATATTTGAGGCATTACTATAATTTTTAAAAGAGGTAATCCTTTCTCCGTCCTTTTCTTATTTATTAATTTTGCTCCCTCGATGGTGTTTTTTGAAACAATAACCGCTTCCGCCCCCAGCCTATCCCAAGATAGTGGCATATATAAAGAGTGAATCGGTTCTATTTCAACCCTGCCAATCGCTTTACCGCGCTCTAAAAAATCTTCCACGAATTTTTTTCTAACACCGTAAGGCTCTATGCAGGAGTCTCTCTTTTGGTCTTTGATATATTTATTACTTGTTATACCAATTAAAACCTTTCTGCCTTTGGATAAGGCAAAATTAAGAAATTCCCTATGGCCTTTATGAAAGTGGTCAAATGTTCCTCCGCAGACAACCAAACTATATTTCATATTTTAACTCTGAGTTCCCACCTGGAAGGTGGGAACTCAGATAGGAAAAAATTACAAACCATAATGTTTAAGGCGTTTATTATACTCCTTCAAAACATAACTTCTGTAGTCGAAGGGGTGGAAGGCGAGAAGATCATCAGAAATAGTTTCTATGGTTTTATGCTGATTAATTGACAAAAGCTGTATGGCTTTTGCCATATGTTCCAAAATAAATAATAAATAATAAATAATAAATAATCTATCGCTTTTTTTATTCTTAACTCCCAATTCTTTATTCCTAACTCTATCTAAGGCATTCGGCAGGAATTTTAATACCCATTTATTGGCATCTAAAAATTTAATATACGTATTATTTCGCTCAAAAACCGGCATTACCTGTGCTATTTCGTGAGCGGTATATAAATCTTGTCTTTCTTTAGGCAACATTAATCCGTCTTCGTCAAGAAACATATTAAGACAAATTTTTTGCGATTTTTTCTTGCCACGTCCCCGATATTGCCCCACCAGAATCAACATAGTAATCAAAATTAAGCGGGTAAACCAAAGATTTCCTCTTGAAGAGATGATAAATAAATCAATGTCATCTTCTTCTTGAGA
>JAMCXO010000002.1:0-94433 GCA_023473545.1 Patescibacteria group bacterium | reverse complement strand
ATCCGCCAAAAAGAGAGGGTATATTACCCAGGAAGAAATTCTGGCTATGTTTCCAAGGCCAGAAGAGCATATAGAAGAGCTTGATGAATTATATAATAGGCTTTTTAGGGCAAGCGTTGATGTTTTTGAGAGCGTGGCCGAGGAGAAAGATAACGAGGAATCAATTGAGGTTTTGGGGAAAGAGCTGGAGGCATTAACGGTTTTAACAGAAGGGACGGTTTCCGATCCTGTCAGGATGTATCTTAAGGAAATAGGCCGAATACCTCTTTTGACATTTGCCGATGAGATAGATCTTGCCAAAAAAGTCGAGAAAGGAACAGGCAGGCAAAAAAAGAAGATTATTACCTCCAATCTTCGTTTGGTCGTTTCCATCGCCAAGAAATATGTTGGTCGGGGATTAACCCTTCTAGATTTAATACAGGAAGGAAATCAGGGGTTAATACGCGCGGTTGAAAAATATGACTGGAGAAGAGGATTTAAATTTTCAACCTACGCGACCTGGTGGATAAGACAATCTATAACCAGGGCGATTGCGGACCAGGCCCGCACAATAAGAATTCCCGTTCACATGGTTGAGAATATTAACCGGTTTTTAAGGGCCTCTAGAAAGCTAATGCAGGAGCTGGGCAGAGAACCAACGCCCGAGGAAGTAGCCAAGGCATTGGATATAGAACCGGCAAAGGCTTTGGAAATTATAAAAATATCACAAGAGCCGGCCAGTCTAGAGTCGCCCGTCGGAGATGAGGAAGATTCCAGGCTTGGAGATTTTATCCATGATGCCTCTGCGCCAACCCTTTTTGATGCCGCCTCCAGAGAGCTCCTTAAAGAACAGGTAGAAGAGGTTTTACAAACACTTTCGGACAGAGAGAGAAGGGTGCTTGAAGAAAGGTTTGGTTTAAAAGACGGCAGGCCAAAAACCCTGGAAGAGGTGGGGAGAATGTTTGCCGTAACAAGGGAACGCATTCGTCAGATTGAGGCAAAGGCCTTAAGAAAACTTCGCCACCCTTCCCGCGGCAATAAACTAAGGGATTATCTTGGATGATGGCCTAAAGTTTAATAAGCGCTAAACGAACTTTGCGAGAGATAGTTTAACAAGGCCTTGCCTGTCCGGTAGCCCGGCCTGATTCTATAGAGAAAGAATCTATTTTGCTTAGACTGCATAATTCCCGGTATGGTTGAGGCGGCGGTGGTAAAGCCTGCCTTTTTTACCAGCCTTAAGGTTTGTTTGTCAAAACTTCCATAAGGGTAGGCAAAAGAGACCACATGGATATGATACTTTTTTTCAAGCACCTTTTTGCTTTGGCCGATTTCATACCTTGCGTCTTTTAAAGATCTATTTCTTAGCGCCACGTGGTGCATCGTATGCGCTCCTATATCTACCAGATGGCTTTGTATAACGTTTCTAAGCTGACTTTTTGTGAGAAAGTCTGATCCGCCTATGAAAGCGGGTACAATATAGGCAGTTGCCTTGACGTGATACTTTTTCAGTATGGGTAAAACAACAGTGTCCAGATCCCAATGGCCATCGTCAAAGGTTATCAGTATGGGTTTTGGCGGAAGTGTTTTTTTATTGTCAATAACCTCTCCCAACTGCCTCGCGGTCATAAAAGTATAACCCGCAGAAAGCAGGGTTTTGATTTGAGCCTCGAAGATATTTGGGTTTATATTTAAGGCCTGTCTGATGGTATCTTTTTTATCTTGGACATATTCAACATAGTGATACATTAGAATAGGCACCCTAAAGTAGGCGGAAGGACTGGCTTTTTTTATTGCCTTTTTTATCTCGGGAGGGAGTTTTCTCATCTCTGTTTTTTCTGTTTCGGGGGAAAAAGATGCGGCCTTAGGACTGATGATATTTTTTAAAATTAAAGCGGCTATAAACAACGAAACAATCCCTATTAAAGGAATAATCAATGTCTTGTTTTTTTTAAAAAGATCTTTTCCTTTATTTTCTTTTCTTTTCATCTCTACATTATACCTTAGAATACGGAAAAGGTGATATTGCCGGCGGAATCTGTTGAAACAAGCACATTATTTCCCCTTAGAATCTCCGATGAAAGCATTTTTTGGGCAAGAACGTTTTCGATACTGTTTTGAATAAAACGGCGGAGAGGACGGGCTCCGAATTCTTCGTTAAAACCCTCTTTGGCGATCTTTGCCTTAACCTTTTCATCGAAAGATAAATTTATATCTTCTTCCTTAAGCCTTTGCGTAACCTTGGCAAGAAGAAGTCCTGTGATTTGAAAAATTTCCTTTTGTCCTAAAGGCTTAAAGACCACGATGCTGTCGAATCTATTTAAAAGTTCCGGCTTAAAGATTTCTTTTATTTGCAGTCTGTCAAGCAGTTGCCGGGAAAAAGTGTCCTGGGGGCTTTTGGCAAGTTCTTCCCTGATCAACTCAGACCCCGCGTTGGAGGTGGCGATAATAATAGAATTTCTAAAAGAAACTGTTTTGCCATGAGCGTTGGTAAGTCTTCCATCATCCAGTACCTGCAAGAACAGATCGAGAATGTCAGGGTGGGCCTTTTCGAATTCATCCAGTAAGACCAGAGAGAAGGGGTGTTCGTAGATAGCGCGGGTTAACTCTCCGTCTTGTTCGGCAGAGCCGATCATTCGCTTTATAGAATCTTGGGTTTTATATTCGCTCATGTCAATCCTGATCATATTAGTTTCTCCCCGGAAATATAGATTGGCAAGGGTTTTGGCTGTTTCTGTTTTGCCAACCCCGGTTGGACCTAAAAACAGAAAAGAAATCGGCCTGTCCCCTCCGATGCCGCTTCTTAGCCTTCTTAGTGCCCCTGCGATACTTGATATCGCCTCATTCTGGTCAACTATTTTTTCGTGCATTTTTTCTTCGAAATGAAGAAGGAGATCTTTCTCCTCTTCTTTTGGCAATGCAATCTGAACATGGGTTATTTCTTCCACCTTAGAGACGATATCTTCCTCATTAATAATTTTTTTTCTGGCGAATTTAGCGCTGCCTGCGGTTTCGTTTAAAAGCGCGATCGCGGATCCGGGCAGAGATTTATCCGCCAGGTATCTCCGGGCATAGGTAACAGCCGATGAGACCGCTTTATAGGTTATGGATAATTTGTAAGCTTTTTCAATTAAAGAGGCCTTTTCCATCACCATCAAGATGGCTGAGTCAATATCCGGTTCCTGAAGTTTTATAATATTGAAAAATTGGACAAAATCCCCTTTGGGTTCGATATATGTTTTGTAGTTAGAAGGCGTAGAGGTTGCCACTATATTTATTTTCCCGCTTTCCAGATAGGGAAAAATTGCCGACGAGAGATCAAGGTTTAAAGACGATGAGCCAAGAATATCCTCTAGTTTTTGTATATACAGTACAACATTTCCGGCATGGGCTATCTCCTCCAGTATATTTGTCAGACGTTTTTCCAATTCCCCTTGATTTGCTATCCCTGCCAGAAGCACCCCTGCCATAAGTTCTAAAAAGCGCTTATGGACAAGGGGGGCGGTTATATTGCCGGTAAAACTTTCAAAGGCGAGGTGTTTTATGATGGTTGTTTTGCCCGCTCCGGGATTTCCAACCAAAAGAAAATTTCCCTTTTCTTTATTTAAAAGGGCTTCCAGGACTTCTTTATATTGGAGATCTCTGCCTATTAGAACGGGTTCCTGCTTTAAGGTTTGTTTTGTCAGATCAGCGGTATATTTTTTGGTCTCCAGTGTCCAGCCATAGACCCAGTCTTCCCCTGCCCCTTTCCCCAAAAACCTTATCCTAATGGGTTTTCTTTGTTCTTCTTGGGTGAATTTTGTTCTGGTCCAATAAAGAATGTGCATAAATTCGGTGTCTTTTATTCCTTTAGAGAATAAGAGTTTAGTTTGGGCTTCGGTATATAGGATATAGGCGGCGAATATGTCCGCGGTTGTTATAAATGATCCGTTGCTGTTTTTGGCTAAATCCATGGCCTTTTTGGCAATTTCCTCTTTGTCTGCCTCTATGAGCGTAATTTCATTCTTTTTAATATTTGTTTTTCTTAACATAAATTCAATATTTCTCTGGTTTACAACTCTTTTTATAATCGTTTTTAGGCTTTTGACAGTTTCGAATATAGCCAGTGCTTCGAGGGAAAAAGATTCATAGATATCGCTTTTGCCATCCGAAACAGTTATTTTGGGGCTAAGCCGTGATATCTTAAACAAAAAGAATATTTCCCAGATAGACAAAAGACTTAATAAAAAAAGAGGCCTTCGCGCCAAAGACACCTGAGAATCTTTAAAGACAAAAAACAAAAGCGCTAAGAAAACAATAAGCCTTAAGAATCTTACTAAAGGCGTTTTATAAATATGATATATTCTTGCGTAGTCTTTCATCTTTTATATTGCTATCATTAAGGCGGCAAAAGGATAGAGTATAAAGGCAATCATAAAGATTGCCTCAAAAACCATTAGCGCTAAAAATAAAATAATATCCGCTAGGATAACAAATGTTTTAATAAATATGCCCATACCGATAGAAAACCCTACTAAACCTTCCCGATACTCATTTTTCCATGGCTTAAAATAGGTTTTAACTAAAATCGGTAGGGAAAAAAGATTTAAGAAGGAAGTATTTAACGAGGCAAAAAAGGCAAAAAGCCCTCTTGTTCCCAGATAGACAAAAGACTTAATAATATTTAGAGGAAGTATAAGATAAAACATGGCTTGAATTTTCCAATTTAGGTTTAGTATATACCTCTTTGCAATTTAAAAGCAAAGGGATATAGTAAAATAAAATAATGAGGAGAAGAAAAAGACCTTTTATTCCGATATTTTTCGCGGCAATTTTGGCAGCTGGTCTTGGTTACGTTGTCTTTCAGTTCTCGCCCGATTTTGTGCTCCCGACGGGATTTCCGTTTATAGGAAAAATGCCGGCTGAATATGGATTCTTTTTTATCTTTTTCTTTTTTATTTTCTTCTCTGTGTGGTATGCCTTACGAAGTAAGCTTCAGGGAGCTCTTATGGCGATATTTGCCACAGCTTACCTTATGCTGCGCGCTCTTGGATTTAAGAACGTGTTTTTTTTGGTTCTTTTTTTAGCTCTTTTGGTAACCCTTGAATTTCTTTTCGGGAATTCAAAAAGGCAATAATTGAGCTTGCGGGTTTAAAGACTCTTTGTTAGAATCGGCCTATGAACAAATTTTATATCACAACAGCAATAGATTATGTTAACGACACTATTCATATAGGACATGCCTTTCAGAAGATAGCATCAGATGTTTTGGCCCGTTACTATCGCGAGAGACTTGGCCCTGATAATGTTTTTTTCCTAACAGGAACCGATGAATACGGTCAAAAGGCGGAAAAGGCTGCTGGGGAATCCGGGCTAACCCCGGCAGAATTTGTAAAGAAGATTTCCGACTCCGACCAAATTCAGCAAGACTGCCTAGAAATTTCCTATAACAGATTTATCAGAACCACGGATAAAGATCATGCCGAGGTCGTGCAGGAGATATGGAGACAAGTGGATAAAAACGGCGACATATATTTGGCAGATTACACCGGATTATACTGCGATGGGTGCGAAGCCTATTACGAAGAAGCGGATTTAAGCAATGGCAAGTGTTCGTACCATCCAAAATTACAGATACGGCAAGTAACCGAAAAGAATTATTTTTTTAAGTGGTCAAGGTATAAGGAATTTTTAATTAAACATATCAGGCAAAATCCGGAGTTTATTTTCCCCGCAGAAAGGGCGAAAGAGATGCTTAACTTCGCCGAGAAAATAAAGGATATTCCTATCTCAAGAAGCAATTTTTCCTGGGGGGTGCCTGTTCCCGGCAGTTCGGAACAGGTTATCTATGTTTGGTTTGATGCCTTAACTAATTACCTGACAGGCATTGGCTTTCTTAAGGACAAGAAGCTGTTTAGTAAGTTTTGGCCTCCCAATATTCACGTTTTAGGTAAGGATAATCTGCGCTGGCACGCACTTTTGTGGCCGGCTATGCTTAAATCTGTCAAGATGGAGCTTCCGAAAACAATTCTTGTCAATGGATTCTTAAATCTTAACGGACAAAAGATAAGTAAGTCTCTTGGAAATATTATAAGGCCTACCGATTGGGTAGAAAAATATGGAGCAGATGCCGTGAGATACTATCTTTTAAGATATACCGTATTAACGGAAGATAGTGATATTTCAGAAGAAAAATTAAAAATTGCCTATAATGCCGATTTGGCAAACGGACTGGGGAATTTGGTGGCAAGGGTAGCCAAGCTGTGCGAGAAGATAGATTATAGAGCTTCGGAGAAGGAAATATTTTTGGATGAAGAAGTTAAAAAATACCTTGAAAAGTATAGATTTAACGAAGCATTAAATTTTATCTGGATAAAAATTCATGAACTTGATGAAAGAATTAACCGGCATGAACCCTGGAAACTTAGCGAGGAGGGTTTGGAATCAGAATTAAATTACTACACAGATAGAATAAAAGACATTGCTTTTAATCTGAGGCCGTTTTTGCCGGAAACATCAGGAAAAATTTTAAAACAATTTACCGGTGGAGTTAGATCGGCCCCGCCGCTTTTTCCAAGAATTTAATTCCAAATTTAATTATTTTATAATTAGTTTCATGATTGATGTCCACTGCCATTTAAATTTTCACGCCTTTAACAAAGATTATGACGCGGTTATCAAAAGGGCTGAAAACCAAGGGGTAAAAACGATCATTAATGTCGGGACAAAGCTTGACTCAAGCGAGAAGGCGGTTGAGCTTTCTCAAAAATATAAAAACCTTTATGCCATTATTGGTGTTCATCCCCATCATGCGGACAAAATTCAAGAGTCAGGAATTGCGCATTCCGAATTAGGAAAAGACGCATGGATTAAGGATCTCGAAGGCCTGGCGAAAAAACCTAAGGTTGTGGCCATTGGAGAAATAGGACTGGACTATTTTAGTTACAAATCAAACGCGGTTGTTGACCCAAAACTGCAGAAAGAGGTTTTTATCAGGCAAATTGAACTGGCTCATAAGCTTAAACTTCCTCTTCAAATCCATAACCGCCAGGCAGGCAAAGATATTCTAGATATTCTCATGAATCACAAATCTTATCTTTTAAATCCTCCCGGTATGTTTCACTGCATGTCCGGGAGCCTGGATTTTCTTAGAAAAGTACTGAACCTTGGATTTTATGTGGGTTTTGACGGCAATATTACCTACAAAGGTATTGCGGCAGGTGAAACAACCGAACTTGGGCAACTGGTAAAATACGCTCCTTTGGATCGGATTTTGGTTGAAACCGACAGTCCTTTCTTAGCACCAGTGCCCTACAGAGGTAACCGCAATGAGCCTTTATATGCTATAATTGTAGGTGAAAATCTGGCCCGAATAAAGCAGGTAGATTTTAATGTGTTGGAAGATAACGCAGTCAGCAACGCTAAACTGCTTTTTAAGATCAATAATTAAATAATATGACTAAGTTTTTTCAGACTGTTTTTAGCCGTTACCCGGTAAAGACAAAGCGCATGCTAGAGTTAGTCCCGGGGTTTTTCTCGTGGGGTTTAATACTATTTCCTGTTTGGGGATCTTTTCTGATTCCATATGCTGTTGCCTGTTTTATTTTATTTTTTGATATTTATTGGTTTTATAAATCGTTTTCGCTGGTCGTAACATCTTATATTGCATCAAAAAAAATCCGCGAGACGGAAAGGGAGAGCTGGCTGAAATTAGCGGATAAGCTAAGTGATTTTCATAAAGTTAACCATGTAGTTATTATCCCTAACTACAAGGAAAACATAGATAAATTAAGAACCTCCCTCCTTTCCTTAGCCAGCCAGACCTTTCCCAGTAAGAGAATATTTGTTGTTTTGGCAATGGAGAAGAGGGAAAAAGACGCAAGGGAAAAAGCAAGGCTTCTTTCGGCGGAATTTAAAGACACTTTTGGTCTTATAGAGGCAACATTTCATAGAGATATTAAAGGTGAGGTAAAAGGGAAATCATCCAACGAGGCGTTTGCGGGTAAGTGCATATACAGGAAGATTAAAGAAGTTATAGACATGAACTACGCGACCGTATCCTCGGTTGACGCAGATTCGGTATTTGACAGCCAGTATTTTGCCTACCTTACCTATAAATTTCTTACGGATCCCAACCGCTACAATAAATTTTGGCAGTCCGCAAATGTAAATTACAATAATTTCTGGAATGTTCCCGCCGCAATAAGGGTTATTTCGTTTTTTGGCAGTCTTTGGAGAACAGGGCTTCTTGTTCAGGGAGATCGGCTTATTGCCAATTCAACATATTCGCTTTCTTTTTCTCTTCTTAAGAAGATTGGATTTTGGGATACCGATGTTATTCCCGAGGACTACAGAATATTTTTTAAGGCATTTTATAAGCTATCAGGAAAAGTTTGGGTTGAGCCCTTATTTATAAAAACCTCGATGGACGCTCCCTTAGCCCGAACCTACTTTGGAAGCCTTAGAAATAAATATAATCAGGAGAGGCGCTGGTCTTGGGGCGTTTCCGATGATCCCTTATTTATTAAGTGGTTTTTAACAGTTCCGAACGTGCCGTTTTTACGAAAAACATTCATGCTAATCAATGTACTTTTAGATCATTTTCTGTGGCCGGTTAATTGGTTTATCATTACGGTTGCGGCAACACTTATGCCCTTGGTAAATCCTGAATTTTCCAGGACAACGCTTGGGTATAATTTACCCAGGCTGGCAGGCTTTATATTAACCTCTTGTTTATTTGCGATTCTGGCAATGATAATTATAGATTTCAGGAATCGTCCAAAGGATTCTAGAAGTTCAACGGCCAGGCAGTTTTTGTTTCCTTTGGAGTTTATCCTTCTGCCTGTGGCAGGATTTTTTCTTTCAACCCTCCCGGCCTTAATCTCTCATACCCAATTAATGCTTGGAAAACGCATTGAATATAAGGTTACAGAAAAGGTATAATAAGGTTAGGAACAATTGCAAAATTTCTAATGAGACTTTTTTCTGCCTTGGAAAAAAATAAACACGTTTACTTCCTGATTGGGGCCTCGTTTTTGTTTTTCCTTCTTCGCCTCCCTTCGCTTTCCGAACCTTATTGGTACGGCGATGAGGGCGTTTATGACGTGGTTGGTATGGCGATAAGACAAGGACGGCTTTTATACAGGGATATTTGGGATAATAAGCCCCCCTTTTTATATTTGCTTTATGCCCTATTTCAATCCGATCAGTTTACGATAAGGTTCGTATCTTTAATTTTTGGCCTTTTGTCTTTCTTTTTTTTCTTTTTAATAGCCAAGAAATTATTCGTAAAACGAAAGACTGTTTATTTGTCGAGTCTCGTGTTTATCGTGCTTTTGGCGACTCCTCTTTTGGAGGGAAATATTGCCAATGCGGAGAATTTTATGATGCTTCCTATTCTAATTGGAGCGTTTCTGGTTTTAAAATACAGCGAAATCAAGAAGCCCTTACTTCTTTATTTTGCAGGCCTTTTACTTTCCTTTGCGTTCCTTTTTAAGGTGGTGGCTGTTTTTGATGCCGGTGCCTTCTTTATTTTTCTTTTTTTTGAAACGTACAGAAAGAAAAAATTCATCCTTAATCAGATAACCGGTCTTACTCCGTTTATTTTAAGTTTTTTGACTCCCGTAATAGCTGTTATTTTATTTTTTATATTTAAAGGCGCCTTTTCTTTTTTTGCCAGCGCGGTTCTGTTTCAAAACATAGGATACGTGGCCTATGCAAATAAATTTATAATTTCCCAGGGTTTACTTATAGCGAAAACAGCAGCGCTTCTTGTTTTTATGCTTTTTCTTTTTAAGAAAAGAAAAAGCATAAGCAAAAACACGCTTTTTATCTTTTTATGGTTTGGTTTTTCGCTGTTTAACGCCTTTTTCTCGCAAAGGATATGGGCGCATTATCTTTTGGTGCTTATGCCAAGTTTTGTCTTGCTGTTTTTTTCGGCATTCGTTGAGAAACAAATTTTCTCTAAAAGATTGGCGCAGGTACTAACTATAGTAACCATAGTTTTTGTTTTAGGTTATTTTCCGCTCTACACAAAGATATTCGGATACTATGGTAATTTTCTTATGTTTTTGACACATAAGGAAAGTGTTTACTCGTACAGATCTTTTTTTGATAAGAATACGCCGGCGGACTATGCCTTGGCGGATTATATAAAAACAAAGGACCCAAATGCCTCTATATTTATCTTTGGCAATGATCCGCAGGTGTATAAGCTACTGGACAAACTTCCTCCCGGACGATTTATAGTGGAGTATCACATGTTGGCAAGACCCCGCTATATAAAAGAAACCCAAGACTCCCTTCAATTGGTAAAGCCGAAATATTTTATATCCACCACTAACGACAACATTCCTTTTAACATGTCGGGCTATGAGCCGTTACTTAAGATAGACGGGAAAGCTATTTATGAACGGGCTTTTTAGACATGTGCGAGGGGATAAAACTTTATTTTACTCTTTGTTATTGGGATTAGCGCTTCTTTTGGGAAGCGCGGTTTTTATAATAGTTATTTATCGTTTTCTCCCGCCTTTAATTCCTGTTTTTAATCAGCTTCCGTGGGGTGATGGCAGGCTTGCCCAAAAGCAATTTATATTCACTCCAATTATACTTGTTTTGTTTTTTGCCATAACGAATCTCACTCTTTCCCTCTTTATCTATAAAAAGATACCTCTTCTATCAAGGATACTCTTGGCAACCCTTTTTATTGGGGCGCTTCTTGTTTTTATTTTTATAATAAGACTGGCGCAAATAATTATATAATGGAGAATGTAATCTTGCCTATAGTTACTTCATTTTTGGCAACTATTATAGCGGTTCCCGTATCTTTAATTTTTATACGGAAATGGAAATTAATAGATGATCCCGCTACCCATAAACATCCTGCGATCATTCACGCAAAGCCTGTACCAAGAGGAGGCGGTATTCCTCTTTTTATAGGAGTTTTTGTTTCCGCTTTGCTATTTTTACCCTTAGTAAAGGTTACCCTAGGTTTAATGCTTGCCTCATTTATAGCCCTTGCGGTAGGGATTGCCGATGACAAATTGGATATCACGCCTGGCATAAGATTCGTTCTTAATATTGTTGTTGCTCTTATTGTGGTAGGTTCTGGGGTTGGAATACCTTTTGTAACCAATCCTTTTGCCGCAGGGGTCATACATTTGGACACAATAAGGCTTGAATTTAATTTTTTTGGTTCTCATTCCATACTCTTATTTTCGGATATTCTTGCCCTTATTTGGATTATGTGGGTTATGAATATGATAAATTGGAGTACCGGAGTGGATGGACAGATGCCCGGCTTTGTTGCCATATCCGCCATTGTTATAGGAATTCTTAGTCTGCGGTTCCAGTCATCGGACATAAATTCCATTATTGCATCCCGTCTTTCCTTTGCGATAGCAGGCAGTGCCTTGGGTTTTTTGATTTTTAATTTTTATCCGGCAAAAATATTTCCCGGCTACGGAGCAACCTCAATCTATCTTCTTCTGGCATCGGTTGCCATATTATCCGGGGCAAAATTGGCAACAGCCATTCTTGTTTTAGGGGTGCCAATGATAGACGGGGTATTTACGCTAATGAGAAGGTCTTTAACCGGTCATTCTCCTTTTGTGCACGACAATAAACATCTGCATCATATCCTGCTTCGTATGGGAGTAAAGCAGCCATATATAGCCTTGTTTTATTGGACAATCTCTGCTATATTAGGGGCAATTTCGCTTTCCCTATCAAGTAAGGAAAAATTCTTTGCTATTGTGACTTTATTTATTGTTATTTTAGGAGCGCTGACTTTTTTACATTTATTTATAGATCTTATAGATGAAGAAAGAAATCCTAAGACTTCTTTATAATTCGTTTAGGCTCTTGCGTCCTAGACAGTGGATAAAAAATCTGGCTATTTTTGCCGCTATTACCTTTAGCGGCCAGCTATTCTCTTATGACATTTTTATAAATGTATTTTTAGGTTTTTTGGTATTTTGTCTTCTTTCTTCCGCCATGTATATCATAAATGACTTTTTCGACATAGAGAAAGACAGACTGCATCCTTTCAAAAAGTTCCGTCCCCTTGCCCATAACGATGTTCCCTTGCCTGTTGCTTTTACGCTGGCAATTATTTTTGCCGTAGTCTCTGTTTTTATAGCCTTTTCTATAACACCTGCCTTTTTTATTTCTGTCTTGGTCTACGTAATGCTTCAGCTGTCTTATTCTCTTGTTTTAAAACAAATAGAAATACTGGATATACTGGCCATAGCCGCAGGTTATATTCTTAGGGTTTATGCCGGCGAATTTGCCTCGGGATTTCACATCTCGGTCTGGCTTTTGTTAGCCACAATTGCTTTCTCTCTTTTCCTTGCCGTAGGAAAGAGGCGCTCCGAGCTGACATTAATTTCTAAGTATCCGGATGAGACGATAGTCAGCATTAGGCAAACCCTATCTCACTATTCGGAACGATTATTAGATATCTACGCGTCTATGTTTGCCACCTCAACCTTTATTTCTTACTCACTTTTCACTTTTTTGGAAAATCCGCATGGCTTAAAGGTTTCTTTTAATTTATTTATACCTGATTTTCTGCCTGTGTTTTTTCAGAGGAAATGGTTGATGATAACAATCCTTCCGGTTGTTTACGCGCTTATGCGCTATCTTCAGGATGTTTATGAAAAAGAACAGGGAGAAAGTCCGGAAAAGATTTTAATTTCCGACACAGCGCTTCTTGTTTCGGTTTTTGTATGGATTATATCGGTAATATTCGTGATTTATGTTATCGGAGGATAATTATTCCTTTTTTGCGTAGGAGCCGCTGATCCAGCCAGAACTTCCGTTTGAGAGCCTTATTTCAAACCATCCTGCCTCCTGGTTTATCAAATCTAGTTTGTCTCCCGGTTTGACTTTTGCAATGATAGATCCCGACAGGGATGGTTTGTTTCTGACATTTAAGAATCCCGTGGGCGTTTCCAATACAACAACCTTTGGCGCCGCGCTTGAGGATGCCTGTAGATTTGCGCTTGGCGTCGCGTTGCTTTGGGTTGGGGAAGCAAGATTTGGATTGATGCCTAAAAACGCGGTAATAGTTAATTTATAACCGGCTACTGCCTTTATATGAAGGATGTCATCCTGGTATCCGGATTTAGAAATCTTAATTGAATGATTGGAATCAGTGATGTTTTTTAGAAGACTTGGTGTTTTTCCTATTTTATTTTCGTCCAGATATATATCCGCGTTATCCGGTAAAGACAAAACCAGAAGTTCATTTTCTTTTTTGTTGTTTAAGGGATCAAGGGTAATAATACTTCCATAAGATGTGCCTGTCTGGCCAAATGTCCTGTCAACAACTGTTAGGACCGATTTGTTTATGGCTATATCATTTTCAAAGGGGGAGAGTTTGGAGTTTTCGGGTACGATTTTTAGGGTGTACTTGCCGGCTGTTATCATTTTCTTTCCCTGGCAGCGACAAAGTGGAGTTTCGCCGATAAATTGATTATTTAGATAGACCTTGCTTTTGGGATTTGAGGTAACCTGAAGCCCGCCTTTTCCCGCATTTCTGCTTTGAATAAACAAAAATGCAAAAAAGATCCCGCCTGCAAGAAAAAATGGCAGTATAAAAAACAGTAATTTTTTCATGGTTTCACAAAGATTATACTATAACGCGGATTAAAAATTAAGAGACTCGAGGCATCAGGGTTTAGTAGCCGCCCATTTCTCCCATGCCGCCGGCCATTGGCGATTGAGGCATTTCTTTCTTTTCCGGAAGATCGGTAATCAGGGCTTCTGTGGTTAGGATCATCATGCCGACACTAACCGCATTTTGCACTGCGGATCTGGTAACCTTTGCCGGATCGAGAATTCCCGCTTCTGTCATTGAGCCAAAACCCAGTGTCATAACATTGAACCCAAAGTCTGTTTCCTTTTTTTCATTTAAGACATCTTCTACTTTTCTTAGAATCCATCCTTCATCGGCCCCGGCATTCTTGGCAATCCATTTCAATGGTTCGGCAAGTGCTTGGTATAAAATTTCAACGCCTGTTTTTTCATCATCGTCGGTAAGGGAATTTTTGAGAGACGGCAGAACGCTTCGGGTTTTAAGAAGAGCCACTCCTCCCCCCGGTACAATGCCTTCTTCAAGCGCTGCCTTAGTGGCAGAGACGGCATCGTTGACCCTTTCTTTCTTTTCTTTAAGCTCTATCTCCGTTGCCGCCCCGACATTAATAACCGCTACTCCGCCCGATAGCTTGGCCAGTCTCTCCTGTAGTTTTTCCCGGTCGAAATCCGATGTTGTCTCTTCGATAGCGGTTCTAATTTGCGCTATCCTTGCTTTAAGGCTATTTGGCGTTCCTTTTCCGCCTATAATTTTGGTATTTTCCTTGTCTGCCCATACCTTGTCTGCCTTTCCGCAGTCATCAAGCGTAACGCTGTCAAGTTTTCTGCCCGTATCTTCCGAAATTACGGTTGCGCCTGTTAAAATGGCTATGTCTTCAAGCATTTCTTTTCTCCTGTCGCCGAACCCAGGGGCTTTAATGGCGATAGCGTTAAATGTTCCGCGCAATTTATTGACAACCAGGGTTGCCAGGGCCTCGCCTTCTATGTCATCGGCAATAATCACCAGATTTTTAGATGATTTGACAAGATTCTCAAGGAAAGGCAAAAGATCATTTAAAGCGGAGATCTTTTTATCCGTTATTAAGATATAAGGGTTTTCGATCTCTGCCTCCATGCGGTCGGAATTGGTAACAAAATAGGGAGAGGCATAGCCTTTGTCAAATTCCATTCCCTCCTTATAGTCAATAGACATTTCTAAGCCTCTTCCTTCCTCAACGGTTACGACTCCGTCTTTACCAACCCTAGTGAGCGCCTCGGCTATTAAAGCGCCTATCTTACCATCTTGAGCGGATATTGTGGCAACCTTGGTAACATCGGTATCCTTGACTGTTTTTTTCATCTTTTTCAGTTCCGAGACCACAGCTTCCAACCCCTTTTCTATACCGGTTTTAAGAATCATCGGGTTCGCGCCGGAGGCAACATTTTTAAAGCCGTTATTGACAATGGACTGGGCTAAAAGAGTAGCGGTTGTGGTTCCATCACCGGCAACATCATTGGTTTTAGAGGCAGCTTCTTTTACAAGCTGGGCGCCCATGTTTTCGTAAGCATCAGGCAACTCTATTTCTTTGGCAACCGTTACGCCGTCATGAATAACATTTGGCGCCCCCCATTTTTTATCAATCGCGACATTTCTGCCCTTAGGGCCAAGGGTTGTTACAACTGCCTTAGCCAGTATATTGACCCCCTTAACAAGGGATGCCCTGGCGTCTTCGGAAAATTTGATTTGTTTTGCCATACTTTAATTAAAAATTGAAAATTTAAACTTTAAAATTTTTTATACTATTGCCAGTATATCTTTTTGCTCAACCAGTGTCCATTCTTCGCCATCTATCTTAACTTCGTTTCCGCCCCATTTTTTATACATTACCTTTTGTCCGACTTTTACTGCCATGGGTACAATTTTCCCTTGATCGTTGACAGCTCCTTGACCAACAGCCATCACAACTCCCACCTGAGGTTTTTCCTTGGCGCTATCCGGCAGAATAATTCCGCTGGCGGTTTTTTCCTCCGGTTCAAGGGGTTTTATCAAAACGTTATCAAATAAAGGCGTTATCGTTTGTTTACCGCTTTTTGCCATATATTTTTTAATAAATTATTTGAGACTAGAACTAAGAAGGACAGAAATAAATATCACTTAGTGTTCTTAACTGCTAATTTATATAACAAAATTATTTTCATGTCAATATCCTAGAGTTAAAAACCAAAACTTATACTTGACACGCAATTTCCTGTTATATACTATAAATGAAAGTAACTTTTTATGTTTAATTTGTCCTCAAAAAACATTTTCTTATTAGGGTTTATTGCCGTGCTTTTGGTAGCAATACCTTTTACGGTTTATCTTGTTCAAAGGGAACAGCGGGTTAGATCCCATGCGGCGCCGACCACCACCCTTTCTTTTAATCCTTCCAGTCCGCCGCCGGTAACCGTTAACAGTACGGTTTCTCTGGATTTATATCTGGATCCCGGCACCAATGTTGTATCTTTTTTAAACCTCAGCTTAAGATATGATCCTAAATACCTGAGTCAGCCAACTTTTACCCCCAGCCCGGATTCACTTCTTATCCCGGTAGGTTCTGTGACTCCTGTTATAAATGAAACAAGCGGCATATTTCAAGAAACCTTTGCCGTAGCAGGTACTGCGGCCACCAGTGGAACATCAGGGGTAACCAACAAAATAAAACTTGGCACATTTCAATTTACCGCTATTGCTACAACTAGCGCAGGTACCCCAACCCAAGTAATCTTTGATGGCACAAAGGCCTATTCGACAAATCCTACGGATCCCAGCAGCCAGAATGTATTTGTGATTGGCTCTTCCACTCCGGCTTCTGTCGTTATCGTTTCCGCTTCCTCTGCCTCTCCCACTCCCACCTCAACCCCTGCCCCATCTTCGGCTCCATCCCCTACGGCCGCGGGGCAAGGACCTGTCTGTCAAAGTTTGGTTTCGGATAGAACTGCCTCCGGGACAGCGCCGTTTGATATAACCCTGACTGCCACGGGGAGCGATTCAAACGCTAATATCACTAAGGCTACATTCAATTTTGGCGATGGTCCAACCCAGGATGTTACCCAGGCAGGAGGCATAGGGACAAACTCGGTTAGTGTCCAGGTTGCCCATGCCTATCAAAATCCCGGTTCGTATACTGCTTCTGTAATTTTTACCGACAGCAATAATGCGGTTAGTTCTATTGGCACGTGTTCGCTGCCTATTACTGTTTACGCCGCCTCTTCCGGTTCCTCTGGGTCTGCCGGCGGCACGAGCGGCACCATCTCAACAGGGACGGAATCGGCCCAGGCAACCCCAACCCAGATAGCAGAGGTAACGCAAATTCCAACTGTGTCGCGAACCCTGCCGGTTACCGGTCCGAGTGTAAAAATAATCGGAGCGGGACTGGCTGGAGCTATACTTTCGATATTGGGCGCCACGTTATTCTTTGGACTTTGAACTACTCAAGGGCGAGCGGAGACTTCAATTATTTTCCATCAGGGAAAAAAGTGCTTTTTGGGGGATATTAAACTGGGCTTCTAAGGTAAGTTTTTTCTTTCCTTTTTTCTGCTGCTCTAAAAGCTTGTCTTTTCGGGTTCTGTCTCCGCCTGACATTTTGGAGAGCACATCTTTTCTGAATGGAGGAATCTCCGAACGGGCAAGTATTTTGCCATCGGCAACTGCCTGAATAATTTGCCTGTATTGCTTTTTTGGCAGGGCTTCTTTTAACTTTTCTACCTTAATTCTTGCCTCAAGGCCAACCTCGTCTTTATAAATAAGCTCGGTTAGAATATCTATCGGCCTTTTGTTAATGATAATTTCCAATTCAACAACCTCTGCCGGTCGGAAATCCAATACTTCGTAGTCAATGCTCCCAAAACCCGAAGAGACGGACTTTATGTCCGAGGCCAACCCTTTGATTACGGTAACATAAGGCATTTCATATCTAACAATGGCATATGATTCGTAATAGGAAATATTAATCATCGTATTTCTTTCTTTTTGGCACAAAGACATAATTTTACCCAGATAGTCTTTTGGCGCATAGACAGTCAGGATAATATAGGGCTCTTTAAGGATGCCGTTTTCGGTTTTATAGATAACCTTGGGCGCTGTTAAGAGAGGTTGAACATTACCTTCTCTCATCAGTCTTTCTCTAATTATTTGGGCATGCAAAAGCCCTAAAAAGCCGACCCTGAGCCCGGCGCCCAGAAACGAGGAGAAAATTGGCGAGAAGGTTAGAGACGAATCATTGAGACTCAGTTTTTCAACCGCTTCTTTAAGATTTTGATACCCGTTTTTATCTTTGGAGTACATGTCCAAAAAGACCATCGGCTTAGGGACATTGTACCCGGGAAGAGGCTTAAGAACCGAAGATTCGGGGTTTAAGGGCGAGAGTGTAATCGTGTCGCCAATTTTACATTCCCTGATATTCTTTATGCCTGTTGCGACATAGCCTATTTCTCCCTGTTTAAGATAGTCTGTTTTTAGGGGAGAGGGGGTAAGCCAGCCCAGCTCGCTTGCTACTGTTTTAGTCTTTTCCCGTAGAAGTTCAATTTTATCGCCTGTTTTTATTAGACCATCAACCACTTTTACATAGGCAACTACGCCTCTGTGCTGATCATAGTAAGCGTCAAATATTAATGCCCTTAGGGGTTCATCCGTTTTACCCTCAGGAGGAGGAATCTTCCGAATTATTTCTTCAAGAAGCGCATCAACGCCTTGTCCTGTCTTGGCAGATATTAGGAGGATATCTTCTTTGTTAATCTTAAGCATTTCTGTTAGTTCCTTTGTAACTGTGTCAATTTGGGCATTTGGCAGGTCTATCTTATTAATAACGGGAATAATGGTGAGATTTTCTTTTTTGGCTTCCCTAAAATGAGCAACGGTCTGCGCCTGGATACCGGCAACCGCATCAACAAGAAGCACGGCGCCTTCACAGCAGGCAAGGGTTCGGGAAACCTCGTAGGAAAAATCCGCGTGTCCGGGCGTATCAATTAAATTTAAGATATAGGATTTATCATCCAGGGCATAGCTCATTCTGACAGGCGCGAGTTTAATGGTGATTCCGCGCTCTCTTCCGATTGGATTTTGGTCCAGGAACTGCTCGTGCATTTTTTCCTTTGGCAGGGTATTTGTTATTTCGAGGAATCTATCTGCCAGGGTTGACTTGCCATGATCAACATGGGCGATAATGCAAAAGTTTCTGATATTTTCTTGATTAAGATTCACAGTTTCCGTAGTATAACCTGAGTTAGGTAGTTAATCTAGTGCCGTCTATAATTTCTTCGCTCTTTGCTAAAATGTCTCTCCAGTTGCCAAGTTTTTTAAAGATCAGTATAAAGGTTGTGGCTTCTTCCACATTCAAGAACCAAGTAAGGAAAAGATATAAGGAAAGACCCATAAAACTAGAAATACCGGTTAAGATAATGAGGTTAATTGTTCTGGTCGTGTCAAATACAAGCTGATCCAATAGTTTAATAGGTATGTATAATGCAAATCCGGTAAATACAGTGGCTGTTATAATTTTTGTTACGCTTAGTATCCATTCTTCCTTTTTAAATCCGCCAACCCTTTTATCAAGAAAGACAAGCATCAGAGAAAGATTAAATATTGCGCTTAAGGAGCTTGCCAGGGCAAGGCTTTCGACGCCGGATTGATAATGAATGACAAAAATATAACTTAAAATAAGCATTGCGGCCGTAGAGATTGCTCCTATGATAAGCGGGGTTTTTGTGTCGTGGAGAGCATAAAATCCTCTGGATACAAGGTAGATAAGTCCCTGAGCACTTATTGCTATCGAGAAGAAAGCCAATGTTTTGCCTGTTGATACGGTTGCCTGCCAGTCAAAAGCCGCCGCTCCGTATACCAAGCGGACAATCGGGATTCTAAGGACAAGAAAAAGTACCGATACAGGCAGAATTAAGTAAAGTAATTGGTTAAAACTCGTAACAAAGGTTTTCTGAAAATCGCCAAGCATCCTTCTTTCCCTTGACAGGACCGGGAAAGCGGCCTGGGCGATTGTCTGACCAAAAAGTATTACAGGAGCAAAGGACAGTGTTTGGGCATAGTCGAAGATAACATAGCTTCTTCCGGATGCGGGAAGAAATGAGATAAGGGACACAACAAGAATTGTGCCAAGCTGAAAACTGCCTATAGACACCATGCGGGGCCACATTAATTTTAGGGTGTCATATAAACCGGGAGTTTTAAAGATATCCGAAGAAAAGGAAAAATGAGCGGAGAATCCGACCCTCTTAAGCACGGGAAACTGAATTGCCGTAAAAACGGCAGATCCCAGTATAACCCCATAGGCGGGCGCGAATATGCCTACCTTGCTCGAAAGGGTTATGATACCAAGGATAATGCCGAGATTATAGAACGCGGCTGCGATACCGGGAATAAAAAAATGGTTGTATGATTGCAGGAGAGAAGAATAGAAGGTTCCTATCATAAAGATTAATTCACCAACAATGATAATTCTGGCGATCTTTGTCATAAGAGACATTTGAGAGGCAGAAAAGCCTGATCCCAAATTAATAAGTTCTAAAAAAAAAGGGGCGAATATGAAGAGAATAAGGGATAAGATAGAGAAAATAATAAAGGTAATAAGAAAAAGGTCCGATGCCATCTTGTGTCCTTCTTTCTCTTTTCCGTGGGTTAGGTAGTCCGAGAATATCGGTATAAAAGCGGATGAAAAGGCAGAGGCTATCAGGAGTTGGAATAAAAAATTAGGCAGGCTAGAGGATGCCAGATATACCCCTAGTGTATTAGAGGCGCCGAATATGGCAACAAGAAGTCTTTGTCTGACAAGGCCTAGTATTTGGGACAGGATAACCGTTGCCATTATAATAAAGGCGGCGGAGAGAATATTGGTCTGCCTTTTTAAAAGTACGTTAACACCTTTCTGCAGTAAGTTTTGGGCCATATTATTTCGGTTGCAGTTTATAGTATACCATGCTAAAATATGCCCATGCCAGTTATAAAGTCTGCTATTAAAAAATTACGGCAGGATAAAAAAAGGGAAAAAGCGAATAAAAGATGGGAAAATCTTTTGAAAAGTGCTGTTAAGAAAGCCAAGAAGAATCCGTCTCAATCCAGCCTGAAGCTTGCCGTAAGTCTAACCGATAAGGCATCAAAGAAAAATATAATCCACAAAAATAAGGCCGCCAGGCTAAAATCCCAACTGGCAAGACTTATTAAGCATGGGAAAAAATCTTCCCCGGAAAAACCGATTTCCAATAAAACCCCAAAAAGACCTAAGGCAAAAAAATAACCTTTTGCGATATTAAAATTCCGCTTTGACAAAGTCTTTAAATTCTCCTAGACTGGAAGTATGTATAGCAAAAAAAGCCTGCCTTCAGTAAATCTGGTTCGCAGACAAGAGAATAGCTTTTTCGACAATCTGCTTAACTGGATTTTAACCTTTGGCCGCTTTCTGATAATTGCGACTGAGTTAATAGCCTTGGGCGCCTTTTTATACAGGTTTTCCCTGGATCGTAAATTGGTTAATCTTAATGATCAGATTAAACAGAAAGAGGCTGTTGTCAATCTTTTAAGAGGAAGCGAGCTAACATACCGCAATTTACAGGATAGACTGTCTCTTGCCTCCCGGCTTAATGAGTCCGCGGCAGCCAAGAAGAAAATTTTGACAGATGTTATTGCTTTTGCTCCTTCAGGTTTTTCCTTCGACACGATTATCGAGTCGGGAGACTCTATCATGATAACGGCGCAGGTTACATCTTCTTCCTCCCTGGCGGATTTTATTGATAAATTGAAGAATTACCAATATATTGATTCTGTCAGCCTTAACAGCATAGCAAATAAAACATCTCAGTCAAGTATTGCGGTTGGCATTAGTGCGGTCTTAAAGAAAGGTTCGACATCGGGATTATGAAGGTAAATAATTTATATTCAAAATATATATCCGAAAACTATCTTGCCCTCCTGTCTAATTTTAAAGAAAAGAAAACAAGAGATATTACCACCCTTGTCTTAACCCTTATCGCCGTATCTTTCTTAGCCGTCTTCGCCATCAATCCTACTCTTTCAACCATCGCTAAGCTAAAAAAACAGCTGGCGGACAATCAGTTTGTAGAGGACGCTCTTGTAAAAAAAATAGAAAATCTGTCTGTCTTGAGAAAAAAATATAATTCGCTTCAGAATAGGCTGCCGGTTGTATTCTCCGCCATTCCCAAATCGCCAAATAACGTGAATTTAATGGCAGAGATCCAGACTATGGCTTTGGATTCAAATGTGGAGGTTGGTCAGTTGCAGGTTGGACAAACCGATTTAGCCGGAAGCACTTCCCAGTTTAATTCGCCTAATACCAATTCTTTTATCTTTTTTATTTCGGTTAGGGGTACTTATAATGATATCGTTAAATTTGTTAATTCTTTAACAAGCTTTGATCGTATAATAACGATTGATTCGCTTTCAATAAATAAGAGTTCAAAGACGAGTCAAGCGCTCCTGGCCAACATACGAGCAAAAGCATATTATATGAAGTAAGCTTATGAATCAGAAAAACATTCTTTTAGTAATAGTGCCTTTGTCTGCTTTTGCTATTTTGTGGGTAGGTTTTAGCATTTATCACGAGAGTGTTACCTCGACGATTTCGCAAACCATAAGTACTGCCATAGCGCCTATAAATCCCGGTTTTGATACAAGCATTATAGATAAACTTGACAAAAGAACAAAGATAACGCCTGTGTACCAACTGAAGACTGGTTCTCCGAAAAGCCCATCTTCCCAAACCCCAACTGGCAATCTAGGGGCAGAACCCGCAAGTAATTCCGCGTCTTTAACCATTTCCCCTTCCGCGTCCTCATCTGCCGCATCGTCCCAACAACAATCATCGCCAAGCGCTTCTCAGGCTGGAGGAATATAATTTGCTATGAGGTTAAGTATCTGGCAAAAACGCATCCCTTCTATCTTAGGCATACTAATGATAGTGGTAGGAATAGGGATAACAAGCTATTTAGTCAAAAGCGGGGTTTTCTTTATTACCAAAGCAAGCCCGGATAATACACCTAGGCAGGTTCGCATAACCAATCTATCGGATTCTTCTTTTAGTGTGTCGTATTCTACTACCCAGCGGGTTACAGGTGTTATTTCATTCGGGGTCTCAAGAGACAACCTTAAATACACTGTTTTGGACGACCGGGATCAACAAGGAGGAAACGTTGGCTTATACAACCTGCATCACATAACCCTTAAAGACCTTAAGCCATCTACTACCTACTATTTTTCAATAACAAGCGGCAAGGACACATTTCTTAACAATAACGCGCCTTTTCAGGTAGCAACCGGCCCTTCTTTGTCTTCCGTCCCTCCTTCTCAAAATCCTATCACCGGCCGTCTGGTGACCCCTAATGGGCAAAGTCCCCAAGAGGCGTTAATTTATGTGACAACCAACGGGGCGCAAACATTGTCGGCATTGGCAGATAAGAACGGTAATTATGTTTTGCCGATAAACGCGATTAGATCCGATAATTTAGATTCTTATGTGTCGGTGTCTCCTGGGACAATTTTTAATATGCTTGCCTTGGATGGCGGATCGGAGACGTCTAATGCCCCGTTTTATATCAGCCAGGCAAATCCCGTACCCCTTGTGATTCTTTCCAAGAATTATGATTTTACCTCCGGTATTTCTCCCAGTGCCTCTTCATCCGCATCGGCAAATACCCACTTTCCCTCTTTTCCAGTCAGTATTTCCGGGTCTCAAATAAAGGTTGGGATAACTGTTCCAAAAAAGAACGAGGCCTTTACAGATCAAAAACCTGCCTTTAGCGGTACAGCATCGCCAAGCGCTAAGGTAAAGATTGTCATTCATTCAACTCCTATAGAAACGCAGGTTGTGGCCGATGCTAATGGAAACTGGACATTCAGGCCGAATCAGGATCTTGCCCCGGGGAATCACACTATTTCTATAACAACCAGAGACAAGTCGGGGATACTTCGGACAATAACACAGCAATTTACCGTGTATGCGGCAGGAACACAAATTCAAGGATCGGCTATAATTTCACCAACGCCTACCTCTATTTTAACTCCAACGCCTACCCCAGCGCCTACTCCCATAGTGCCCACCGCCAGTCCAACTGCTGTTTTGACACCTACTTTAGCGCCTACCGCAATTGTAATCATGACACCGACACCCTCCCCAGCAGTTATTACAAAAGCGTCCAAATTGCCTGTAACCGGCAGCAATCAAGCTATTTTGATAGGCGTTTCAGGTATTGTTACAACAGTTGCCGGGGCCGTGCTTTTTCTTCTTTCTCGTGGCGGAATCTAATTTATGAAAATCGCAATCATCGGTGCCGGCTTTACCGGTTTAACAGCCTCTTATATTCTTGCCAAAAACGGACATCAGGTAGAAATATTTGAGAAAGATCCGTTTCCGGGAGGACTGGCGGTTGGTTATAAAGAACCGGGTTGGAGCTGGAGCCTAGAAAAACATTACCATCATTGGTTTACAAATGATAAAGCTATACTTTCCTTGGCTAGGGAAATAGATTATAGAGTAATCTCTAAAAGACCGAAAACATCCTCTTTTATAGAAGGTAATATTTATCAGCTAGACTCACCCGCGAGTCTCATGCGATTTCCTCTTTTATCAATATGGCAAAGAATCCGCCTGGGATTTATTTTGGGCATTCTGCGTTTAAATCCTTTCTGGAGGCCGCTTGAGGGATTAAATGCCGCAAAGACACTCAGAAAAATAATGGGTAAAAAAACATATGAAATGATTTGGGAACCTCTTTTGGTAAACAAATTTGGAAGTTTTACAGAAAACATTTCTTTTACCTGGTTTTGGGCAAGAATTAAAAAAAGGACACCGTCCCTGCGTTATCCAGAGCGAGGATTTTTAGGTTTTGCGCAGCATCTCCAGAAAGAAATTGAAAAAAGGGGCGGAAGACTTTATTACAATACGGAAGTTAAAGAAATCAAAAATCAAAATGCAAAAGTCAGAATTACAACCCAGAACTCAAAAACCGAAGACCGCGAATTCGACAAGGTTGTCGTAACTTTGCCTTCGTTTTTATTTCTAAAGATTGTCCGAGATTTGCCCCTGGATTACCAGAAAAAATTAAAAAGCCTAAAAAGCCTAGGCGCAATAAATTTAGTTCTAAGATTAAAAGAACCGTTTCTTAAAGATGGAACCTATTGGCTAAACATCTGTGATAGTAAGTCTCCTATTATGGCAATTGTTGAACATACCAACTTTATGGATAAAAAATATTATAACAATGAACACATTGTTTATTTGGGAAATTATCTGCCGATCGGCCATCACTATATGAAACTGACTAAAGAAGAACTTCTCAAAATTTACACTCCTTATCTTAAAAGGATTAATCCTGATTTTGAATCTTGCATTTTGAACTTTGAACTTTTTAAGGCGCCTTTTGCCCAACCTGTCATTTTTACCAATTACTCCGAAGTTATGCCTCCCTTTGAAACGCCTTTAGACAATGTTTATTTAGCCAATATGCAGCAGGTTTATCCTTGGGATAGGGGAACTAATTATGCTGTGGAACTGGGAGAAAAAATCGCAACATTGTTGTTACGCCAAAAATGAATCTCTAATTTTTAATCAATTTCTAATTGCCTAATGTCTAAACTTTTAAGCCTTAAATTTTCAACAAAAATTATTATTTTGTTTTTAGTATCCATCGGTGGATTTTTAAGATTTGTTAATTTAAATTGGGGCTCTCCGTTTTATTTTCATCCGGACGAGCGAAATATTGCCTCCTCCGTTAGCCAACTGCATTTCTTGGGTCAAATGAATCCGCGTTTCTTTGCCTATGGCGGTTTTCCGATATATTTAATCTATTTTCTCTCCGTTTTCTTCAATTTGATTTCAGCAAGCTATCCTATTTTAAGCGTTTCCCTTCTGCGGGCAATTATTGTTTCCAGGCTATTTTCCGCGCTTTTGAGTATATTTTTAATACCTTTGACTTATTTTGCCGCCAGTAAAATTGGCGGTAAAAAAAGCGGAGTAATTGCTTTAGTGCTTTCTCTTTTTAGCGTTGGCTATATTCAGTTTGCCCATTTTGGTACGTTTGAAATGTGGCTTTCCTTTTTCGGGCTTGTCCTTTTCCTATCTTGCATTAATTACATTAAAAAACCAAACCTTCTTAGCCTCGTTTTTATATCTGTTTTAACAGGCATACTGGTAGGTATTAAGGTTTCGTCCCTTGTCTTTATTCCTCTTTTAGTTAGCATTTTTTTCCTAATTGATTTTAAAAATATCGCAGGCAATAAAAAAATTAAATTCGCGGGCATTACCGAATTTATACAGCGCATCATTTTATTTTTATTTGTTGTTTTTGTTGTTTATCTAATTTCCAATCCTTATACGTTTTTAGACTTTAATTCTTTTTTGTCCAGCATGCGCTATGAATCAGCTGTTGCCTTGGGAACTATTCCTGTTTTTTATACCGGTGATTTTTTTGGCACTGTGCCAATACTGTACCAATTTTTTAGAATCTATCCGTTTTTGTTAAATCCGATCATAACCCTAATTTTTGTTTTTTCGATTTTTTATCTTGGCTATCTTTGTTTAAAGACAAAAAGCAGGAATTTTTTACTGCTGATTTTGTTTTTTCTGGTCTTATTCCTGCCCAATGCCTTTTTGTTCGTTAAATGGACAAGATATATTGTGCCAACCCTGCCGTTTGTTTATATTATTTCGGGGGTTGCATTAGGCGATATTCTTAATAAGTTTAGATTTTTTTACTACCGCGCGACTTTAATTTTGTTGACAATTATTGGTTTAATATTTTCAGTTAGCTTTGTTCTTGCCACTTATGCTTCAAGTTACACCAGTATGGCCGCGGCTTTATGGGCTAAAAATAATATACCTTCAAACGCGCGAATCTTAAGCGAGGTCTACGATTTGGGCATACTTCCTTTTAACCGGTATTTTATAAATATTAGTCTTTTCGACTTTTATAGTCTGGATTCCAATTCTTATCTAAGGCAAAATCTTAAGCTTAGACTTAAAGATGATGAGTATATTATCTTGCCCAGCCAAAGGATTATGAAGTCAAGATTTATTAATCGGACCCGTTTTCCTAATGGCTATAAATTTTACTCGGCCCTTTTTTCCGGAAAACTTGGCTATAAGCTTATTTACCAGACGCCCTGTGATATATTCTGTAAAATCGCCTATTTAGGCGATCCTGTTTTCCGTTACGAGACAACGTCAGACGTATTTGACCGGCCTACAGTTTTTATATTTAAGAAAAGTCTATGAAAAAATATTATCTTTATATACTTTTTGTGATCGTACTGTTAGGTCTTTGCCTGCGGCTATACGACATTAACTGGGACCAGGGTTTTCATCTCCATCCCGACGAGAGAGCAATCGTAATGTTTACGCTTCCTTTACATCTGCCGCATTCCTTTAAGAATTTTTTTTCTCCCCGGAGTTCCCTGGATCCCCATTTTTTTGCTTACGGCAGTTTTCCCCTCTATCTTTTAAAGGTCTCAGGCGGTATAGCCGGTATCTTCTTGGGCCCTGCTTTCCGAACCTACCAAAGCATAAATCTTGTCGGCAGATTTTTGTCGTCGGTTTTTGACGGAGCTACTATTCTTATTATATTTTTATTAGCTAAAAAGCTGTTTGACAAGAGAACAGGGCTTCTGGCCGCTTTCTTTTATAGCATCGCCCTTTTTCCCATACAGGTATCGCATTTTTACGCCGTTGATACAATTCTTAGCTTTTTTATTTTAGTAACCCTTTACAGCTTAATCAATTTTTACGAAAAGCCAAGCTTAGTTAGGGCAGTGGTTGTCGGGTTTTTCTTTGGTCTGTCCCTGGCCACCAAGGTCAGCGCCATGGCGTTATTGCCTGCCCTGGGTATGTCGCTTATTATTGATTTTCTGCTTATTTTTTTTAAAAGCCCTCACCGAGTGCGCGTCTGGTTTCCCCACCTGCCAAAATTCTTAAAGAAACTTATTGTCCGGGCTGCTCTTATAGCAGTTAGCGCCAGCTTAACATTTATGCTCTTTGAGCCTTACGCTCTTATTGATTTTAAAACATTTTCTCAGCAGACCTTAGAGCAATACCGAATGACTCATAATGCCTTCGCTTTTCCTTATACCCTGCAGTATGTTGGGAAGATTCCCTATCTTTACGAAATAAAAAATATATTTCTGTTTGGCTTGGGACCGATTTTTTCCACGCTTTCTTTTATCGGCGCTTTTTATTTTACCGTCCTTGCCTTGCGTAAGGAAAAAGGCGAAAAATGGGCAGGGGAGCTTATTTTAGCTGTTTTCTTCTGGTCATATTTTTTGGTTGTCGGTAGATTTGCTATTGGATTTATGCGCTATATGCTTCCTCTTTATCCCTTGCTAGCCCTTTTCGCCGCCATATCCGTAGCGAAAATATTCGATTTAATAAAACTTAGAGCAAAAAGCCTCTTTATAGTTAATACCTTATGCTTAATGCTTTGTGCTCTTTTATTGATTTGGCCAATATCTTTCTTTCATATTTACACCCGTCCCAACACCCGCGTTCTTGCCTCCAACTGGATTAATAAACACATTCCTAAAGGATCAATCCTGGCAGTTGAACACTGGGACGACGAGTTGCCTCTTTTTGGCGGAGGAAATTATAGGATTTTAACCTTAGCCCTTTATGATCCTGATACTCCATTTAAATGGGAAAAGATTGATAGAGAGCTATCTCAAACGCAATATATTATTATTGCCTCTAACAGACTCTATGTGCCTTTGCAGAAATTGTCCGATTGCGCTAAACTTTATCCTCATTCGTGCTACCCTCAGACAGCTAATTACTACAGAAGGCTGTTTAGCGGAAAACTCGGATTTAAGAAGGTCGCTGAATTTTCTGTTTATCCAACGATTCCGTTTCTTAATATTAGAATTAACGACCAATCAGCCGATGAATCGTTTACCGTCTATGACCATCCAAAGGTTATGATATTTAAAAAGAGCTCGTGAAAAACCCTAACCATAAAGAAACGCATGGGATTCAAAACTTAATTGAGATTCTAGCCAGTCTTGCTTTAGTAAGAGTAGGGATAGTACAATAGTTTCTATGCAAAAGGTTCTTATTACCGGCGGGTGCGGATTTTTAGGCGTGCATCTTGCCAGAAGGCTTCTCCAGGAAAAATATAATGTAACCCTTCTTGATATTGCTTCTTTAGAAGCAAAAGATCTGATCGGTAAGGTAACTGTAATAAAAGGAGACGTAAGAAATAAAAGCCTGGTTGGTAAAGCCTTGCGGAACCAAGACTATGTGGTTCATGCGGCAGCCGCATTGCCAATCCAAAGAAGTAAAAAAATTATCTTTGGCGTAAATATAAACGGAACAAAAAATGTGCTTGAGGCCTCTCTTAAAAATAAAGTAAAACGCTTAGTTTTTATCTCCTCGACTGCGGTTTACGGTGTGCCTAATCATCTGCCCGAAAAAGAGACAGATCGTATTTCGCCCATCGGTTACTACGGTCAGTCAAAGGCAGAAGGGGAGAAGCTATGTCTTAGATACGGAGAAAAAGGGTTATCGGTAAATATTATTAGGCCGAAAACTTTTCTCGGACCCGAGAGACTGGGGGTTTTTACTATCTGGTTTGAAGCGATTTATAACGGCAAAAAATTATTTATTTTGGGATCAGGAAATAATAAGTATCAGTTATTGGCGGTGTCGGACGTGATAGAGGCAATAGTAAAGGCGTTAAAGACAAAAACGGACCGGCAAATTTTTAATATCGGGGCCCAGGAATTTAAAACCTGGAGAAAAGATCTAGAATATGTTATAAAGTATGCCAAAAGCAGAACAAAGATAATCTCGCTTCCTGTTTTTCCTTCGCAGATGATGCTGAGAATTCTTGAATTATTAAATCTGTCTCCTGTATCAGCCTGGCATTACAAAACACTGCCGGTCAATTCTTATGTTGACACAAAGAATGCAGAAAAGATATTAGGATGGAAGGCGACTAAATCCAATCAGCAGCTTTTATTGGAAAACTATAAGTGGTACGAATCTCACCGAAATGAATTTATCAATCAATCGGGCAAAGGCCACCGGGTGGGTTGGAATTTTAAGTTGTTGGGATTGGTGACAAAATTTACATGATCAAAATTGATATGAATATAGGTTTTGATTTAGACAGGGTTTTAGTTGATTACCCGCCTTTTGTACCGGAGACAGTTATAGACAGGTTTTATAAAAATAAAAACGGAAAACTTGCTTATCGAATTCCATCAAAGCCGGAAGCCTACTTAAGACTTTTGATACATTACTCGATCTTTAGACAGCCCTTGCAAGATAATATAGCCTTTGTAAGGCAATTAAAAGGGAAGGATAATATAAATAAATTGTATCTTATCTCAGGAAGGTTCGCCTTTTTAAGAGAAAAGACCGATGAGATTATAGCAAGAGATAAACTTGGCGAGATTTTTAGCGGGATGTATTTTAACTTTGCTAATGAGCAGCCCCATATATTTAAAGATAAAATTATTAAAAAGCTTTCCCTTTCTTCCTACGTTGACGATGATTTTGATCTGGTTGACTATCTATCGGAGAAGAATCCGCAGCTAAATCTTTTTTGGCTCAATAATAGAAAGTATGGGAAAATAAAGAATAATCTTTTTGCCGTTACGTCAATCAAAGATATTCTCCCTCGATTAAATCAGGGTTTGTCTTAATCTAGAATCATCAGGAGAAATTTATGCCTATAGCCGATTTAATTAACGCCCTTACTTGGTGGTTTATTTTATTCTTGGTGGGCAGTATCTTTCTGCCTTTTACTTTTTTCTTCTTAAGGAATCTTTTTGACAACGGATATATTTTTTCAAAGATAATCGGCGCGGCTATTATATCTTATGCCATTTTCGTTTTGGGCGTAGCGCATATTCTTGCCTTTAATAAACCCAGTCTTATTATGCTCCTTTCCTTTTTCGCGATTATCAATTTTTTAATTATGAAAAAAGAAGATTACTTTGTGATTTATAAAAAAAACCGGCCGATTTATTTACTGGAGGAAATTTTATTTTTAGCCTCTTTTTTATTTTGGGTTTATATCAGAGCCCATCAGCCGGATATCCATGGACTTGAAAAATTCATGGATTTTGGTTTTCTTAATTCAATTTTACGAAGCACCTATTTCCCGCCAAAAGATATGTGGTTTACGCCTCTTCCCATAAATTATTATTATTTTGGACATTTAGTAACAGCGGTATTAACCAAAATTTCAAACATACCTTCCAATATTACTTTTAATTTAATGATTGCTACTTTATTTGCCTTGACGTTTATGGAGTCATTTTCGATTGGCGCCAACTTGATTAGTAAACTTAAAAACACAACTCAAAATTCAAAAGTTGTAATGGGGGGATTGCTAACTGCGTTTTTAGTTTCTTTTGCAGGAAATCTCCAAACAATATACTCTTTCTTTTCGGGCTATAATTCGAACAATCCTCTTCCTTTTTGGCAAATGCCGTTTTCTCCTTTTACCTTCCCGAATAATTACTGGTATCCTAACGCGACCCGGTTTATTTACCACACGATTCATGAATTTCCTATTTATTCTTTTGTGGTCTCGGATCTTCATGGACATGTTTTAGATGTTCCATTTGTGCTTTTGATAATTGCCGTTTTACTGTCGTTATTTAAAAACTTAAACCTTGAGCATCCATTAAAAATTAGAAATTTAAGACTACAAATTCCCCTAATAAGCTTTTTATTAGCGGTGATGTATATGACAAATGCCTGGGACGGGTTGATCTACTTTCTTCTTGCCTTTTTAGTTTTGGGGTATCTTATCTTAATAGATCCTTCTTCCGAACCCCCACGAATTAAGAATTATGAATTAAGAATTATGGACTCATTTAAAATTAGAAATTTAAAATCAAAGATTTACACATTTATTATTTATTTGCTGCTGATTGCTATTTGCTTTTTTATTTTTTCTTTGCCTTTCAATGTCAATTTTAAACCCTTTGTTTCCGGTATCGGCATTAACTGTGCCCCCCATTTTTTAACAAAAATCGGCAAAATAGGGCCCTTTCTTTTCGAAAAAAATTACTGCCAGACTTCTCCTGTCTGGCAATTATTTATTTTATACGGCTTTTTCTATTTTTGGGCGGCTTTGTTTATTATTGTTAAAATCAAAAATCAAAACTCAAAAGTTTTTAAAGAATTAAAATTTAATCATTTGAATTTGATTGAAAATTTTAAGTTTAGAATTAAAAATTTTCCCCCTTCTGATCTTTTTGTTTTAATTTTAATTCTTTTTTCAAGCGTTCTTATTATTGCGCCTGAATTTTTTTATCTGAAAGATATTTATACAACCTATTTTAGGGCAAATACCATGTTTAAACTTGTTTATCAGGCCTTTATTATGCTTTCGATAGCCTCTGCCTATGCCATAACAAGAATAATTTCCGATTTTAAAGAAGGCCTAAAGAAAAGAGTAAATTACTGGCAATTAGCGGCAATACTTATAGGAGGCATCGGTCTATTTTTGGTATCAATCTATCCTTATTTTGCCATAAATTCTTATTATGATAATCTTAAGACCTATCATGGTTTAAATGGAACAGCCTATCTTAAAGATCTTTACCCCAGTGATTATGAGGCTATACAGTGGTTAAATGCGCATGTTAAGGGACAGCCGGTAATCTTGGAGGCCCAAGGGGATTCGTATACCGATTACGCCAGGGTTTCGGCAAACACGGGCATTCCCACTGTTTTGGGCTGGACTGTTCACGAATGGTTATGGCGGGGAACCTACAATATTCCTGCTGCAAGAATACCGGATGTAAAGAATTTATATGAGGAGAATAATTTAAAACTAACCAAAAGCCTTCTTAAGAAATATAATATAAAATATATTTTCATCGGAGATTTAGAGAGACAGAAATACCCCAATCTTAACGAGAATAAATTTTATAAATTGGGAAAGATTGTTTTTGAAAAAGGCCAAACTAAGATATTCAAGATTTTTTGACGAAAAGCTTGACACCGAATGATTGGCATTGTATGCTAAATACATGAGAGAGTTCTTTTATAAGCGCTTCTTATATATTCCAATCCTTCTTTTTCTTATCCCTGTTTTTATATTTGTAAATCAAGTTTTAGCCTTTGGTAGGCCCCAAGGCGTAGGTTACGCTAATCCCGGTTTTAATAGACCAAATAGCCAGGGAGACGGATATAGGTCTCAACAGGAAGGACAAGCAGCCTCCGCGCCGGCAGGCCAAAATGGCCAACCGCTTCAACAGTCAGACAGCATGCAGCAGCAGGCCGTAGTTCATGTGCCTGCCTTTGCGCAAAATCATTTACAGGGAAGAAGACTTCAAGCATGCCAGCGTATTGAGAAGGTGCTTGTTCATCGTTCAACACATCTGGTTGGTTTAGCAACGCAAATGGAGAAAACCTTTACGTCAATCGCTCAAGGAGTTGAGCGGTATTATCTGACAAAGGTTGTTCCCTCAGGAACAACCCTTCCGTCCTATGATTCTCTTGTTGCGGATATTGCCACCAGAGAAAACACTCTTACGCCGTTAGTTGTAGCGGCCCAATCTGATGTAACCGGCTTTTCCTGTACCGGCAATAATCCGGGGGCATTAATGACCCAGTACAGAACAGACATGCAGGCAGTGCTTAAAGGATTGGAAGATTATAGAACCTCCATTAAAAACCTTATTGTCGCAGTCAGAACGCTGCCGAGCATAAATTCAAATGGAGCGCCGAGCGCAACATCGTCAAGTAGTCCAGCTGAAACATCGGGAGTTACGCCAAGCGTGACATTAACACCATAACTATGGACGAACAAATACAATCAACCATACCAACAGAAGTGCACAGCCACAAGGGCTTATATACAATAATTGCCTTTTCTCTTGGGACAGTAGCGATTCTTTTTGTGATAGTTATGGTGATGGTAGGCAAACAGACTGGAACCGCGCAACCTCGGGGGCAAATTAGACAGTATCAGCCAGTGCAAACACCGCGAGGGCAAACCCAGCAAGCTCTACAAAATCAAATTCAACAGGTAACCCCACAACCCATAAATACCAAGCAGAATCTTAATGAGGCAATGCAAACGCTTGACTCAACCGATATGTCGCAAATATCAACCGGGATTACCCGGAACAGTCAGGATACTTCTTCTTTCTCTCAATAATTCCGGGCAGGAAGTAGTCTTCGCCCCCGTCAAAACACGATCTGTATATTGACAAACCCTTCTATATAGGAAATACTGTAAAAAGGGTGATAAATATGATGTGGGGATGGGGAAACGGAGCAGGTTTATTAACAGGATTAATTTTTCAGATAATTATTCTGGTTGACTTAATACTTCTTGGTGTCTGGCTTTGGAAAAAGATAGAGAAAGAAAAATAGCAAGGAAGTTCTCAAGATGGATAAAAAACCTAACGCAACAGAGATACCCGAGTCCGGATTGTCCAGGTTTTTATTTGCTAATATGTCCTTTGCCTGGTTTTGGGCTATAGTCAGGCTTTATGTCGGCTGGGAATGGCTCTCGGCGGGGATAGAAAAAGTTCAGAGTCCTGTCTGGGTCGGCTCTAAGACAGGAGTTGCCTTGCATGGTTTTCTTGTTGGTGCTCTAGCCAAGACAGGGGGAGCGCATCCACAGGTACAGGGTTGGTATGCGCAATTTCTAACAGGACTGGTGATGCATAATCTTACAATTTTTTCCTATTTGGTATCCTATGGAGAAGTTTTAGTTGGGATAGCCCTTATCTTGGGAATCTTTACGGGCATTGCGGCTTTTTTTGGTGCGTTTATGAATATGAATTATCTTTTGGCAGGTACTGTCAGCACCAACCCGATACTCTTTGTCTTGGAGCTTCTCTTAATTTTTGCCTCAAGAACCGCCGGATGGTGGGGGCTGGATAGATTTATCCTGCCGTTAGCAGGTATTGGCAAAAAGAAGGAATTCTCTAAAGAAGAAGCAGAGGCTCTGCAAGGTTAAAGATCTTAGTATATAATAACCCCCATGGCGACAGAAGATACCAAGCCCCTTGCGAGATTGGCAAATGTACTTATTTCTGCTTTTGAAAGAGAAGAGCCGCACGATAACGAAACAAAGCTTAAAGTAAACCCCATTGTTTCCCAAATAGCCTATTTATACGAAAAACTTCGCAATGTCATGGAGTATAGAGAAGAGGAGGTTATTCTAAGATCGGCTATTGAAAGAATCCTTAAAAGACGTCTTCTTCTCGGAGGAAATCCTAGTAGCATAGCAGAACCCTTGCTTCGCGAATTACTATGGGCGCGTTATATCCCCGATGGCCAGATAGGCGGTAAAATCGTAGAGGAGGTTAATCAATCAATCAATTATTATTTGACCCTTAGGCAGTCTCTTATTAAAAAAGAAATACTACGGGAAAGAACAATAAACGAATGGATTTATCAGCTTGTCTCCTCAGACATTGCCCATATTGTAAACCCCAATACCGAAAGGGAAATTATGGCAAGTTTTATGTTTCAAATTTTGAGATATCATGTTACTCTTTTGGATGAAACAACCGAAACAAGGGACGCCCAGGTTCTTTTGGCAATTAGAAAAGCATTCAACAGAGACGATATTGCTTTTTTAAGATATCAATTATTTAGACAGTTTTTTGGAGAACGGACAAAAGATAATCTTGAAAAGATTGCCGCCAACTTTATGGCAGGATATAAAGAAATAAATAGGCAGATTTACTATCCGGCTAAAGATAGTATTTATTCTTATATCAAAAGAAGAACCCCTCCCTTTCTGATTTTAGAGGATGCGCTTTCTACCCAAAGAGGGAATATTAGGGTTTTGGTAGGAGATACGAGTTTATTGAAGCAGGTAATCTTTGGCCTTTGTAGGGTAAGATATCAAGGGATTGCCTCCAAGGTTAGACGGGCGGTTGTGAGAAGCGTTACCTTTGTTCTTTTAACAAAGGCCCTAATCGCGATTTTAGTAGAGTCAACCTATGAAAGGATTTTCTACGGACAAGTTTTTCTAGGGTCTATGCTTTTGAACATTGCCATGCCGTCTTTTCTTATGGTGTTGGTTGGGGTCTCTATCCGTATTCCGGCAGATGACAATTCTAGGGCAATACTAAAGATTATAGAAGAAGTTTTATATGAAGATAGTCCAGTTCTTGGCGACCCTTTGGTTATTAAAGGAAGAAAAGACCAAAAACAGCCCTTATTAAACATTGTTTTTACATTTTTATGGTTTCTGGCCTTCTTTGTTTCTTTTGGGGCAATAGTTTTTATCTTGACCAAGCTTCATTTTAATATTGTGAGCCAAGGAGTATTCCTTCTTTTTTTAGCAGTGGTATCTTTTTTGTCTTACAGAATAATCTTAACCGCGAATATGTATAATGTTTTGGAGAAACAAAGTCTTTTAACGCCCCTTATTGATTTTTTCTTTATGCCTATAGTTCGGGTTGGCCGAAATTTAACAGAGGGAGTATCGCAGATAAGTATTGTTCTTTTTGTCTTTGATTTCTTAATAGAAGCCCCTTTTAAGGGTTTGTTTTCATTCTTTGAGCAGTGGTTTTTGTTTTTGCGCACAAAACGGGAAGAGCTTTCATCCTTTTAATACCGGATATACCCCTTTTTTCCTCCAATATACCTCCGGTTTAATTTTTTCCGTTGACAGAAAAGAAAGATTTTGCTATTGTTAATTTATAAATGGCGGATTTTGTAATTACCGACTCTAGTTTTGATCAGGAAGTTTTGCAGAGTAAGCTTCCTGTTCTGGTTGATTTTTGGGCTCCATGGTGCGGCCCCTGCAGAATGGTTTCTCCTATTGTTGAAGAGCTGGCCAAGGAGTATCAGGATAAATTAAAGGTGGGAAAACTCAACGTAGATGAGAATTCGCAAACAGCTTCTCGTTACGCGGTAATGAGTATTCCAAGTCTTATTATCTTCAGAGATGGCAAGCCGATAAAGACCATGGTTGGGGCCCAAAGCAAAGAAAACTTTAAGAAGGAAATAGAAGAGGTTTTAGCTTCGTAACAAATCAAAGATTCAGCACTTCGCGTTTTGATTTTGGTTTTTTATGCATGACGTTATTATCATCGGTTCCGGCCCCGCGGGTTTAACTGCCGCTATCTATGCCACCCGCGCCAATCTTAGGACACTAGTTATAGCCGGAGCAAAATGGGGCGGGCAGTTAATGCTGACGACTCTTGTTGAAAACTTTCCCGGTTTCCCGGAAGGAATTCAGGGGCCTGAGTTAATGACAGCGATGCGAAAGCAAGCGGAAAGACTTGGGGCGCGGTTTCTGGACGAAGATTTCTCTCAAACTGCTTTTTCCAAATCTCCATTCGCGATTTCCGTTGCGGGAAAAGCCTACGAGGGAAGATCGGTTATTATCGCCACAGGAGCCGATACAAAATGGCTTGGGGTTCCGGGCGAAAAGGAGAAAGTTGGCAAAGGGGTATCAACCTGTGCTCCATGCGATGCCCCTTTTTTCAGAAACAAAAAGGTTATAGTTGTAGGAGGTGGAGACAGTGCAATGGAAGAGGCGCTGGTTCTAACAAAATTTGCCAGCGAGGTGATCCTTATTCATAGAAAAGATGCTTTTCGCGCGTCCGCCGTCATGCAGGAGAAGGTGTTTAACAGCTCTAAAATCAAGGTTATATTTAACAGCGAGATTGCGGAAATACTGGGGGAGAGGAAGGTGGAGAAGGTTCAAATAAGATCAAAGATCAAAGATCAAAGATCAAAGATAGAGATCAAAACCCAAAACCAAGAAAAAGAAATTTTGCCTGAGGAAATGGGGGGTCAAGCACTGGCAGTTCAAGACCAGACAATAGCCTGGGAAATGCCGGCTGACGGAGTGTTTGTCGCAATCGGACATATTCCGAATTCAAAAGTTTTTCAGGGTATAGACGCGGATGAGAAGGGTTTCATTAAGGTTTATGATCATACGAAGACAAACATAGAGGGCGTTTTTGTGGCAGGGGACGTTCATGACAGTTTATATAAACAGGCGATAACAGCGGCCGGTTTTGGCTGTATGGCCGCCTTGGAGGTCGAACGCTTTCTAAGCCTTCAGCATTAAGTGCTTCCGGTATGCTAGTATATTGGACAGGAGGAGCATTTGTTTATGTATCCATTTAGCAGGGAAGAACTGAAGAAACTCTATCTCCCGAGAAAAGATTCCCACAAGGGACAGAACGGAAAGCTTCTTGTTATTGGCGGATCAAGATTGTTTCACGCGGCGTCTCTATGGTCTTTAAAGATAGCTTCAAGAATTGTTGATATGGTTTTTTACTCCTCTATCCCGGAAAACAACGCTATAGTCCAGAGGTGCAAAGAAGAATTTAGAGACGGCATTATTGTTCCCAGAGACAAAATAGATAGTTATATCAAGGAGGCGGATTGTGTTTTGATCGGTCCTGGCCTGCCGCGTTTAGAAGGGCAGGAAGAGGGGGATGACGACACAAAAAAGCTGACGGAGACTCTTTTAAAAAAATATCCCGGCAAAAAATGGATAATTGACGGGGGGAGCCTTCAGGTTATGGATCCTAGAATTATTCCTCGAAATGCCATTTTAACGCCCCATCGTAAGGAGTTTGAGATTCTATTTGAGAACGAATTAAGAATTAAAAATCAGGAATCAGGAATAAGGAATAAGAACCATCATTCAAAATTCCTGATTCATGATTCAGTCGTTTTAGAAATAGCGAGAAAGTACAAATGCGTGATCTTGCTTAAAGGCCAGAATGATATTGTTTGTTCATCAACCGAAGGATGCGCTGGGGTCAACGGCGGGAACGCGGGTATGACAAAAGGCGGAACAGGGGATGTTCTATCCGGACTGGTGGCTGCGCTTTACTGTAAAAACGGCGCCTTTCTTTCAGCCTTGGCCGGTAGTTTTTTTAACAAAATGGCAGGAGATAGTTTATTCAAACGGGTAGGATATTACTTTAACGCTTCGGATTTAGCAGATGAAATTCCTAAAATAATGGCCTCTTTTTTATAAAAGATCATTTTTCCAGCCTCTCGATGATTTTAGAGAGTTCCCAGGTTACAAAAACAGCTAGGGCAGTTACAGCTACGGCATAAACTAAGAGCGACATAGCGCTTCCGCCTTTAGGCAGCAATTTTTTAATGTAGTCATTGACTAATTCCTGAATAACATTATTCCAGGCCAAAGCGGCAACCAAACCAAAGCCGCTGGTTGAAAGGACGAGCATCTGGCGCACCACTTCTATGGGAAGTTTTTTCTCCTGTTTTTTCTTGGCTTTCATAGTTGGTATAATACAATAAATCGGATCAAAGATCAAAGATTTTAGGATTTATGTATCAGCCTAAATTTACCATCACCAACGCAATTTTAAAAAACATTGGTGCTATTGAAGCATGCCGCGAAATTATTGAGGGCGCGCCTCTTTTACCTTTTTACGAAAAGCAGTTTAGGGACAGCGCCCTGGTCCGAGCCGTTCATTATGGTACCCATATAGAAGGCAATGGGTTAAACTTGGATCAGGCGGAAAGGGTTATTTTGGGACAGGAGGTTATCGGCAGGGAGCGTGATATTCAAGAGATTATAAATTACAGAAAAGTGATGGATTATATTTCGGAATTTGCAGTCGGCAGTACGGAAGGAAGAATTACGGAGTCTACGATTAGGAAATTGCATAGAATGACTGTGGAAAAAATTCTGCCGCGGGAAAAGTGCGGAGAGTACAGAAAGACGCAGGTTGTGATTAAAAATAATCAGACCTTGGAGGTTTCTTTTAGGCCTCCGCCATCCGAGCAGGTAGAATCCCAAATCGCGGATTTAGTTGCGTTTGTAGATGAGTCTTCGGCGGAAACTATACACCCTGTTTTGAAAGCCGGAGTTATTCATTATGAACTCGTGCGGATTCATCCCTTCTTAGATGGTAACGGCAGGGTCGCGAGGGCGTTATCAACGCTTATTTTGTTTATGGAAGGATATGACATCAGAAAGTTTTTCTCGCTCGAGGAGTATTTTGACAAAGACGCCAATAGTTATTATGGAGCATTACAAAGCGTTGAAAGCCAGGGCGGGGATTTAACGCTCTGGCTTGAGTATTTCACAAAGGGTCTTGGGATCGAACTTTCGAAAATAAAAGAAAAGGTTGAGCGAATATCGGTTGACGGAAAGCTTAGGCAGAGACTTGGCGGAAAACCGGTTCTTCTTTCCGAGCGCCAGCTAAAAATCATCGAGTATATTCAGGAAACAGGCTATCTTCAGAATAAGGCATTCTACATGCTTTTCCCAATGGTTTCCGAGGATACGATTTTAAATGAGCTTAAGGCATTGATAGAGCATGGGGTTATCAAAAAGCACGGAAGCACAAAAGGAGCAAAGTATGTTTTATAGGTCCGAAGTTTCAGGAAGATTTTGGGCAGGCGCTGGATTTAAGGATGCCGTTTTACGATCTTTGTCAATATTAATCATTAGACCATTAGGAACATTTTTTAGTCCATCTACTTCTTTTTTCACCGGTAATAAATTTGCATAGATTCTCCTGTCGAGTCCGAATGGAGTAATCCAATTATCAAAACGTTCGGCAAACGTGAGTATAAACATTGTTGCTTGAGGATTGCCTAAAAATAGTTCTCCCTCTGGCAGTTCAGTAGGCATTTGTGCTGGCGGCTCTACGTTTTGAAATATAAAGTGTGGCGATTGATCAAAGTGTGGGCTTTGAGGATTTTGCGCGAGAGCAACCCTTCCTTCCCGGAGATCTCTTGCCAATCCCGTTAGGTTTTCCTGCAGTTGTGACATAGCCTCTTCCAACACTCCTTTAAATAGCGGGTCGCCAACCGATTTAATCTGCTGCTGTAGCGCGTTGATTCTATCTTGTGATAAGATATTGGTTGTTATCCACGTGCCCAGTGCCAGCGAAACAGCAGGAGGCAGGATTGTTAATTCTGTTTTTGGTTCCCCCTCTTTCTCTTTGTCCATATAAAAGCAAAGTATAGCATATTTTTATGTTAAAATACTTCTGTATGCGGTTTTCCCTTCTGGCGGATTATTTTGAAAAACTTGAAAAAACTCCCTCGCGCCTTGCCCTTATTGATATTCTTTCCGATCTTTTTAAACAATGTTCAAAAAGCGAGGTAGAAAAGGTTATCTATCTGACGCAAGGGAGAATCGCCCCTTTTTTTGAGCCTTTAGAAATTGGCATGGCGGAGAAGACGGTTGCCCAGGCAATGGCACTGGCGTATGGTTCCAAGAAAGAAGAAGTTCTGGGATTGTATACCAAACTAGGCGACATGGGGATAGTTGCGGTACAGCTAACCCAAAACCCAAAGTCCAAACTCCAAGATTTATCGGTTACAGAAGTATTTAATATTCTGGTTCAGATTGCCAAGACAAAAGGTACCGGAACGGTTGAAAGAAAGCAGTTCCTCCTATCAGATCTTCTTAAAAAACTGGATCCGATCTCGGCAAAACATCTGGTTCGCATTCCTTTGGGAAATCTTCGCTTAGGCATTGGGGACCCAACCATTCTGGACGCGTTGGCAAAGGCAAAATTAGGAGACCGTTCTAAAAGAAAGCTTTTGGAAGGAGCTTATAACCGAACATCAGATCTTGGTCTTATTGCCAAAACCCTTTTTGATAAAGGATTAAATGAGGTTGAAAAACTTAAAGTCCAGGTTGGTAAGCCAATAAGGTCGGAACTCTGCGAGCGTCTTACGACTACGGATAAAGTCATTGAGAAAATGAGAGAGGTTGACGCGCAGTATAAATACGATGGATTCAGGATCCAAATCCATAAGAATGGCAAAGAGGTCTTTATGTTTTCCAGAAACCTTGAGAACATGACCAATATGTTTCCAGAGCTTATCGAAGGAACAATAAGGCAGGTAAAGGCTAAAACAGCAATTCTTGATGCCGAGGCATTAGCATACAATCTGGAGTCCGAAGAATTTCTGCCTTTTCAGGAAACCACCAAAAGGCGCCGAAAATACGGTATTGAAGAAATGGCCCAAAAACTGCCTCTTAAGGCATTCGTTTTTGACATTCTTTATGAAAACGGAAGATCTTTAATTGACGAGCCGCTTTATAAAAGGCTTGAAATACTTCACGGGACAATTAAAGAGAATGGTATTCTTATTCCAACCAAAGATCAAAGGGTTTCGGATCCGAAAAAACTTGGTTTAATTCTTGATGACGCAATCTCTAAAGGTTTGGAAGGGATAGTGGTAAAAAAACTTGAGAGTAAATACGAGGCAGGAGGAAGAAATTTTAACTGGGTCAAGCTCAAACGGCATTCAGCCGGAGAGCTGCGCGATACAATTGACTGCGTGGTTTTAGGTTATATTTCCGGCAAAGGGAAAAGGACAGCCTTTGGCGCGGGAGCGCTTTTGGCAGGGCTTTATGATGATAAAAAAGATGAGTTTGTAACGGTTTCCAAAATCGGCACCGGACTAACGGATGAGGAGTGGCGGGAAATAAAAGTTCAAAGTTCAAAATTTAAGGTTCAGGCTAAGCCGGCAAGGGTCAATTCTTTAATCACGCCAAGCGTTTGGGTTGAACCAAAGATTGTTGTTGAGGTTTTGGCGGATGAAATTACCCGCTCCCCAATCCATACCGCCGGAAAGACCGGGGAGGAGCCGGGGTATGCCTTAAGATTTCCCCGCTTGGTTTCATTTAGAGGCGTTGATAAAAAGGCGGAAGACGCCACCAGCGTAAAAGAGCTAATAAGCATGTACCATCAGCAAAAAAGATAAATCCCGCGATTCATCTATTCTCAAGAAACTGAAGAAACGCGTAGTTTCCGGAAGAAGGATCAATCAGGAAAGCCTGTTTGGCATAGAGCCTGGCTTTGGCCATTTTATTAGTCCGGTAATAGGAAACCGCGGCCAATTTATTTAACGTTTCGTTAAGCGGTAATTTAACAAGGGCGTTTTTCGTAAATCTGATAAGCTGGCTCCATTTTTTCTCGCGGAAAAGTATTTTGGCAAAATTTTCATAGCCTAAGTAATAGTTGCCGTTTACGATGGATTTTTTGTAAAGACTTAACGCCTTGGGCAGATTATCTTCCCGTTCATAGACAACGCCTAAGTTGTTATAGGATGTCCACCATTTTGGAGATAAGGCTATTGATTTTTCAAAATGGATTTTGGCATCTTTGAATTTTCCCTTTCTAAAAAGCGCGACGCCGAGATTGTTTTGAGCCTCAAATGAATTACCGGAATATTTAATATCATGCGAAAATAGGCTAAAGTCGCTTTTCCAGTCAATCGAGCGGATAAGGCTTCTTGCGGCAAAGAGAGGAATAACAAAAAGACAGAGTATAGAAAACCAGACGATGATTCTATTGTCTTTCTTAGCGCAGAAAAGGATAACCGTTCCGATCATGCCAAGTAACGCTATCATGGGGCCATACAGCCATCGTTCGGCAATGGTCATATCCAAAGGATAAATATTTAAAACAATCCCTATCGCGAAGATAAACCAAAATAAAAAAAACAGATACAGCCTAGATTTGATTCTTCTATAGAAAATAATCAATATGGAGAAAAATATTAAACAGGCAGCAAGGCATAAATAAAATCTTGGATCAGAGATGCTTTTAATTACGTTATATTGGGCAACGAACAGGTCTTTTGGAAAAAATAGCAATCGAATATAGGAAAACAATTCATAGGGAACCGTCTTTAGCCTGGTTGGGAAATCTGCCTGGGCTATGGGCACGATTGATTTGCTGTTAAAAATAGGCGTTTTGGCAACAGCAAAGCGCAGTGTTAAATAAATTAAAAAAGTAACAGCGCTTGAGGCTATAACGTAAAGTTTTTTCTTCTTGAAAAGAAAACTAAGCATTATTACCAATGGTATGGAGATAATACCCGATTCCTTGGACAGCAAAGACAGCAAGATAGCGGCATTAATAAAAAGCAGTATTTTAAAAGAGGTTTTATTATCCAGAAAATAAGTTAAAGAGACAATAACACAAATTAGCGTAAAAAACGTATACAAAAGTTCCTGGGTGCTTGCTATGTAGGAAACGCTTTCAACATTTGCCGGATGAACCAGGAATAACAGCGCTAGCAGAAAGGAGATACTGTTTGCGTAATTAAATCCTTTCCAGGAAAAAAGTTTCTTAAAAAGAATAAACACCAAAAAGGTATTTAATATATGCAAGGCAAGACTGAACAGATGAAAACCGAACGGGTGGCCTTGCCAGATTGCGTAGTTTAAGGCAAACGATACCGGCATTAGCGGTTTATAGTATAATCCGGAAAGGCCGCTGGCTCCTCCGTTATTAAAGGTGCTGGTGGCAAAAAGGTATGGGATATTGGAGAGATGCTGTATGATGGAATTTGCCGTAACCTGCTCTTCGTCGTCCCAAACAAAGCCGTTAAAAAGCGATAGGCCGTAAACAATAAAGGCGAAAATAAAAATGACGGTAAAAAGATAAAGAAGATTTGTCTTTTCTAACCTATTTAGTATCCTTCTGGCGAGCATCATCTTATAAATCGGAGCAAAAACCAACGCAAACGATCTGTTATCCTAAGAATTACATAGAGCAAAGGGTTGATAACCAAATCGAAGCTGCCGACGAATTCGACCAATTCTGCTTTATAACCTTGCTTAAACCGATGGAATCCATACCATGGATCTTCCTTATTAGGATTTGGGCCAAGAGATCCCCACATATCAAATTTTTTAAGACCCAGTTTCTTGCCGAATCTGATTGCCTCCCACATCATTAGACTTGAAGCCATCACGTTTCGATATTGATCGGAAGACGCCCCGTAAGGATAGTAAAGGGTGCCGCCGTAAACAAAGAGAATCCAGGCGGCAAGGGTCAGATCTCGTATTCCAGATTTCGGAGGGCGGAATTTTGCTAACAGTAAATGTGCGGTTAGCTTATTTTCGTCTGGCTTTTGGCTTTTTAAGGTTTCCCACATCAGCCGGTGATATTTTTCATCATGGGCAAAAAAACCTTGCCGTTTTGTTGTTTCCTTAGTCAGTTTTAGATATTCTTCAAAGGCCTTATCCGAATTATCCTCAACGATTGTCACAGCGTGCTTTTGGGCAATCTTAATGTTGTACCGGGTTTTAGGATGCATGTTTTTCAATAATTCCTCTTCGGATTTTGTTAAATCAAGAATAAAAGTATATTTGGTAAATAAAGGGTGGAAGGAAGGACGTAATCCTAAATTTGAAATTTGAAATTTGAAATTTGAAATTTTTTGCGCGTTTGGTTCCAGCTGAATAAAAATACAATGATTATCTTTGCCAATTCGTATAAGATGTTTGAGCATTTCTTTATCCGGGGGGGGACCCTTAGGAAAATAGCCTATTGCCCAAGGAGTGTGAGGGATTTTGTGAATCGTAATCTGCCAGCCGTTTTGGCGAATAACCTTTACCTTTGTTTTTTGTCTGAATTTTCCCCACTCAAGACTCTGCAAAGGATGCCCTGCGTATTCATTATTGCCGTTATTCATAGATACTTAAGATCATTCTGATTTTGAGATTTAAGATTTTTCTTGAGAACATCCTCCGGCAGCTCAAAGATAAATCTTGAAACCACATTCGCGGTTTTCTGTCCAAAAAATAAGCGCCTTCGGGCATAACTTAAGAAAAGCCTTTCCCTGGCCCTTGTTATGCCAACATAGCAAAGCCTTCTCTCTTCTTCCAATTCATTCTTATCCATTAGACTTCTGGAATGGGGAAAAAGCCCCTCTTCCATGCCAACCATGAAAACTATTTTGAACTCAAGTCCCTTTGCCGCGTGGAGGGTCATAAGTACTACCGCGTCTTTTTTCTCTCCGTTTCGAAGCGGATGATCAGGCAGGTATTCCTGTTCGACCAGAGAGACATTCTCCAAAAAAGCGATTAGGCCGGGAAATTCTACCGCCACCGAGCGCAGTTCCTTAATATTTTCGAGGCGTTGTTTGTCTTCTTCGTCCCTTGCGTCGTAAAGAGAAAGATAGTCGGTTGTCTTTAGAACGCCATCTAATAACGTGATGGTAGGAGGCAGATTAGCTGTTTTGTCTAAATGATATGTATTATTTAAGTGCTCTTGGTAGCTGAGAAATTTTCCCATTCTTCCCTTGCCCAGTTTTTCAATTCTTTTGTAGGAAATCATGTCTTTGGGGTTGGCTAAAAGGCGCAGGTAGGCTAGGACATCTTTTATCTCGCGCCTCTCATAGAATCTGGTGCCCCCGATTAAGACATAGGGGATGCCGCTATGTAAAAAAATCTCCTCGATGACCCGTGACTGGGCGTTAGTTCTGTAAAGAACAGCAGTGTCGCAATATTTGAAGTCTGTTTGCCGGTTGGCGGACTGAAACTTAAAGTTTAAAATTTGATTGACAATAAATTCTCCTTCGTTTTGCTCATTCCTTGCCTCATAAACAGTAATATTTTCTCCGTGGGGATTTTCTGTCCAAAGCGTCAGGATCGGATGGGTGGTATTATGAGAAATAACCGAGGTGGCCGCGTCCAGAATTTTTTGGGTGGAGCGGTAGTTTTGGGGGAGTTCAAAAATTTTCACTTCTTTGAAATCCCGTCTAAATTTAGTTAAATTGGTAAAATCCGCCCCGCGCCATGAGTAGATGCTTTGGGAAAAATCGCCTACCACACAGATATTTTGCCATTTGAGGCAGAGCATTTTTGTCAGAATATACTGGGCTCGGTTGGTATCCTGATATTCATCAACCAAGATATAGCGAAAGCGGTTTTGATATTTTGCCAACACCGGCGGCTCTTTTTCAAAAAGTTCAATGGTTTTCATCAGTAAATCGTCAAAATCCAAAGCACCGTTTTCTTTTAAGATTTTTTGATAGACAAAATAGATACTTGCGACAACTTCCTGAAAATGGCCCCGGGCCAAATTTTTGTAGTCAGGAGGCGTTAAAAGCTCGTTTTTGGCGCTTGAGATTGAAAACAGAACGGAAGAAGGCTTGTAATTCTTAGCGGAAAGATTAAGGTTTTTCATTGCTTCTTTTACCGCATCGAGCTGGTCATTCTCATCATAAATGATAAAGCCTTGGGGAATGCCGATTGCCTCTCCTTCAATTCTTAAGATTTTGGCAGAGAGGGAGTGGAAGGTGGTAATGAGCGGCTGGTCTTTAGCCGTTGGTCGTTTCTCGTTCGTAGTGAGAAGTTTTTGGATTCGCTCTTTCATTTCATTGGCGGCTTTATTGGTGAAAGTAACACAGAGGATATTTTGCGCCGCAACCCCTTGTTTAATAAGAAAAATCACCTTATAGGTAATAACCCTGGTTTTGCCGGATCCTGCACCGGCCAAAATTATCATTGGCCCATCGGTTTGCTCAACCGCTTTCTTTTGTTCCTTATTCAGCTCATTGAGAAAATTATTGTCCATAGCGTATAATGAATAGACTGTTTATAATTTTACCATATGAAACCTTTATTTATTGTGGCCAACTGGAAAGCGAATAAGACCGAACCGGAGGCCAAAGAGTGGCTTCGGAAAGTATCAGGCATCAGGCAAGAGACAAGAGACAAGAGGAAAATCATTGTTTGTCCGCCTTTTATCCTGCTGCCTATTCTTAAATCATTAATCATTAATTATAAATCATTAATCAAATTAGGCGCTCAGGATATTTCGCCTTTTGAGGAAGGGGCTTATACGGGAGAGGTAAGTGGAAGACAGATTAAGGAGTTTGCTGATTATGTCATCATCGGGCATTCGGAAAGAAGAAGATATTTTGGAGAAGAAGAGAACATGATTTTAAAAAAAATTGAGCAGTCCATAAGGCATGATTTAATTCCCATAATTTGTATATCTAATTTAGAGCAAGTCAAAAATTTAAAATTAAAAATTAAAAATTACATCATTGCCTATGAGCCCTTATTTGCTATCGGTTCCGGTGTTGCTGATACTCCTGAAAACGCGGAAAAAATGGCGGGAGAAATCAAAAGCAAACTCGGCGGCGTGCCCGTTTTATACGGCGGGAGCGTGAGCGCGGGGAACATTCACGGCTTTACAAGCCAAGAACACATTGATGGGGTTTTGGTGGGGGGCGGAAGTCTTGATCCTTTAGAATTTGCCGCAATCGTAAAATCTTCATAGAAAAATGAATAAGAAAATATTATTTTATATTGCGTTGGTATTTATTGCCTTGCTTGGGCTGGCGGCTTTTTTTATCAATAAAAATCTGCCTTTCTTATGGCAGTTTATGTTTACTAATAACATAGCACTTAAAAAAAACGACGATCATATAAATTTGCTTTTGCTTGGTACGGGCGGCGGCAGTCACGACGGGCCAAACCTCACAGACACCATTATCTTTATGAGTATAGATCAAAAAACAAATAAGGTTAACATTATATCCATACCCAGGGATCTTTGGGTGCCGGATTTAAAGGGTAAAATTAATACGGCATACGCCCTGGGGCAAAATAATAACAAACATAAAGGACTTTTATTGGCGGAGGCAACCGTTAGCAGGATTTTAAATCAGCCCATAGATTATGGTCTTCGCGTAGATTTTAACGGATTTGTAAAGGCGGTGGATTTGGTAGGAGGACTTGATATTTCTGTTGACAGATCTTTTGATGACTATGCGTATCCAATAAAGGGCAAGAAGAACGATTCTTGCGGCCGTACGCCGGAAGAAATTAAGGCAATGGCCAGCCTATCTGCTACGCTTTCGAACCTGCAAATGTTTCCCTGCCGCTATATGCATATTCATTTTAACAAAGGCCTCCAGCACATGAACGGGGAACAGGCTTTGGAGTTTGTGCGTTCCCGGCACGCCCTGGGACCCGAAGGAACGGATTTTGCCCGATCGAAAAGACAGGAAAAGGTAATTAAGGCCTTTAGAGACAAAATCTTTTCTGCCCAGACACTTCTAAACCCGGCCAAGATAATCGGACTATATAATACGCTTAAAAACAGTATAGATACGGACATCAAAGAAAGCGAATTTGATGATTTTATAAGACTTGCCGAAAAGATGAAGAATGCTCAAATTAAAACCAGTGTATTGGACTATGGAGATAGCGCAACCGGACGGCTCGGACTTTTGATAAATCCGCCGACAGGGGAAAAATATGACTGGGAATGGGTGCTTATTCCAAGGAAGGGAAATGGGAATTTTTCGGAGATTCAAAAATATGTTGGCTGTGAGATAAAATACAGCCACTGCTTGGTTACGCCAGAAGGCATTACTGCCACCTCCTCGGCTAAGCTGATCCGCTAATTTCTATCCGCCGCTTGAAGGCCATGGCCTGATTTGATATACTTACAAAACTATGCCGGCAATACAAAGAAGTGAATTCGTCCTAGCCTTGAACCAGGTGGTAACAGAAAGAGGGATAGACGCCTCCGTTGTTATTGAAGCAGTCGAGAATGCCATTCTTGCGGCTTACAGGAAGGACCATCCGGGAATAGAAATAGAAGATTATAGGGCAACTTTAAATAAAAATACAGGAGAAGCCCGTATATTTTGCGGGGATAAGGATGTAACGCCTCCGGGATTTGGCAGAATCGCCGCCCAAACAGCCAAGCAGGTTATTCTTCAAAAAATAAGAGAAAGAGAAAAAGAGGCAATATTAAGCGATTACAAAACTAAGGTTGGAACTGTTGTGAGCGGAATGGTTCTTAGATTTGCCGGGCCCAACGTAATCTTTGACATCGGTAAGGCCGAGGGGATAATGCCTGCGTCCGAGCAAATCCCAAACGAGAGATATCATCTGAATCAGAGGTTATCGGTCTATGTTTCGGAAATTAGAAAAGGTCTAAAAGGCGAAGAAATTATCGTTTCAAGATCACATAACGGTTTGCTTGAGGGATTATTTAAGCGGGAGGTTCCGGAAATTGCCCAAGGAAACGTGTTAATAAAAACAATAGCCAGGGAGCCCGGCAACAGGACAAAGGTGGCGGTATATTCGAATCAGCCGGGCATAGATCCGGTGGGAAGCTGCGTTGGTCAAAAAGGGGTAAGGGTTCAGTCTATTATCGCTGAGCTTGGAGGATTGGAAAAGGTAGATATTATTCAATGGCAGGAAGACATTAAAGGCTATATTGCCCAAGCCCTTTCACCGGCCAAGAATACAAGCATAAAAATAGATGAGGAAAACAAAATTGCTATCGTAGCCGTTCCAAAAGATGAACTGTCCCTGGCGATTGGCAAAGACGGGCAAAATGTGCGTTTGGCGTCAAGGCTTACAGGTTACAGAATAGAAATGGAAGAGGAAGAAACAGAAGAGAAGCCCGAGAAAATTAAAGAAAAAGAAGAACAACAGGCGGAAACTGCGAAATCACAAGAGGGAGATATAAAAGAGGAAGACGGTAGGTAAATAAAATATTTTTTAAAAGTTTCCCCTTCCCCTAAGGTCTATTATGATTAATTCGGATAAAAAACACCTTGCGTTTTTTCCCCCTGTAGTTACGGTTTTGGGGCATGTGGATCACGGCAAAACAACCCTTCTTGATGCGATAAGGAACACCGATATAGCTAAGAAGGAGGTATCCGGTATAACCCAGAAAATAGGCGCCTCGGGCATCGAGATAGTTTCCGAAGGCGTTAAAAGAAAAATTACCTTTATAGACACACCCGGGCATGAAGCATTCTCCGCTATGCGTTCAAGAGGCGCGAACGTCTGCGACCTAGCCTTACTGGTTGTTTCCGCGGCAGATGGAGTAATGCCTCAAACCAAAGAAAGCATCAAGCTTTTGCTTGATTATAAAATACCGTTTATTGTTGTTCTGACAAAGATAGATCTGCCTAATAAAAATATTCGAATGGTTAGAGAACAGCTTAGCAAAAGCGGGGTGGTGCTTGAGGGACTAGGAGGGAATATTCCGACAATAGAGGTTTCGGCCAAAACAGATTTTCATATAAAGGAGCTTTTGGATCTGATACTTCTTGTTTTTGACATGCATAAAGAATACTCCTTGGCTTCGGATGAAAATTTTCAAGGCGTTGCCATAGAGTCTTATCTTGATTCCAAAAAAGGCCCCGCGGCTACGGTTATCGTAAAGAAAGGCACATTATCTTTAAGAGATGAGATTATTGCCGAAGGGGTTAAAGGCAGGGTTAAGGCATTAATAAACGAAAGGGGCGTTTTTTTACAAACAATTGGGCAAGGCGAGGCGGCCGAGGTGTTGGGGTTTGAGGATGTCATCAAAGTCGGCAGCCTGGTTTATAAAAAAGGGCAGACCCCGGAATCTTTAGGGGATAAGCCGCAGACAAATCAATCCAGGGTTACGGCATCAACCGAGGAGGCAGTGGTAAAAATTATTCTCTCGGCAGATACGATCGGTTCCCTGGAGACGATTACCGCCCTACTGCCTTCCTCGATTTTTATTCTTAAGGAGAAAACAGGTGAAATATCGGAGAAAGACGTAATGATGGCAAAAGGGCAGGGGGCGATTATTATCGGGTTTAATGCCGGATTAAGAAAAGCAGTTGGAAAATTTGCCCTTGAGGAAAAGGTGCTTATTAGAAATTATACGGTTATCTATGAATTAGTAGACGAGTTAAAAGACGTTGTTGAGGGAAAGAAGCTGCAGGAGGAGGAAAGGATCTTGGGGGTCTCTAAGGTTCTGGCAAAATTTCCGTTTGACAAGAGTTTCGTGCTTGGTATTTCGGTTGGAGATGGACGGATTGCAAAAGGAGATAAGGTAAGACTTGTAAGAGGCGAAGAGATTATTGGAGAGAGCAATGTGGTTTCTGTGAGAAAAGGTAAAGAAATCGTATCCAAGGTGGAAAAAGGAGGAGAATGCGGGGTACTTCTGTCGCCCTTTCTTGACTTTAGTCTAGGTGATGTGCTAATATCCCATGCATAGAAATTTATGGACGGAATGATTTTTCAGAGAATAAGGGAAGAAATAGAAAAAAACGAAGAGATTGGTATTTTAGTTGGCGCGGGTTACGATCTGGATTCTCTCGGCGCCGGCTTGTCTTTGTATCTCGCGCTTCGATCTTACGGCAAAAAGGTTAGTATTGCTTCGCCGAAAGAGGCAATTGTTCAGGTTTCCTCTTTGGTTGGAATAGATAAGTTAAAGACCAGCCTGGAAGGCAAAGACGGAGGAGATCTTATTGTTTCTTTCCCGTATAAAGAAGGCGAGATAGACAAGGTTTCCTACACCATAGATAATGGTTATTTAAATATTGTAGTTAAAGGAGGAGAGCTGGGGTTTTCTTTTAATAGGGATGGTATAAAATATACCCGATCGGGAAGCTATCCAAGGCTCATATTTGTTGTTGGCACTTCCAGACTTTCGGATCTTGGCAGCCTTTTTAATCCGGAAGAGTTCAAGGATATAACGTTGATAAATATAGATAATAAAGCGGATAATCAGGGTTTTGGGGAAATAACCTTTGTTTCACCCCAGTTCTCATCCGTTTCCGAACAGGTCGCAAGGCTTATTTTGGATTTAAATTTGGATCTGGATCAAGATACGGCCCAGAATTTACTCTCGGGTATCTCCTTCGCGACAGATAATTTTCAGAAACAGGCAACAAGTAGCGATGCCTTTGAGATGGCCGGGGTTTTAATACGCAAAGGAGCAGTAAGGCAGAGAGTTTACGCAAAAGAGGAGGCCATGCTTCCTCAATTTAGACAAAATCTTGCTCCTTCCGTCCAAAATCAAGTTAGACTTAGCCAAAACCAGGTTCAGTTTGGCCAAAGTCAAGACAGATCCGGCCAGGATCAGCTCCCCGGAGAATTTCCCGGCACAGAGCCCAAGAAGCAGGCCGTAAGAGCCGTTAAGGATTCTTTTGACAGAAAAAATACAACAAACCCTCCGCCCGACTGGTTTACGCCTAAGGTTTATAGGGGTAGTTCCGCAGACATTGGTAATCAATAAGTAGATTCTCCGCGAATTTCCAAAAACCTTTGTCATTGAGATCTGCCAGATTCCAATAGGGATAAAGAGCTTAGGCCGCCGGTTGCAAAACTTCGGCGGCTTCATGACACACCCTTATGTAGACAGCCATATCCCACAAGAGTTGATTTGGTTTTTCCGGAAGTTTAAATTCATGAGGCCTAAACTGTTCGAGGAGTTCAGGTCTAAAACCGTATTGTGTTCCTATATCCATTGCCTTCTGCAGTTTGTCAAAAGCGAGGTTCCTATATTTCTCTACGTATGTTTGTTTATATAGATCTAAATATATCTTTGCTTCGTAAAGAAGACCCATCGGCCACGGTGCTTCTGTGAGAACACCCTCTGTCGAATGGCTATAAGGATTATGATATGGGTCTCCCCAAAATCGTATCTTGCCGGGGCAGTCTTCTCTGCCTAGGCTTTTTGCCGCCTCGAGCCATTCTCGGGGATCAATATCCTTAATATCGCTAAAAGCCCCTTCTCCCAGCGCGATGCCGGTTGCCAGATCAAATTCTCCCGGATGATTTGGCGTTGTTTTTTCGCGAGGGTAATTTTTTATCAGATATTCTCTGCAATGGAAGGCAGTTTCCTCAATTCTTTCCTGAAGTTCCCGTTTTGGCATAAATGGCATTATGGTTAAAAGACCTTGTCTTACGAAGGCAACAGTTGATAGAGGCGGAGGAAACACCTGTTGATCCTCCCACATACTGCTGGCTTTGAATTTCCAAGGTTCTATATGCACAAGGTATCCTGCTATTTTTTCGATGATTTGTATTCCCCTTTCGTTTGGAATAAAGACCCGGTTCTGAATTGCCTGCCCAATGGCTGTTAAGCAGTGGCCAAATGAATCAGGCTGATTATTGGCATACCATTCGCAAAAAGAGCCGTCAATTTTGGTGTGGATCCTAGGCAGTTTTTGAGGGTCTGCCGTATTAATTTCTTTCCCTTTTTCTATTCCTGGCATAAATTTGCCATTGTCGGCTTCTTCATTAAGCATTTCCAGGGTTTTTCCGAAATAAAGATTTGAGCTTGAACGGATTCTTCTCCCCATTTTACTATTTTGAGGATAGCGGTTAAGAACGCGGGAATCTACCAATGCTTTGGCAGTTATGAATCCATCTCTTGGCCAATGGCAATCGTAATGGTTAAATATATCTCGGGATAATCTTGTTGATGCAGGAAACAAGCCGCCCGGATCCTGTTCATCTAAAATGATAAGTAATTCTTTCTCGCTGCTTTCGAGAAGGTCGGTTTCTCTTTGCGCGCTAAGAGGTTCGTTGGGAAATCCTATCTCCGGTAAAGCGGCTGTGGGCAGATAAAGATATCCTTGTCTTTCTATAATTGCCATAACCAACAGGTAAGGTTTTTAAAATAAATCTCGCCGACAGGAGCCGGCGCTATTTTAAAAAGTCTATCCGCGCGCATGATTTATTTTTTGGTTAATAGTATCAAGTTTAAAAAGGGCAAAGGGCATTTGTCAAGGGTTATTTTGACAGGGTTATTTTGACAAGAAACTACTTCCTATTCCAAGCTTCTTCTAGTTTATTTTTAGCCTTTTTATAGTTTGCTGGCCAGAGGTATAAATGCCCCGATAATTGCTTCGCTCTTTTTTCTATATTAAACTTAAGATTATTATTTTTAATAACTTTCATATATTCTATATCAGCCATTAATTCCTCATTAAAACGGAACTTAGGATTCAATAAATATTTTATCCAAAACTTGAATATTCCTTGCCGAACTTGCCTTTTTCTATGGGTTTCTTCGTGTCTTAAAAGGGCTTTGTTACGCGGATTTGGATTTGCTCCTTTTAAATCTTTGAATATTTTCTCAGGCAAAAAAATAAAAGGATATATTGCATTGGCGGTTGATTTTCCTAGCACTGGCAAAAAATCAATGTATTTTTTTGATTTTACATAAGGCGGTAACTTCATAAGTTGATTATATCAGAGCTTTTAATAAATCGGTCAGGAACAATTTAAGGCGATAATATATTATCCTTAAACCGATTTGTGAACATTTCCTCAGTTAGGCAATTTTATAGAATTCAATTATTTTAATTGCAGACTGTTCTGGTGTGAAACTTTTAGTATCAATAGTTAAATGGTCTAACTTCGGATATTTATCTAACATGTCAGAATTTTCACTAAATAATTTCTTCAAGTAATCCTTTGATAAATTTTTGCCATGGTCTTTCCTTGATTGATTTTCTACTCTTTCTAAAAGAGTTTCTTTATCGGCTATAAGCTGCACAATATATATTTTTGCTCCGTGTAATTTAGCAGTATTAACAATACCATCTATATGGTCAAAAGGCTTGTTGCCTGCAATACCAAAAGTAAAAATAAGATTTATATTGCTCCTGATAGCCTCTTCCAATATCCGCATACGGAACTCTCTTACAAGAAGCCTGTTAGAAGGATTATCAAATGAAAAAATCTCCGAGATAGGATTTTGAAGCAAGTGATTATGCAGAAGTTTGTATCCTGTTTTTTGTTCAAGACTTTTTGCTATGGTTAATTTACCAACCGCAGGTGCTCCGTAAAGAAAAATAAGATTCACGATGAAATTATAACAGAAAGTTCCGTTGCGATTAATCAGTCATAATTATTATAAGCAAAGAGGAAATGAAAAAACTCTACAAGATTCACCCACATTTTTTAGTTCTACCTTGATTTCCCAGACCCAAAAAGATATTGTATTACTGTATATAACAAAAAAGAAGTAGTTAGTGGCTCTTTAAAAATTAAGGAAGAATGCAAAGCATAGAACTATAAATCCCACTATGCGTTGTGGGGAAAACAAAGAAGAAAAATCCCAATAATAACGGAATGAGAGCGATCATAGCCGTACTTTTATTAGTAGGCCATGAAGACTTAATTATCTCAATCCCTAAATAAGAAAGAAATAGAAGAAAGAGATAATTAAAAAATAAAATAATATCGCACATTAAATATTTTTCTCAAGCAACTTTAGTTTTCCGAGAAAGAGATTTAAAGGATAGACTAAGATTTTTAACTAAATGAAAAATCGCGATAAGAAAAAGTCCTGTTTCTGCAGCTAATAAAAAACCTAATATAGGAACTATTAAGGGAAACGAAGAAAAATAAAGAGGAAAATCAATAAAAGTAATAATAAATAATGTAGGAAATATGGCTACTAATAAAATAATTGTTATTAAACTAGAGATAAATCCTTTTGTTTTTTTAAACACAGCTGGATTATATCACACTATAATAGAAAGGAATAAAAAATGGCAGGAATAATTGGAGAATTACACGAGTTTCGCACTTAGGTAGCAGTTAATTCAAGTTTCATTTGCTGGGCAATGGCATCTTTAATGATATTCCACTGTTGTTGGTAAAAGGAAATATTGTATTGCTTTCGTTGGGCAGCTTGTTTGATCCAGGTAAAAAGTCGGTATATTGAGAAAATATGGCGATTTTACTCAATGGAAGATGGAGTTAATTGAAAGACCTCACTATATAAAAAGGAAAATATCCCATAATTTTTCATTAACGAAGTTTATAGAAGTGTGGCAGCCAAAATTTGTGTAAGATTTTGTAAAAATCTTTTCAAAAGTTAATCCATTAGGTCTACTGATAAAATTATCAATTTATCGAATGCGCTGACATTGTGCCATTTACAACTCCTATACACAATCGAATACTTTCTTCGACTTGGGTAACCTTGCCACTTTCGTATAGCGCCATTGCTTTCTTGAATGTCGGTTGATCAATGGCAAATTTGATTTTATCGAGGGTAAAGTCAGGTTTATTCATTTGATTTTTTAATTTCTTCTTTACTCACGAAAACATCAAGATACTTTTTATACCAAAATTCCCTGTCATACTTGATATTTTTATTTCTTTGCTCAAGAATTCCTAGCTCTATAAGCTTTTTAACTAGATCGTTGGCTTGGGGACGAGAAAGCCCCGTCCATTCTTCGACTTTTCTGACACTGATAATTGGAAGCTTAAAAAGATTTTCCAAAACTATCATGCCTGTTTTTGTTCTCCGCCCCAAAGATTGAATCTTAATAGTATCTTTCTGGCGTAAAATATTGATTTTTTTTGACGCCTCAATTGCCTCTGTCGCAATGATAGCCACCCCATCTAAAAAGAAATCAAGCCAACCGAAAACATCAGCATCTTCTTGGTGATAAGAATTTAACGACCCGTAATATGCCTTTTGGTTATTCAAAAAGTATTCAGATAGGTAAAGTACTGGCCTTTCAAGGATACCCAGTTTACAAAGATAAAAAGTAGTTAAAAGCCGGCCAGTTCTGCCATTACCATCAAGGAACGGGTGGATGGTTTCAAATTGGGCATGCGCTAAAGCTGCTTTAATAAGTGGCGGGTACTCGTTGGTAGCATGCAAAAATTTTTCAAAGTCATCTAGGCATCGGTTCATTTCTGCGTGTGTTGGTGGTACAAATTTAGCAGTATTGGGAGAACCTCCGCCGATCCAATTTTGGGAGGTCCTAAATTCTCCTGGTGTTTTACCGGGAGCGTCAATCGTACCACCAATCAGTACCTTATGGATTTCCCTAATAAACCGAAGTGATAACGGTAAGGTTTCCAATCGATTCAAGCCATATTCCATAGCATTGATATAGTGAATGATTCTTTCAACATCTTGTGGAAAACGGCTTTCAATTTGTGCCTCGCTTTTAATGACATCAATAATGGTGGCTTGAGTCCCCTCAATCTCGCTTGACTTAGCCGCTTCCTTGCGGATATACATAAAAATGAAAAAATCCAGGTCAGGAAGTAATTGAGTAATGCCATCTAATTTACCCAGCATAAGCACAGCCTTGGCGTGAAGCTGCTGGGTTTTGGAGTTCAGAACAATTTGCTCTTTTGGAGGGAATTTGTCTGGGATAAATGCCTGATACCCACTGGGTTGTTGGATGAGCTTACCGATTTTCATAAGCCTAACATTTTAATATTAGATGTAAGGATTATACCAATTATTCCTTACATCTGTCAAGTGGATGTTAGGATTGAGGCTGTGTTCGTTTGTGTAATTTGTTGGTTATTTCTGTACGTTAGTGCTCCCCCTAAAAGACTTGTTCTGCAACCAACAACTAGAGTTTAGTATAACCCTTAGCGACCTCAAAATCCTCTTTGAAAACTTGGGATTGAAACAACCCGCCCTTGCTACTGCCTAACCTCTAAAAATCCTTCCTTAGAGTGTTAAACAATGATAAAATAGAGACAGTATAATTTCTTGAAAAAGTAATGATTATGATGGACGGCAAGGAAAAACTTTATTTTCTACTGGAAGCGATTAACGATGCACGGGTATTAGCCCCATCGGGTCAACCGTTGATAATAGACCCGACAAACGACCTTAACCGCAAATATAGAGATATTGAACTGAAACAGTTATTTACCAAGCTGGAAAAGGATGAGCAGATTTTGAAGGTTTTACAAGTGCCAAGCGGGATAAGTAGAGTAGAAATCGTTGAAGACCTTGACCCCTACGACCCACCTTATCAGCAAGACGACGGCTGCTGGCATATTGAACTTTTACCCGCTTTTGACGACTATTTCTGGAAAATCCAACAAGAACCTGAATATCAAGAGTTTACGGGGAAGAAGCCAACAGATAGCCCGACAAAGCTCGCTAATGATACTTTGATTACCTATGAAGAAAAGCTAGACCTTATTCTCAAGGCATTGGTTGAAGCTAAAAAGGCTACGGTCAAAGGGCAAACCACAGAATTGTTTTATAAAAGTGCTAATAACGGTCTTGATGGGTTTCAGAGAGAGGAAATATACGGCATTTTGAACAAACTCCAAGAAGAAGAAAAAATCCTGACTGTTTGGCGAGAAACCAATCGTTTACTCCCACTTAATCAACAACCAAAAAATCCCAATTTTATTCTCGTTAAATGCCACGATGGTTTTGATGACTGGTATGGACAATACTTGCTGAAACAAAAATCAAAGCCCAATAATCTTGACTGGCTCAACCTTCTCAAAATCCTTGATGTTTGCTCGGATATTGACCAGCAACTTCAGATGACTAGAAGCACCACTGTAGTAATTCCATCATTTCCCTATCCGTATATCGGTAGATTTTTAGAGCTGTTTCCCTACGATAGCATAGGCACAAGGAAAAGCTACCAACAGCACCGCTGGGAAGGTGCTCAATACTTACTTAGAGAAGGTATCGCACTGGAAGCCAATTATGACAATGATGATGTTGTGGGATACGGCAACATAGATATAAGAATTGACCTTATAAAGTTTGACGATTTCTATAAAGCTCTTAAGGCTGAATTTGAAAAACGCCAAAAATCCAATGAGGAAAACAAGAGTAAGCCTAAAACTGACGAATTAAAAATAGACCAAAGCAAAGTAAAATTGAGGGTTACTTACAATGCCCAGAAAGGCGAGCTGGATGTTGAAGGCAAAAAGGTCAAACTAAACAAAAACAGCTTCAGGGCAAAACTGCTTGAATTACTGCTAAAAGACGATAAGAGCCGTAAAAAAGAGTGGTCTTGGGACGAAGTTATAGAAACCATAGAGGATACTAAAGACGAGGAACTAACCAAAGAAAATAAAAATAAGTTTTATCCCGCTTGCGATGGGCTGTCTAAGCATATAGCCTCAAAGACAGGCGTTAATGACCTTTTGATTTTCAACAAATCAACCGTTCAACTAAATCCCAAATACCTCTAGTCAGCATTAGCTAACAGTTAGCTAACTGCAATACAACTTCAGCTCACACCTCTTTTCTTAGACTTTGCTTAATGGAAAACGGCAAAGTCATTCAGCTTGAGAAGATTAAACCCCTGAAAAAGGGGTTTGTTTTGACGCCTGAAGAAAAGAAGCGATTAGCTGATTTCTTTGCTGTGCTTATAGAAATTGACCGCAGGGAAAATGTAACGAGGACTTATGACAAACCGATTAAGTGAAATTCAAATCATACCTATAAAACCGCAAAACGGCTTAGTGGCATTTGCGAGCTTTGTCTTAGACCAAAACCTCTATCTGGGCTCAATCGGCATTATGACCCGTCCTAATGGGAGCTACAGGCTCGTTTACCCCACTAAAAAGGTAGCCGATAGAAGCCTCAACATTTTTTATCCGATTAACCGAGAGTTTGCCCAGTTAATAGAAAACGAAATTGTAAGGCGGTTTGAAGAAGTAATGAACAACTATGATAGACACAATCGTTTTAACCCTTAATACAGGTATGTATACGATATTTGAACCTGACTTTTTTAGTCCGTCAACCAGAGGGCTTACTGACCCAACTACTGGCTATTATCGTTTGGGTGGTAGGTCTAATATCACTTGCAAGCAAAACCCAACTGCAAATGAACTTAAGAGAGGTCTTTATAAGCCCAGACTAACTGTTACCAAGCGGATAAACCGAGAGGGTAATTTTGAGATGCCGCTTAAAATTGAATTTTCTATTCCAAAACTGCTTTACGGCAATAACTTTGACGAGCTAACGGACACTGATTTTCCTACTATCATCCAAAAACTTAAAGCCGTCCTAAAAGAAATGGGTGTTTACCTCTTTGAGAAAAACCTGATAAACGCTCCCGTTTCATCAGTCCATTACTCTAAAAATATAGCCTTAACTGACTATACGACGCCCTATACTTACCTTGAACAACTAACCAAGCTCAATATCAATAAACGGCTGGATACAAACAGAACTGATTTTAGGAACGAGGGGCATAGCTTCAAGTATCGGGCTAACTCGTTTGAGATTGTTTTTTACGACAAAATCAAGGACTTAGAGCAAGCTAAAATTAGCGAAAAACGAGCTGAAGAAAAGGATAATGCCCTGCAGCTTGGCTTATTTGATGTTCTGACCCAACGAAAACCATTTGAGGTATTGCGAGTTGAGATACGGCTAAACAAACGGCAGAAAATCAACCAAATCCTCAACAAAATTGGTAAAAAAGTAGAACCAACTTTTACAAACATCTTTAACCAAGATACGGCTAAAAGGGTATTGCTTTATTACATCAACGAGATTGAAGAAGCCTATCCGACTTTACTGACATATCAATACGACAGCCCTAAAAAGTTCTTTGAGAGACTATTGGTAGCAAACCCAAAACTGAAACCCACTCAAGCTCTTGAGCTTACTGGCTTCAGAATGTTGCTTGAGGAAATTGGTGTAAGGGATTACAGGCAGATGACTAAAAGACACGGCAATTACTACTGGTATAGTCTAAACAAGAAAATCCAAAAACTTAACTATGCTGATGAGGTTAGCGTATTCTCTCTACTCCGAAAGCAGATAACTGATTTTGAGCCATTAAAACTACTTGCAAATCAAGAAGAAATGTTAAATAATGTTAAATACAGCTAATATGACAGAAGAAAAATACTACACCATAGAAGAAGTGGCAAAAATGCTCAAGGTGGTTTATCTGACGGTCTATCGCTGGATACAGGACGGCAAGCTCAAGGCGTATAAAGCGGGTAAACAATACCGCATAAACAAACCCGACCTTGACCGCTTTATTACCAGTTATGAAAGGAAAAATGACAAATAACAACGACAGAGGCTCAATCTTTTTAAGAAACATTGAAAGAGGCAAGCAAGAGGGCTTAATCTCTTTTACTGACGATAACGCCCGCATTATCTACCATTGCTCAAGGGATTACTCAACCTCGTTCAAAAACCCAGAAGAAACGATTAGAGCTTCCTATTTTGTTGAGCTTGTCCTTGACTACCAATATCCCCAAAACCAGATTGACATTGAGGTAACTGTCCCAAGAAGAACCCCAGAAGACCGAGCAGATATTGTTATTTACGAAGACGATGACCTCAAGACCCCCTACCTTATCGTTGAGTGCAAAAAAGACGGGGTAACCGACGCCGAGTTTAAGCAAGCCATAGAGCAAGCCTTTGGTAACGCCAACAGCCTAAGAGCCAAGTTTGCCATAGTGGTAGCTGGCACGACCAAAACTGCTTTTGATATTGCGGGTTTTAAGCCAAGCGAGCGAGAGAAAAATGTCATTGCCGATATTCCCGTTAAATACGGCAGAACGCCCAAATACAGGTTTATTAAAGGAGAAGAAGACAAAGAGCTTAAAACCGTTTCCAAAGATGAGTTGATAACCGCTCTTGGCAAGAGCCACGATACTGTCTGGCAAGGTGGCAAATTAGCTCCAACAACCGCCTTTGATGAAGTGTCTAAACTTTTGTTCTGCAAGTTAAGAGACGAAAAGCTAACCAAACGAGGCGAGCCTTACAAATTCCAAATTGGCACACACGAAACAGCCGACGAAGTATTTAAGCGGGTCAACTCTATTTACCTCAAAGCCAAACAGGAAGACAGCGAAGTCTTTAAGGAAGACATCAGGCTTGACCCGAAAGTTGTTTACAGCGTTGTAGAACATTTACAGGGGCTAGCTATTAACAAAATTGACCTAGACACCAAAGGAATTGCTTTTGAGCGGTTTATGGAAGACTTCTTTAAGGGCAAGATGGGACAGTTCTTTACCCCAAGAGAAATCATCAGGTTTTGCGTTGAAATGATGAACCCGCAACGAGGCGATTTAGTCCTAGACCCCGCTTGCGGTAGCGGGGGCTTTTTGCTCAACTCGCTTGATGAAGTGAGAAACTTCGCAGAGGCAAACTACGACGACTGGGAAGCCAAAGAATACTGGCATAGTTTTGCGATGAATAACCTTTATGGTATTGAGATAAACGACCAGATAGCAAGGGTCTGCAAGATGAATATGATTATCCACGACGACGGACACACCAATATCATCAGCACCGACAGCTTGAGAGATTTTAGCGAGATAAACGACCTGCACACTAAGTTTGGCAAAGACCGTTTTGACCTAATTCTCACCAATCCCCCTTTTGGGGCAACGGTTAAATCAACCGAGAAAAACTACCTTGACCATTACGAGCTTGGCAAAGGCAAGAAAAACCAAAAAACAGAAATTCTGTTTATTGAGCGTTGTGTGAACTTTGTCAAACCCAAAACGGGCAGGATTGCCATAGTCTTGCCCGACGGTATTTTATCTAACTCCTCTTTGCAGTATGTAAGGGATTACATAATGGACAAATGCCAGATAGAAGCGATTGTGTCCCTACCACAATTTGCCTTTGCTCACTTTGGAGCTGGGGTTAAGTCCTCTCTGGTTTTCCTCAGACGCAAAAGCGATAACGAAAAACTAGGTAATTATCCTATCTTTATGGCTATTGCCGACCATATAGGCTACGACGCAACGGGCAGAAAAGACCCAAAGAACGACCTAACGGAAATCCGAGAGGAGTATAAGCGGTTTGTTAAAAATACACCTGGTTACAAGGGTTAATATGAACACTTATTTTGTTAATTACAATGACCTTGAGGGAAGACTTGACCCTAGTGCATACCACCCAACTAGGCTAAATGCCGTCAAAAGAATTAAATCACTCAGTTGTGATGTTTTGCCTCTTAGCCAAGTAGCAACATTCAAAAGAGATATTGTTAGCGAAGCAAGCGAAGACACGCCCTATTTTGGTCTTGAAAATATAGAAGGTGATACGGGTATAGCTTCTGATGTTGATCAAGGCAAAGAGTTTGGTAGTGCGTTTAGCTTTAATGCTGGCAACATTCTTTTTCCAAAATTACGACCATACCTAAACAAAGTTCACTTAGCTACAACCGAGGGGATATGTTCAACTGAGTTCCATATTTTGGAAGCCCACAAGTGCAGTAACTACTATCTCTTTGCTTTTCTTAGCTCTCATCTAGTTGTCAATCAAACATCTTACTTGATGACGGGCAATACATTGCCCAGATTACAAACTAAAGATGTTGAAGACCTGCTAATACCCATATTGCCAGAAGAGAAACAAAAACAGATAACCAACTTATTAAAAAAAGCCTATGAAACAAGAGAACAAAAACTAAAACAAGCCGACGAGCTACTAAGCTCTATTGATGGCTTTGTAAGGCAACAGCTAGGCATAGACTACCAAGAGCCAGAGGAAGAAAAAATCTATACCGTCAACTCACAAGACCTAGATGGCAACCGCCAAGACCCCTATTATCACAATCCAAAGTTTGCGACGACCATAAACCAACTCAAGAGTAGCAAATACCCGATTAAAGAGCTTGGTAACTATATAACCGAAATCCGTTACGGGGCTTCTGTTAAAAACGATTATATGGCTGACGGTATACCATTGCTTAGGATATTAAATCTAAAACCTAATCATATAGATTTAACTGATGTTGTTCATCTACCAAAAAGTAAGGAAAAAGAAATAGGCAACTGTTTTGTTTACGAAAATGACCTGCTCATCTCAAGAAGTGGAAGCATAGGTATAGTAGCGGTAGTTCCTAAAAAAGCTGACGGCTTTGCTTATGGCTCTTTTATGATTAAGTTTAGGCTTAATGAGCAACTTAATAACAATTATGCATCAGTCTGGCTGAATAGCGATATTTCAAAATTACTAGTCCAAAGAGAGCGTATCGGGGCAATTCAAGGCAACATTACAATTCCTACAATACAGAGCTTCTTATTACCTTTACCCCCACTAGAAAAGCAGAAAGATATTTCAAATAAAGTTATGGAAAAATATCAAGAAGTAGAAAAACTAAAAACCGAAGCCTCTAAGTTATTAAATGAAGCAAAAAAACAAGTTGAGGCTATGATTTTGAACTGATATGACCAAAGCCGTAATTTTAGCCAGAGTATCAACACTCAAACAAGAAAAAGAAGGCTTATCGCTCAAGGACATTCAACTCCCTGAACTTAGAGATTATGCGGTCAAAAGAGATTTTGAGGTGGTCAAAGAGTTTGTTTTTAGCGAAAGTGCCGACTACAAGATACGCAAACGCTTTAACGAAATGATTGAGTTTGTTAAGGCAAGCGACGACATAAAAGTTATCATTTCCTACCGAGTTGACCGCATAACCAGAAACTACCGAGATGCCGTTAAGATTGATGAACTACGGCTGGACTATGGCAAGGAAATTCACTTTGTTTACGACCACCTTGTTATCAACAAAGATAGCGTTGGCAGGGATATTCAGGATTGGGACTTGAAGGTCTTTCTTGCTAAGCAATACCTTAACCGCCTCAAAGAAGACGCTATCAATACCGCCAAGTTCAAGATAAGCAAAAACGAGTATCCTGGTAAAGCCCCTTACGGCTACAAAAATATAACCAGAGAGGACGGCTCAAAATGGATAGGCATTGACGAACCAGAGGCAGAGATAGTTGAGAAAATGTATCAGTGGTATTCCACAGGCAGTTACTCAATGCTTGAAGTAAGAAACAAAATTAAAGAAGTGTTTGGCTTTGACTTTTCCAAAGGCAAGATTGATTTTATCCTCAAAAACCCCTTTTACTGCGGGACAATGCTTTATGATGGGCAAGAATACACGCACAACTACGACCGAGTAATTGACCAAGAACTTTTTGACAAAGTGCAGGATATAAAAGCAGGGTTTAACAAAAAACGCTTTAAGTATGCGGGCTTGGCTTTTCCTTATAGAGGCTTAATCAGGTGTGCCGACTGCGGTTGTATGATTACGCCTGAGCGTAAGATAAAGAAAAGCGGAAATGTCTATCACTACTACCACTGCACTCAATATAACGGTAAACACGGGGCTGAGTGGCTAACAGAAGACGACTTAACCAAACAGTTTGTAAGCCTGTTTGACAAGCTCCAAATGCCCCCTGATGTAGTTGAGGATATAGCCACTTCCCTGAAAAGCTCACATAAGGACAAATCAGAGTTTCATCAAAGCCTGCTTAATCGCTACCAATCGGAATACAAAAAATACGAGAACCGCATTGAGCGGGCTTGGGAAGACAAAATAGACGGCAGTATTACTGAGAGCTACTATGAGAAAAAACGAAAAGAGTATCGGGCAAAACAAAAGGCTATCAACAAGAAAATTGAGAAGCTACAATTTGCCGATGAGGAATACTATATCACCTCATCTTACCTGCTAAAGCTGGCTGAAAACGCTGGAAAAGTCTTTGAGAGTTCTGAAGCCCACGAAAAACGGCTACTTTTGAAGATGGCACTTCAGAACTTAGAACTGAAGGGTAAAAAAGCCCGATATGACTGGATAAATCCGTTTGACAAGATAGCTTTTTACGCCTCTCGTCAACTTTGGCTCCGGCGGTAGGACTCGAACCTACAACCATCTCCTTAACAGGGAGCCGCTCTACCATTGAGCCACACCGGATTATGGTGTTAATTTTAGCATAATTATTGACATTTAAAAACACTATGTTATGATAAAGTTATTATGAAAACTGCCTTTGACTTTCTTTTAGGAATAGTGCCCAGGCAAATTGCCTATGCCCACTGCGACATTCCCTGCGGCATTTACGATCCTCATTTAGCCCAGGTATCCGCCCACACTGTTATTAGAATGACCGATCTTATTCTTGATTTAAAAAAAGAAGAAACTGAAACAGGAGATAAAGAATTTATGCATAAGATCGCGAGATACACAAAGGTAAAGGAAGAACACGCGGAAATGGTTAAACACGAAGTGAGAATCATTTGGGGGGATTATTTTAAAGAAGAACACCTAAAAGACTATCCGGATTTGCATAATCTGGTTTTTAAAATTATGAAGCTTGCTTCCAAAACCCGGCAGGAAGTGGATAAACAAAGCGCGAGCGACCTGCTTTCCTCTGTTCAGGAGTTTGCTCAAATATTTTGGAAAACCAAAAATCGGGAAACAGTTAAGGTCTCCTCTTCTTATCCGACAGGAGGAGAGATTGTTCTGCCAAAATAATGCTTCTGTTATCCTTTTTTAGGATTATTGGCCACAGCATGGAACCGCAGTTTAAAACAGGCGATAGGGTTTTGGCTGGTTATATTCCGTATCTAATTTCCCAACCCAAGATTGGCGATATCATAGTTTTTAAAGATAGAAACACAGAAAGGGTTTTTGTTAAGAGAATTAAGAAAATAAAAGAGAATAGGTATTTTGTTGAAGGAGACAATAGAAAAGATAGTTTGGACAGCGGAAAATTTGGCTGGATTGAGAAAAAGGAGATTATGGGAAAAGTAATCTCGAAGTTTTAAAAGATTAAAGCTTAGGAAAATTTGGATGATTTGAAAATAGGCAATATATGGGTTTTATTATTTTTAATATACTGCTAATATCGCTGGTAGTTTTTTTGTTGATTGTTTTGTCCTGGATCTGGCCTCCGGATAGCCCCTGGGCTCCCTGGTGGAAAACAGATAAAAAAACAGCCAGAATCATGTGTGAGCTGGCCGGTGTTTCACGAAAAGATACCGTTTATGATCTGGGATGCGGAGACGCCACAGCCCTTAGGGTAGCCGCCGGAGAATTCGGCGCAAAGGGGGTTGGTATTGAAATTGATCCCCTAAGGACAATCATCGCTATTCTAATAATTCTAATCATTAGAGAAAAGAAAAGAGTGGTTATAAAAAGAAAGAATTTTTTTGATGAGGATTTATCGCCCGCAACCGTTGTTTTTGTCTATCTTGTTCCTAAGGTCTTGAGTCTTTTGCTGCCTAAGTTTAAGAAAGAACTAACTCCGGGAACAAGAATTGTCAGCTATCGCTACAAAATGGATTTGCCTCCCGTTAAATCCGACACAAAAAATAAGATCTATATTTACAAAATTATTTAGGCCGCGCTTTCGAATTATCAAGGATTTTTTATGATAAAATAGGTATGACATGCAGTTTGTTGCGGATCTTCATCTTCATTCCAAATATTCCCGGGCGGTTTCCCAAAATATGATCCTGCCTGTCATGGCTGATTTTGCCAGAAAAAAGGGCATAGACATTATTTCAACCGGAGACTTTACGCATCCATTATGGATTCGGGAAATACAAAGCCAACTCAAGGAAAGCGGGGAAGGACTGTATAGATTTAAGGATCAGGGATCAAAAATCAAAGACGAGAACGATGTCTTATTTCTTTTGTCAACAGAGATTGCCAGTATCTACACACAGGGAGAGAAACTAAGGCGTATACATAATCTTATTTTTTCCCCCAGCATTGAGATTTGCGAAAAGATTAATAAGGAGTTGACGAGAAGAGGCTGCAATCTACACTCGGACGGCAGGCCAATTATTGGTCTTTCTTCGAAAAATCTTTTGGAGATAGTTTCTTCCATTGACCCCAGGGCAATATTGATCCCCTGCCACATCTGGACGCCTCATTTTGGGATTTACGGTTCGGCTTCGGGCTTTGGTTCATTGGATGAAGCATTTGGCGATTCGGCGCGTTTTGTTTATGGGATTGAAACAGGTTTATCAAGCGATCCCTTAATGAATTGGCAGGTAGAGGAGTTGGATAATCGTTCGATTCTTTCTTTTTCCGACGCGCACAGCCCGGCCAAGATGGGAAGAGAAGCAACTGTTTTTGTTTCCAGCAAAAACGGAATTTCAAATGACAAGTTACAAATATCAAACGAGGAAATAACATACGAGGATATAAGACTTGCTATTATGCGAAGAAATGGAAAACTAAAGATAGGCTACACTATCGAGTTCTATCCGGAAGAAGGAAAGTATCATTTTTCAGGACATCGAAACTGCGGGGTAGTTTATGGACCGGAAGATTTAAAAGCGAAGGGAGAGATATGTCCTGTCTGTCATCGAAGGCTAACAGAAGGAGTGCTTAATAGGGTAATGCAGTTATCAACTAGACTTTACGGAAAGGTATTTTCTGTAAAAATGAGCGATAAGGGCATAAAATGGTATATAGATCAAACAAAAAATCATCCCCCTTTTGTTAAACTTGTTCCTTTGCTTGAGATAATAGCCGAGGCTATGCATTCTACGGTCTCTAGCCGTAAGGTAACAGGTATCTACGACATGCTTTGTTCATCTCTTGGGTCCGAATTTAACGTGCTTTTGCTGTCTAGCGTAACGGATATCGAGAAATATTCGGATTCTAGAATTGCGCAGGCGATTAGTAAGGTTCGGGAAGGAAACATTATTATAGATCCGGGTTATGACGGAGAGTATGGTAAGGTTAAGATTGAACGAGCCGAAGAAAAGATCCAGGGACAGCCGGTTAGAGAGATGGTATCCGACGAAAGGCAACTAGGGCTTTTCTAACACGCGTTAGGAATTTAGGAAAATGAATATTAAATCTTAAATTATTTATGAAACTGATTGTCGGCCTTGGCAATCCGGGCGATAGATACGAAAAAACCAGACATAACCTGGGATTTATGATTGTTGAAAGATTTTTAAAGGATTTTGAATCTGTTGAGAAGACTGTCTGGAATGACCAAAAAAAAATGAAGAGCAGTGTTTTTCAGATGGAATGGCAGAGAAAACACGGGCAAACAGAAAAGGTAATTTTGGCCAAGCCCAAAACCTATATGAATAATTCCGGCATGTCAGTTGAGTTGCTTGCCGCCTATTACAAGATGCAGAGTAGCGATATCTGGGTTGTGCATGATGATATAGATTTGCCTTTGGGCAGTATTCGCATTCGGTTTGCCGGCGCATCGGCCGGGCATCATGGAATTGATTCAATAATAAAAAGCTTGGGGACAGATAAATTCTGGCGATTTAGAATGGGGATAGGACGGAAGAATCAAAAATCAACAATCAAGAATCAAAGAGTTAAAAACGTTGAGGATTTTGTTCTGTCTAAATTTACCGCCCAGGAATGGGGAAAGGTAAGGGAACTTATAAAAAGAGGGTCAAAGGCGATTCAGGAAGCCTTGGAAAACGGTCCTAACTACGCCATGAACAGATTTAATACTAAATAATATTAATATTTTTAATATGCAGTCCATAAGACAAATCCTTAAAGACTTTAATCCAACAAAAGATAAATATGTTTCCCGAGAATTTCAGTTATTTGGAATTTATTTGGCGGAGGAACTGGATGACTTAAAGCATAAAAGCCTTTACATAAAATTGGCAAAAACAGTACACCGTTCGGTCTTGGAAAAAGCGCTTTCTTATGTTTCGGATTCAAAAGCAAAGAATAAAGGCGCGCTTTTTATGTGGAAGTTGAAAGAACTTAAATCATAAATCTTAGCATGCAACAGGCGCATATCTTTATTTCGGGTTTCGTGCAGGGGGTTGGGTTTAGACGTTTTATCAAGAAAAACGCGGAAAATTTGGGAATTGTCGGTTGGGTTAGAAATACCCGGGATAACAAGGTAGAGGCGCTTTTTCAGGGTTCGGAAAAAAATATCAAGACAGTGATTATGGTTTCTGGGAAAGGACCGTTTTTGGCTGAGATAAAAAATCTTGAAGTCATTCGGGAGGATATTAAAGAAGACTTTCGGGATTTTCGGATAATAACCTAGGATTTTATAGACCTATTCTTCTAAATTTGCTTTACTTGCCCAGCCGGAGTTTTCCTGCTGTTGGTGGTTAAACATAAAATCGTGGTAAGCCCAGAATTTTCCCTGCTCGTTAGCGCAATATGCGCCTTCTGCCGCGGTGATAGAATCCTGTCCCAAAAACGCGTAATTTCTATAGGCAAACTTTATCTTGCCTGTATTAACATAGTCTTTTATAAGTTGCGGCTCTACATCCTTGAACCATCTTTCGCAAAAGGGGCATTGGAAATCTGCGAATTCAACCACGGTTACCGGCGCGTTTTTATTGCCCATGATCGGAAACCGTCCCAGCCCAACCGATACCCTGGCCGGTGTGGGAATTGCCGAGACTTGTCCAGCGGGATTATTTGCCTGCGCCAGAATCTTAGAATCTGCGTAAGCCTTGCCTACAATCGCGATCGGCAGGGTTCCGCCTTGAGATTTAGCAAGCTCTTGGTCAATGAAGGTTTTAAACGCAGAATAGGGTTGAGCGCCTACCATAGGATAACCATCAATAAAAGTAGTTGGTGTTCCGTTCACCCCGGCTTTTTGACCGGCCGCAAGATCACTCTTAACAAGAGCCTCGTATTTATTAGATTCTAAACAAGATTTAAATTTGGCAGGATCCATACCAATTACCTTGGCAACATGTAAAGGTCCAATACCGGCAGGGGCTGCGGCAGTGCCCACAGTTGTGGTTTTTTGGTTGTCCTGCTGGTTCTTTTCCAGGTATTGTACTTTTGTGTAAAGCATGCCGATAAAAAATCCGGCAACAATAAGCAGAACTATAAGAATAGCGGTGTAGGGTTTTGTTTGTTTTTGATTTACGCTTAAATATTCGGGCTCAATGATCTTTTCGGAAGAAAATTGAGGTCTTGATGCGCCTTGAATCCGTTTAGGCAAAGAAGCCTTTTTAGCAGTTGTCTTTTTTATTTTAGCCGGCATGAGATACATTTTAAGGAATTATTTATTAGTTGTCAATAACCTTGAGGGCAATTCTTGAGGGCAATAAGTCAGGCAATAGGTTAGGATTTCCCAAAGAAATAAAATTTTAGGCAAAGGGTTAATCAAAATTGCCAAAACCCCATGTCTGTTTTGGGAGCCCTCGAACGATTAGAGAAATATGCATTGAGAGTTGGAGAAAAAGGTGATATAATAGAAATTGTCTTATTAAAGATTAATAAAAAGGAAGCTAGAGTATTATGCCACTTAGTTCGGTAGACAAAAAGAAGATAATCGAAAAGTTTCAAACGGTTAAAGGAGACACAGGCAGTCCTGAAGTGCAGATTGCCCTTTTAACAGAGAGAATTACCAAGGTAACATCGCATTTAAAAATGCATGGGCACGACATGAGAAGCAGGCGCGGTCTTTTGTCTATGATCTCGAAAAGACGGAGGCTTATGAATTTTTTAGCTAAGGTGGATAAAAAAAGATCATCAAAAATGCTTTCTGTTATTAAGACCGCGGATTAATTTATTTTATGGAACAGCAATCATTTAATCTGGAATTTGGAGGGAAAAATTTAACCCTTACCATTGGCAAGGTTGCCAAACAGGCGACCGCCTCTGTTTTGGCGCGTTTAGGAGACACCATGGTTCTTGTAACAGTGGTGGAGGGCAAGGAAAGACCGGATTTGGGCTATTTTCCTCTGACTATAGAATACGTGGAAAGATTATACGCGGGCGGAAGAATAAAGGGCAGCAGATGGGTTAAAAGAGAAGGAAGGCCAAGCGATGATTCAATCTTAACCGCAAGGCTGATAGACAGATCTATACGGCCCCTATTCCCAAAAGAATACACAAAAGAGGTTCAGATTATTGTTACCGTGCTGTCTGTTGATGGAGAAAATGAGCCAGATATTTTGTCTATAGTTGCTACCTCTTTTGCCCTTAGTATTTCCTCTATTCCCTGGGCAGGGCCTGTTGCGGCGGTAAGGATTGGATATGTTAAGGAAAAGGATAACGGCAACGAGGAGTACATTATTAATCCGGGCAAGGGAGAAATTGATCTTTCGGAACTCGATATGGTTTTGTCGCAGAATAAAGACAAAACAGTCATGATTGAAGCAGGCGCCTCGGATGTGTCCGAGACAGTCGTTTTGTCGGCTATAAAAAAGGCGCATGATGAGACAGCCAAGGTAATAAATTTTATAGAGGATATTGCCAAGAAGATAGGCAAGAAAAAACAGATAGCGCAAAAAGACCCGCTGTTCTTGGATTTAGTTTCCGAAATAAAGAAAAGCTACGGGGCGGAAATCGCCGCCCTTATACCTAAAAGCGCCTCGAAAGAAGCAAATAGCCCAGAGGAAGAACAGATCATAGATTCAATTTTTGAATCGGAAAAGATCTCTAATCCGGAAAGCGGAATAGATAAAAAAATGGTTGCCAAGGCCTTTGAAAAGGTATTTTTTGCCGCAGTAAGGGAAAATATAATAGCTAAAGGCAAAAGGCCGGATGGCCGCGGCATAGATGAAATTCGTCCAATAGCCTCCGAGGTTTCGGTTTTGCCCAGAACTCACGGCTCTGCGATTTTTCAGCGCGGAGATACGCAGGCTTTAACCGTTGTAACACTAGGCTCCCCGCGAATGGAGCAGTTAATAGAGTCTCCCGAAGGAGAAGAATCAAAGCGTTATATACACCATTATTCTATGCCTCCTTATTCTGTCGGGGAAACAGGCCGGATTGGTGTTCCTTCAAGACGCGAGATAGGTCATGGCGCATTGGCCGAGAGGGCGCTTGTCGCCGTTGTCCCAAATCAGGATAGGTTTCCCTACACGATAAGAGTGGTATCGGAAATTCTTTCTTCCAACGGATCAACCTCGATGGCCTCTGTTTGCGGATCAACCCTTTCTTTGATGGACGCGGGTGTTCCTATCTTAAAGCCTGTTGCCGGGGTTGCCATGGGGCTTGTGTCAAACGAAGATCAGTATGTCATCCTAACCGACATTATTGGTTTGGAGGATTTTTCAGGGGATATGGATTTTAAGGTGGCGGGAACAAGAGATGGCATTACGGCAATTCAGCTTGATGTAAAAATTCCAGGACTAACAATAACACAGATAGGAGAGATTCTGGAAAGGGCAAGGAAAGGCAGGCTTTTTATTCTTGAAAAAATGCTTCAGGTAATGCCGGACACCAGATCAAAGCTTTCCGATTACGCCCCTAAGATAAAGCTTATCCATATTCCTGTAGATAAAATAGGGGAGCTGATTGGTCCGGGCGGAAGGGTCATAAAAAACATCATGGCCAAAACAGGCGTAACGGTTGACGTTGAAGATGACGGATCCGTAACGGTTACGGGAACGGATAAGGACTCGCTCGATCAGGCGGTAGCCTGGATTGAAAGTATAACCCGGGAAATTGGCGTGGGGGAGGTCTTTGAAGGAGAAGTAAAAAGGATTCTTCCTTTTGGCGCTTTTGTAGAGTTAACACCGGGGAAGGAAGGAATGGTTCACGTATCCGAAATGTCAGACGGCTTTGTCAATGACCCTCATCAGTTGGTTAAGATTGGCGACAGGGTAAAGGTAACGGTTAGGGAAATAGATGAACAAGGCAGAATAAACCTGTCTATGCGCAAAGATTTTGGACAGAAAAAAGAGAGGCCTGATTCCCAAAGACGCGAACATCCTCTGTCGATGCAGTTCAGAAGAGAAAGATATCAAAGTCAAGGGGGGAGAAACTGGCAGCGGGAATCCCAGTCTTCCTCAAGAAGGGAAAGGCCATTTAAAAAACCTCATTATTAGAATCTGAAGGCCATTCGCTCGCTTTCTTTAACAAATCCTGTTACTATTAAGTCGGAATAGCATTTACATTTTACTTGTAGTAAGATATTAATTATTAATTATGGACAGTAACGCTACACCAACCCCGTCAGACGCGCAGATTAAATTGAAACAGGATACTAACGATCAAATCCGCCGCTTGGGAGAAAAGATAGAAAAGGCAATCCTTCCCAAGGATTTAAAAGATAATTTGATTTCAAGGATTCAGAGACTGGCTCTTTTGAGGGCCAGCGCTGGGTTTTTAAGCGCTAACTATATCTTGGAATATGAGTCAACCGCCTCTTACGTAAATTGGGCGGTCGGACTCCCCTGGAATAACAAAAGCCAGGATGTTCTTGATTTAAACATGGCCAAAAAAATTCTAGACAAGAATCATTACGGCATGCAGAATATAAAGGATAGGATCTTGGAGTATTTGGCTCTTATTATGCTTAATCTTAAACAGGGGTTTTATATTACTAAGGCGCCTATTTTATGTTTTGTCGGTTTGCCCGGAACAGGAAAAACAACATTCGCCGCGTCGGTAGCTCAGGTTCTGGGCAGAAGGTTTGAAAGGATTCCTTTTGGAGGAATGGGCGATGCCAGGGCGCTTCGGGGTCAATCCCGCGCTTTTCCCGATGCCGAGCCCGGCTACATTGTTAAAAGGTTATCCCATGCCCAAACAAAAAACTGTGTCATCCTTTTGGATGAGCTGGACAGGATTTCTTCCGATGCCAGGTCCGATGTAATGGGGGTTTTGGTTGAGCTTTTGGATTCGGAGCAGAATATGAACTTTACAGATCACTACATAGATTTCCCTTTTGATTTATCGGAAGTATTGTTTATTGCTACTGCTAATAACACCACAAATATTTCAAACGCTGTTCTGGACAGACTCGAAATAATACAGATGCCCTCTTACACGGATGAGGAAAAGATCATCATAGGCAGGGATTATCTTTTTCCAAAGACGAGAGAAGAAACAGGGCTTTTGGCGAATCAGTTAACCATTGATCCCAATCTTTGGCCATTTATTATTCGTCCTTTGGGATTTGATTCGGGCATTAGAAGTTTGGGAAGAACAATAGATGGTATCTGCCGAAAAACCGCCAGGCTTATTGTCGAAGGCAAGATCCAATCCATTACTATAAACAGCACAAATATAAAGGAGTTTTTGCCCCAGATCTAATCTATGGATAACCAGATTTCTTTTATTCCTCTGGGAGGCGTCGGCGACGTGACAAAAAACATGTATCTTTATATCTATAAAGATGAAATACTGATTATTGATTGCGGCATAGGCTTTGCCGATGAAACTATGCTTGGGGCAGATCTTTTGTTTCCCGATGTTTCATATTTATTAACCCTTTTAAAATCGAAAAAAATTGTGGGCATGGTGTTAACCCACGGACACGAAGATCATATCGGAGCCCTGCCTTTTGTTCTGCCCCAGCTGCCCGCTTTTCCAATCTACGGTTCAACCCTTACTTCTTATTTGGCAAATGAGAAACTAAAGGAGTTTGGCGTTAAAGCCGAAGCGAAAACGGTGGATTTTGACAGTCAGATTGTTTCTGTTGGGCATTTTAAAATAAGCTTTATACGGGTTACCCATTCCATTCCGGACACGGCCCATATCTTTATCGAGACGCCGGTTGGTAATTTTTATCACGGCAGTGATTTTAAGTTGGATGACGCGCCGTATGACGGCAGAAAAACGGATTATGAAAAAATAGAAAGACTAGCTAGGTCGGGAGTGGCGGCTTTAATGTCTGATTGTCTAGGAGCCGAGAGATTAGAGAAAACCCCCTCCGAGATAAATATAACAGAAAATTTTTTGAGAGAAATAGAAAAATGCAGAGGTAAATTTATTGTAACGACCTATTCCTCAAATATCGCGCGTCTTAATCAGGTAATAGAAGTTTCCAGAAAAGCCGGCAGAAAAATATGTTTTATAGGCCGTTCTCTTGCGAAGATTAAAGAGGCGGGTAAAAAATTAGGCTACCTCGACCTGAAGGATGAAGAGGAGGTGGAGGTAGATAATCTTAAAAATCATTTAGACTCATCGCTTACCTTGATAGTTGCCGGTACTCAGGGACAGGAGGATTCGGCAATCTCAAGGATTGTTAACGGCACGCAGAGAAACGTTGTATTGTCTGATTCGGATACGGTTATTTTTTCCTCGGATCCGATTCCCGGAAACGAATTATCTATTTACGAACTGGTAGATGAGATTGCCAAGAAAGGAACGCGCGTGCTTTATTCCCCTATGACTAGGGATTTTCATGTTTCAGGCCATGCCTCTTTAGGCGAGATGGAAAAACTTATATCCCTGGTAAGGCCCAAAAAGCTTCTGCCGATTGGGGGTTCTTTTAGGCACATGCTTTTGTACAGAAACCTGGCCCAAAAGCTTGGTTATAGAAAAAACGACATTTTTCTGGTAGAGGACGGACAGGAGGTAATTTTTACCGGCTCCTCTGCAATGCCGGGCAAAAAAGTGCCTGTAAAAAAGGTCTACGTTGATGAGATTTCAGGAGAAGAAATTGAGAGCTTTGTCCTTAGGGACAGGCAGCGGCTTTCAGAGGGCGGAATGGTCATTGTTCTGGCGCAGGTTGATTCGGTTTCGGCAAAGATAGTCGGCAGAATAGACATTATTATTAAAGGTTTTACTCTTCGAAGCCTTGGGGGATTAGAAAAAAGGGTGAGGGCGGATTTCAGGAAGGCAGTAGGCGTAAAGAATGAGAAGGTTATCAACTGGATATACATTAGAAGGCTTTTAGGCGATGTGGTAGCGAAACGCTTGTTTAAAGATTTTTACCGCAGGCCGCTTGTTCTTCCCATTGTGATTGAGGTATAGAGCATCAGTGATATAATAATTTTATGGCGCGCAAAAGAAGCTATAGGCGAAAGTCATTTAAATTACGGCTCAAAAACGAAACAATATACACAATCTTTGCTATAGGATTGATACTGTCAAGCGTTTTGGCGTTTTTATCATTTTTGCCCTCCGGCAGTAATTTTTTATTTCTAAACTCTTTCCTGGATAAAAAGTTTGGTTTTCTTTCTATTCTTTTGCCTTTTGTTCTTTTGTTTTTCGCTTTCTTATTTCTTAGGCTAAAAATTTTTCTCTCCCAGCCAAATGTTGCCTTAGGTTTTCTTTTATTTTTTATATCCCTGATAGGCATATCCAGAAGCGGTTCTATGGGAAGCCAGTTATTCTTTTTTCTGTCGAGTTTCTTAACCGATATTGGTTCGAAATTTGTTTTTGCAGGCGGTATAGTGGTTGGTGTCATTGTTTTTTTTGACACCTCTTTTGACGAATTATTGGGAATGATTATCCTTGCTAAGGATAATGTCTATAGATTCTTCCCAAAAAGAATTTTTTCCGTATTTAAAACTAAAAAGCCATTGATTGTTAATAGCAAGTCCATAGCTATAAAGGGAGGGAGCAGGGATATTGCCAATATGTCAAGCGCCCAGACCGTAGCCTTGCCTTCTCGGAAAGAGCCGCATCAAGAAACTCCTAATCTCTCGGAAAAATTGGTGAGTAACGCCCTGACAGGTTCGCTCATGTGGGAATACCCATCTTTAAATCTTTTGGATGATAACCCGGGCAAAAAAGCCGACAGGGGCGATGTGAAACGTATAGCAACCATCATAGAAAGAACACTTCAGAGTTTTGGTATAGAGGCTAGGGTGGTTGAGGTTAATCTTGGTCCTGCTGTTACGCAATACGCTTTAGAGATAGCTTTGGGAACAAAGGTTTCAAAGATTACTTCTCTAGCCAATGATTTGGCTTTGGCAACAGAAGCGCCCACAGGACAAATACGCATAGAAGCCCCTATCCCGGGACGAAACCTGGTTGGCATAGAAATTCCCAATCGCTCCCTTGAGGTGGTATCCCTTAAAACCATGCTTTCTTCAACTGCCATGCGAAAGAATAAATCAAAACTCACCTTTGCCCTGGGGCTTGATGTGTCCGGCAATCCTTTTGTGGCGGATATTGCCAAAATGCCCCATGTTCTTATTGCCGGTACAACTGGATCGGGAAAATCCGTTATGATCAATTCTGTTATTTCTTCCATCCTTTTCAGGGCATCCCCCTCCGAGGTGAAGTTGATTTTAATTGATCCGAAACGGGTTGAGTTAACGACCTACAATGGTATTCCCCATCTTTTGACTCCGGTGATAGTTGAGACGGATCAAATTCTTTCTTCTTTAAAATGGGCAATGAAACAGATGGATGAGCGCTACAAGATCTTTGCGGAGGCCGGGGTTAGAAATATAGATTCCTATAACGAGCTTTCCGGTTTTCAGGCACTTCCCTATATCGTAATTGTTATAGATGAACTGGCGGATTTGATGGCCTTTGCGCCTGTTGAGGTTGAGGATGCGATCGCGAGGCTTGCCCAGATGGCAAGAGCCACAGGAATCCATCTGGTGCTATCTACACAAAGGCCATCGGTAAACGTTATTACCGGCCTTATTAAGGCAAACATTCCCTGCAGGATTGCTTTTAACGTTTCCTCCATGATTGACTCCAGGGTTATCATTGATATGCCGGGAGCGGAAAAGCTTTTAGGGCGGGGAGACATGCTCTATATTCCGCCTGACCAGGCTAAACCGACCAGAATACAGGGAACATTTGTTTCCGATAAAGAGGTAAAAAGAATCGCAGATTACCTAAGAACAAAGGCGCCTCATGTTGAGTACACGGAAGAGGTTGTGAGACAGCAGGTATCTCTTAAAAAGGGTAATATGATAACTGGCTCGGACGGAAAGGATCCGCTTTTTGAAGAAGCGGTCAGGATAGTTTGCCAGCACGACAGGGCATCGTCGTCTCTTTTGCAAAGAAGGCTTTCGATTGGGTACGCAAGGGCTGCCCGGATTCTAGACCAGCTTGAGGATGCTGGTATAGTCGGGCCGGGAGAAGGCGCAAAGCCTAGGGATGTAATGATAAAAAACCCCGAGCAGTTTCTGCAAAATCCTCAGGAGATAAATTAAAATAGATTTATGATAAAGGTAGGGCAAAGACTGCGCAATGAACGTATAAAAAGAGGGCTTAATCTTGATGAAATTTCCCAGGCCACAAAGATTAAACCTTCGTTTCTTTTAGCGATTGAGGAGGGAAATTATAAAAAATTGCCTTCGAGCGCATATATAAAAGGCTTTCTAAAGAATTACGCCCAGTTTCTCGGCCTGCCATATAAAGATATTCTGGCAATTTTTAAGAGGGAGTTTAACGAAAAAGAATCTCTTGAGGTTATGCCGGAGGGGGTTTCCGGAAAAAATGAAATAACAACCAATAGTTTTAGAATCAGTTCATCCTCCGTGGTCTTTGTTTTTGTATTGGCTGTAATAGGCTATGTCCTTTTTCAATATAGGGCATTTGTTATCGGGCCCTACCTTGATGTTTATTCTCCTAAAGAAGGCCAGGTTATCGGTAAATCAATTATTGTTAAAGGCAAAACAGATCCCAATGCCAGCCTTTTTATTAACGGCAGACCGGTTCCGGTTGGGCAAGACGGTACATTTCAAAAGGAAATAAGAGCCTTTCCCGGCAATGAGACAATAGACATTGTTTCGGAAAATCATTTTGGCAAAAAAACGGAGAACTATTATCATCTGCGGGTTAAGGGTTGACTGCTTGGGGTGTTGACAGGAAAATTTCTTGATGGTACGCTAGAGTTATGATTAATACTGCCCAAATAGCGCTTCTTTTTGTGGTACTTCTTCTCACCCTTCTTTTGCTGGTGTTAGGCGTACAGGTATTTTTTATTCTTCGAGAGCTTCGCCGGACAGTTTCTAAAGCAAATAAGGTTTTGGACGATACGGGTACTATTACCCAAAGCGTTTCGGGTCCGATCTCAAACCTTTCCAACCTTGTAACAGGGGTTAAAGTGGGATCCGCCCTGGCAAAGATCTTAAGCAAAAAGAATAAGAGAGACGAAGATGGACAATAATCAAAAGGGCAATACATTCTTTAACGGTTTCCTATGGGGTGCCTTACTTGGAGCGGGGGTTGTTTTTTTGGTGGGAACAAAAAAGGGCAAAAAACTTCTTGAGGTTCTTACCCAAGAAGGACTTGAAGGGGTTTCGCAATTGGGAGATATGATAGATAATCTAAGCGAGGAAGAGAATTACCAAAAAGAAGAAGAGCCCGAAGCAAAAACTGAAGAACCTCAAACAGAAAGCCATGCCCTTAAAAACAATACGAGACGTTTTTTTAGAAGGAAGGCCCCTTGATCGTTTGTAGTTTTAAGGTTTAGCCTCAGAAAATATTGACATCCTCAAGAGAGGTAGCCTTTTTAAGTTTTTTCATATTCTTAACGATGATAAATTTCCCCCGGCGGGCGATCAAACCCTCCTTTTCCAACTTTTTTATCTTGAGGCTGGTTGTTTCCCGCGTTAATCCCACCAGCTCTGCCACGTCTTTGTGGGTAAGAGGAACCTGGATAATGATATTGCCGTTTTCTTTTTTGCCAAAACGCATGGCGCAGATAAGAAGAATAGAGGCAACCTTATCGTATGATGAACCAAAAACCAAGTACTCTGTTCTTTCTAAAAGTCCATGCAGTCTGACTGAAACGTGGTTTAGTAGCTCGTAAAGCACGGCCGGCTCATTTTTGATAAATGCCAAAAAATCATTTTTGGAACATCTCTTAAGCTCAATGCCTGTCATAGCGGAAAGATAATATCTATTTGGGATATCTCCTACTGCCCAGGCAAGCGGAAAAACATCACCGGGTTTAAAAATGATCAAGGTTAGCTTTTCTCCGGCTTCGGAAAGGGCGTAAAGTTCTATAAAACCCTTTTTTAAATAATAAACCCCGCCGGGGATATCCTCGGGACGAAGGATTACCTCGTGTCTTTGGTAGATAATTGAGCGACTTTTGGCGAACAAGGGGTCAAAACCCATTCTCTAAAGGATTATACAGGAAAAAAGCAGGGTTAATCAATAAACTATATTTTGTAATTTTTATTGCACTTTTTCGGCAATTATTATTACTGACAAAAGAGGATAATTAGTTTAAACTAATACGCAATTAATTCTATTTTTATGACAGCTTGCCTTAAAAAAATAAAGAAAAATATTTTAAGCCGAAGGATGGTAAAACCAGAATTATACCAGGAGAGGAAATATATTTTTCTATCAGGCAGACTCTACGAGTTCATGGAGCTTCAGAAGAAACTTCATGTTTATCTCTGATTGGAAAAAACGGGCATTGGGGAATTAAATTCCATATTTTACAATATCTTCGTTGTGCTTTTTAAGCGTTTTTTCAAAATGGAGATTTCCTTTTTTGTCCGAGATATAGTAGAGATAATCCGTTTTGGCAGGATCGAGGGCTGCCTTAAGCGAGTAAATGCCGGGATTTGATATTGGTGTCGGCGGAAGACCGATATTGGTGTAGGAGTTATATAAAGAATTAATAGCAAGATCTTCTTTGGTAAGATTTTGTTTCCACCATGTTTTTCCGTTTTCCTGATAGCCTAGGGCGTATTGGATTGTAGCGTCAACATCAAGCGCCATTGAATTTTTTAGTCTATTCATTAGAACAGAGGCGACAAGGGGTTTGTCTTTGGCAAACTTGGCCTCCCTTTCTATGATTGATGCTAAAATTACCGTTTGTCTTTCCGAAAGGTTAGTGGTCTTAAGGTATTTTATACTGTTGTATTTTTTATCAAAATTATTCCTCATCATAGAGACTATAAGGTTAATATCGGCGCTTTTGGGGATAAGATAGGTATCTGGAAAAAGGTATCCTTCGTTCTGTTCCAGGATAGCGTTCCAGCTTTTTTTATAGGTTGGTATATTTTGTTTTAAAATGTCAGCTATCTCCTCTGCCCTCTTTCCTTCCGGTATGGTAACCCATATATCAAGAGTGCCATGGGTTAGTGTTCCGGCTATCTCAACAGGCGTCATAGAGGGAGATAATCTAAAGTCCCCAGCTTCTATTTTGCTGCCAAGTCCTAATTTTTTGATAAGCAGAAAAAATATCACAGGATCCTTAATAATACCTTTGTTGCTAAGCGAGTTGGCGATTTCCCGTGTTCCTTCCCCTTTTTTAATTACGAAAATAGAGGTTGTTTTATCGTTGGTATTTACCGCAGAATTTCCATTCGTCCACCATAAGAAAACAGCGGAGAAGATAACGAGACAAAATACTAAAGCCGTGATTAACTTTTTCATTTAAATATCATTTTTTATTTGTCTAATGGCCTGGGTCACAATATATTTTACTATAGATAGAAACAAAAAGAAAATAGAGGAGATAGTTCTTTTGATATTCATATTTTTTTAAGTTGAGCCTTAATTACCAGCCGCTTCCAGGTTGTGCCTGGAGGCGTGCAGGTTACAAGGGTTATGAAACTCCCGTTAACGTTTTGATTAAAGATAGAGGTGTCTGTTGGATTTACAACTGTTATATTGTCTATTACGTATTTGTAGGTAATGCCTGCCGCTTTTACAAATATCTTATCTCCAATATTTAGTTTATAGGCAGTAGCGAATATGGCCCTGTAATTTTTGGGATTAAATAGCTGAGGCAAAGTGGAATGTCCAAAGATAACAGCGTTGCCTGCATTTGGCGGAATAGCGGTTCCGCCGTAGTCAACCAAGTGCTTATCAAGGTCGTAATCCCTGGTTGAAACAACCGCGTCTTTAATATTTAGTTTCGGAACTGAAAGGGTAAATGAAGGTATGTTTTCTACCGCTTTTTGGTTCTCGATTTTTAAATTCGGAAACCAGTTCTGGGCGTTGCTGTAATTGGTGCCCGCAATATTTGATACTTGCGACATAATAAGACTGCCGATATTATTAGGTGTTACAATACTCGTCTTTGGAATAGGGACGATAATGTCATTCGAGGCGAAAACAGGAGCAAAATATATCTGCCAGGATATTATGGGAAAAAAGACATAGAAAACGATAACGATCCCGGTTATAAAAATAAGCAGGCTGGTGATTTTTGCTAATTGGTTAGCGTGTTTTGTTTTTTTGTAGTAATACTTACTCATTGTTTTTTATGATTATGATTATGTTTCTCCCCATTCTTGGGAGAAGACCGGGCAGCAAGGGTAAGGCAGGAGAAAGCTTTACGGAAACATCCCTTACCTGAGGCAGTTTTGATAATATTCTTGTCGCGTCCTGGATTGGTTTGCCTTTTATTTGTTCTATTAATTGCCGGTTATTTATCTTTGGTAAAAGAGAAGCCGTTGCTTTAAGATTGGCGCTTACTGTTTTATCGCTATTCTCTTTAATATCTTTTAAAGACAGGCTTACACCGCTTGCCGTAACTGTTTCGCTTTGGGCACGGTTTTGGAAAAGGTGTAAGGAGAAAGTGTTTAAGTCACTTTTTTTATAGGAGAGACTTTGATAGGAAACCGTTGCTTTAAGGGTTACCTGGGCTGTCTGATCCCCTATATTTTTATCAAAGTATTTGGCGGTTACGGTTTCGCCGGTTAGAAGGGGAATGATTCCCATATCCGGGGAGACTTTTTGGGCGATGTCTTTTTTTGCCTTGTCCTCTAGGCTTTTAGGCAATTCAGCAAGTAGTTTGTCATAATCATTCTTGGACACAACGGTTATCTCTTTTTTTGATCCTCCGGAAAAGGGCGTATCATTTTCTCCCTGAGCAGATGAGCTATCGAATGAACCGATGGTGAATTTTGTTCCAGAGGGCAAATTATATTTTTTTCCTATATCCTTTGCGGTAACGTTTACTTTCTGAGTTTGAGGATCCGTTGCACCCGAACTGGATGCCACTGTTATGCTTGAATCTGTCGTAAATTCCAGTCCGTTTGATGATTTTACACTTGTGCCTTGTTCAAATGTTTGTTGATTTGGCAAGAGACTAACAATTGTTATACTCCCCTTTGCCTTATTGCCAATCTCTTTTGTGCCGGTTGAGTTGGTTGAGACGCTGCCTGTTTCGGATACGGATATGGGGCTGGCGTGTATAATATCTTTAGAAAAATCCGTACCGGCATTGGGAGAAAAGGTAATATTTTGCGTTTTCTCCAAAGAGTTTGGATTTACAAATAAAATTACCTTGGCGGAGGCTTTTAGAAGATACAAAACAAAAATAGCTATCATTAAAGCAAAGACAAGGGGTAGAATGAACAGCTTGTTCTTTCTAAACGCGGGCAGAGAAGGCAGATGCATTTTGGCAAGAATACCTTTTAAAGAGATAAAGATTGCATTTGAGAATGTTAGAAGTCTTTTGACGGATAATCTATTTATTACTGCCTTAGTTTCGGGAAGCTCTTTTCCGATAGCTTTTTCTTCCGCCTCTTCCGATATATTCGATATATTACTTCTGTCCAGATTTATTTGGGCAATGTCTCCCTCTTTGATAAATCCTAGATCTTCACTGTCTTTTTCCAAAAGGCTTTCTCCGTTCCCTTTGTCTGCCTGAGGCACTCCCTCTCCCGCCGCCTCTTCCTGTGTCTGGGTTTGTCTGAGCGGTTTTCTGTCCGGGGTTTCACCCAGTAACTCAAATCCCATCTGACTTACCGCGCCCGACAAAACAGCCTGGGCATCAAAACCTCCGGGCAGTGTTTCGATTTGAGGGAAATGCAGAAAAGGAAGGCTTTTGCTCCATGGGTGGGAGATAAATTCTTGGTTTAGATTATCTTCTTCCGCGTCTAAAAGAATTATTCGGGACGGAAGAATTCCGTAGTCGGTAAAAAAATGAAGCAATTTATCCGTAGTTTTTACGATAGATTCTTCTATTACCGAGCTTTGGGTATGAACAATTTTTCCCGCGCGGATTAAGGATAGGGTAATATTTTTTTTATCAAGCTCTGCCAATATGGCAGAGATAGGAACACCTTCCTTTTTTTCCAAAAGATGCGCTACCGCTTCGGCAATGACGATAAATCCTATCGGAATTAAATTAAGCTCCTTGCTTATTTTTTTTATCCTCTCCAGATACTCTCTTTTTATATGTGTTTTAAGAACCCAGCTTTCTTTTAATCCAAAGATTGTTTTTTGGGTTTGGATATTGGCAGGAAGCGCTTCTTCGGCTTTAGAGATTATTTTATCCAGGGTATCAAGCCACATTTCATCAGAGGCTTTCTCTATAGATTCGTTAAAGTATTCTTCGTTTTCGCCGATTACCTTAACCTTTCCGTGAAACTGTTCAAAAATTACCGCTTCGGCCTTTTCCTCTCTTAGGAGCAAGGCCAAGAAGTATTCAGGGTTTTCCTTTTTTTGCAGGGAAAAAGAAAAAGGCAGTTTCATAAATTAATTGTTTACTTTGGCATATATCCTTCTTTGTTTATTCCCAATACTTTCCTGTTTTATTATCTTAAAGCTTTTTAATCTTCCTGTAAAATCTACATGCGGCCCTCCGCAGAATTCGATCGAATAGGTTCCTATAAAATAAACCTTAACTTTATCTTTGTATTTTGCGTCAAAAAGTCCTATTGCGCCTTTCTTTCTGGCTTTATCAATAGGCAGCATTTCAAAGTGCACCGGCAGGTTTTCGCTAATTTTTTTATTGACTATAGTTTCCGCCTGCGTGAGTTGGCTATCGCTTAATTTATTTTCGTAGTTAAAGTCAAACCTTACGCGATCCGTTGTTATGTTACTTCCTGTTTGATAGACATGATTGCCCAGAACCTCTCTTAATGCCTGATGCAGGAGATGGGTTGCGGTATGTCCCATGATTGTTTTTTCCTGGTGGTCTTTTAATCCGCCGCGGAACCTCTCATGGACATTTTTTTTTGATAACTTTTGATGGCCTTTCATTTTTTCGGCAAAGGCTTTTTCGTCAAACGTGTATCCCAGGCTTTTGATTTGGCTGGGGGATAAACCGTGGGTTGAGTAGAGCAGAAAGGCATCTTCTGCCAAAATCCGAACAGCTCCCATTAACTCATCGCCTGTTTTTTTATATTTTTTGATAATGAATTTTTTAGCACCGGTGAGAGCTATATTGTATTTTTGTTCTTCTTCCAAGATGGTATCTTTAATCTCCTCGAACCTTTCTATTAAGGGCTGATCGCTTTTGCCGTATTCCTTTGCAATTGATTTAAGAATTGGCGCTATGTTTTTCCCGTTCAGGAGGTAAAAGTTATCGAGGGATCGGCGGATAAGCCTTCTTAAGATATATCCCTGTTCCTTATTGGACGGTTTTATGTTGTTTATGATGATAAAACCTGAGGCGATTAAGTGATCGGTTATAATCCTCATTTTTTCTTTATGCTTAAGATAACTTTTTTCGGTAGTTTCTTCGATTACTTGAATAATTGGCGCAAACAGGCTTGTTTGAAAAATATCCGGCTCATTTTCCACCGCGGCAAGAAGACGCTCCAGTCCGCCGCCGAAATCAACATTTTTCTGAGGCAGGTGCTCAAATCCGTTTTTGCCTTTTTTAAACTCCATAAAAACGCTATTGCCAATCTCCAGAAAGCGGCCGCAGGGACAGTTGGGATGGCAGGTCTTGCCAAACTTTGGATTATGTTTAGCATCAAAGCGATAAAACACTTCGCTATCCGGCCCCCCCGGTTCTCCCTCGGGCATAGTATTGGGATCGTTGGTTCTTGACCACCAGTTTTCCTCGGAGTAAAAAAAGATTCGTTCTTTTGGGTCTAGGCCTTCACCGATGAGGATTTTGCTCCAGATCTCTTTTGAATCCTCGTCTTTTTTGATGTCTCCGAAGCCCTTGAAAAGGCTTATATAAAGTCTGTCTTTGGGTATTTTTAGCTCTTTGGTGATAAACTCCCAAATCCAAGCGATCTGCTCTTTTTTAAAGTAATCACCAAGGCTCCAGTTACCAAGCATTCGGAAAAAAGTTATATGCTTATTGTCTCCAACCGAATCTATGTCAACCGCACGAAAACAATTTTGTACGTTCATAAGTCTTTTGCCCAGGCCGTGCTTTTCTCCTAAAAGATAAGGCAATAAGGGCTGCATGCCCGATGAAGTAAAAAGGGTGCTGGGGTCGTTTTCCGGAACGAGGGCGGAATTGGGGATTTTTATATGCCCCCGTTTGGTAAAAAATGCGAGATATTTTTCTAAAATTTCCAAGGAGGTCATACTACAAATTATACCACGAACCGAAAAATACCGAATTCTCTAAAAGTAAAGCTTCGTATAGTACTCAAACCCCATACAATACTATAGGTTATTGACAGGAGTATAAAACGTATGTTATATACGTAACTAACCTTAATAAGATACAAAAGGGGGCTTTGCTTGTATCTTTTTGTTGTTAAAAGGATTATTTTCTTCATAATCCGAATGTCCTTTTGAACTTATTCCAAATGCTTAGTAACGATAATAGCAATATTAGACACTATTGGGGCAGGAAATACTCTTTTTTGCCAAAACTGGATCTTTTGGCTATGCAAAGGGAGTCTTATATCTGGTTTGAAAAGACAGGCATAGGAGAAATTCTTAAAGAGATATCCCCAATTGAAGATTTTACAGAAAAGAATTGGGTTTTATCTTTGGAAGATTATCGCTTGGGTAAGCCTTCCGTGACCTGGGAAAAAGCAATAGAAAAAGGACTTACATTTGACGCCCCTCTCTACGTAAAGGCAATTTTAACCAATAAAAAAACCGGAAAACCTCATAAAGCGGAGGTTTTTTTAGGCGATATTCCTCAAATGACGGAAAGAGGAACATTTATTATAAATGGCGTGGAGAGGGCAGTGGTTAATCAGCTTGTGCGCGCCCCGGGTGTGTTTTTTACAGAATTTCAGGATTCTATTACAGGCAAAAAGCTTTACATGGGAGAGGTGCGTCCGACTCACGGTTCATGGCTTGAGTTTGTTACAACCCGCCATGGCACAATTTTGGTAAAAATAGATCGGAGAAAAAAGTTTCCGGTAACGACGTTTCTTAGGGCAATAGGGATCTCGTCAAACGAAGCCATAACCCAGGCATTTCAGGATTTAGACAAGGATGGTATGGCGTTTATAAACGCTACTCTGGAAAAAGACGTTACCGCGAGCGAAACAGAAGCCCTGATTGAGATATTTAAGAAAATGCATCCGGGAGAACCGATAGTTTTAGATAAGGTAAGGGAAAGTTTTAGGGGCTTATTTTTTAACCCGCGCCGTTATGATTTAGGAGTGGTTGGCAGATATAAGATAAATAAAAGATTAAGAGATGTAACATCTTTTAAACCCTGTGAGGATCGTGTTCTTAGCGTTGAAGACGTAATAGCAACCATTAATTATCTGATTCTTCTAAGCGAGGGTAAGGGCACTATTGACGATATAGATAGTCTTGAAAACAGAAGAATCAGAGGCGTTGGGGAGCTGGTGGCAACCACCGCGTTCAGGGTTGGTGTTTTAAGACTTGAAAGAAGTATTAAAGAAAGAATGAGTCTTATGCAGCAAGACGTTCCTATTTCGGTTGCCTCCTTGGTTAACGCGCGTCCCATAATGGCATCGATAAATGAGTTCTTTAGGACTTCCCAGCTCTCTACGATTATAGATCAAACAAATCCTCTTTCCGAAATAGATAATTTAAGAAGGGTGACGGTAATGGGAACAGGCGGGATATCAAGGGAAAGAGCGGCATTTTCCATAAGGGATATTAACAGTTCTCAGTATGGCAGAATCTGTCCGATCCGCTCGCCGGAGGGGCCAAACATAGGGCTTGTTACCTATCTTGCTCTTTATGCCAGGGTAAATAATTATGGCTTTCTGGAGACCCCCTATCGAAAGGTGGTTGCGGTTAAACGGGGCGGCAAGACAACGGTTAGGGCAGGGGATGAAATAGAGTATTTGGATGCGCAGGATGAAAAGAAGCATTACATAACCCATGCAATGACACTTAATGAGGAAGGGGTTATAGAAAACGATAGGGTTGCCGCACGATTTGGCGGAAATTTCCTGGAGGTTGAAAAAGAGAAAATAGAATACGCCGATATAGTCGAGCGTCAGGTGGTCGGAGCGGCGGCCTCGTTAATTCCTTTTATTAATCACGATGAGCCGAACAGGGCACTGATGGGAACCCATATGCAATGTCAGGCCGTGCCTTTGGTTAATCCCGAGAGCCCAATTGTTGGCACAGGCATGGAGATGGAGGTGGTTGAGGATATGAAGCGCGTGGTTAAGGCTCCTTTTGATGGCAAAATTAAATTTGCCGATAGCAGGCAGGTTGTTTTTGAGAACAAAAAGGGCGAAGAGGAGACATTTTATATAAATTCTTTTAGGCGTTCATCTCAGGCAACCGCCTATACCCAGAAAACACTGGTTAATACCGGAGATAAGGTTGGTAAGGATTCTGTTTTGATTGACGGACCGGCATCCGAAAACGGAGAGCTGGCTCTGGGACGAAATCTTCTTATAGCCTACACCTCGTTGGACGGTCTGGGTTACGAAGACGCGATAGTAATCTCCGATAGATTGATTAGGGAAGACGTTCTTTCTTCTGTCCATATCGAAAGATATGAGACCGCCGTTGTTGAGACAAAACTTGGTCCGGAGGAGACAACCTGCGATATTCCAAATGTTTCCGAAGAAGATTTGGTAAAGCTTGATAAGGAAGGAATAATAGTTGTGGGAAGCGAGGTAACCCCGGGAGATATCCTGGTTGGCAAGATTGCTCCTAAGGGAGAAACAGAGCTTACGGCAGAGGAACGATTATTAAGGGCAATCTTTGGCGAGCAGGCAAGAGAAGTAAGAGACACTTCCCTTCGTATGCCTCACGGAGAAAAAGGAACAGTTATAAACGTGCAGATACTGGATCGAAAAAAGGGAGACGAACTTGAACCGGGGGCTATTAGAAAAATTATAGTCGAGGTTGCCCAGTTTAGACACGTAGTGGTAGGCGATAAATTGGCAGGCAGACACGGCAATAAAGGGGTTATTTCAAAGATCCTGCCGCAGGAGGATATGCCTTATCTGGGGGATGGTACGCCTGTTGACATAGTTATTTCTCCGATTTCCGTTTTGGCGCGTATGAATCTCGGACAGCTCTTGGAGGCCCATTTGGGATTTGCCGCCAGAAAATTAAATATGAAAATTGGTTTGCCTGTTTTTGAAGAGGTTGGAGAAGAAAGAATTGTCTCTCTTCTTAAGAAAGCGGGTTTGCCGGAAGACGGGAAAAGCATCCTTTATGATGGCAGAACAGGCGAGCCGTACGAAAATCCGGTGGTTGTTGGCATAGAATATATAATGAAGCTGATTCACATGGTAGAGGATAAAACCCATGCCAGGTCTACCGGCCCTTATTCTTTGGTAACCCAGCAGCCTTTGGGCGGAAAAGCGCAGATGGGAGGACAGCGTCTCGGAGAGATGGAGGTTTGGGCGCTTGAGGCGCACCGGGCAAGATATGTACTCCAGGAGATGCTTACGATAAAATCGGATGATCTTGTCGGCAGATCCAAGGCGTTTGAGGCAATTGTCAAAGGCATTGATATCCCGACCCCTAAAGTTCCGGAGTCGTTTAAGGTTCTTATAAAAGAACTCCAGGCAATAGCCTTAAATGTTATTCCCTTGGGGGCAACAATCTCTCAGGATCAGGCCTTAACAGTTTCCGATGTTCAAGAGGAGTCAGAGGAGATGCAACAAGCACTCGAGGCAACCAATGTGGTTGATCAAAATTTAATGCGCCAAACTAAAAATGAATAACAAAAAACTTAAAGACCCGACAATTGTTGATTTTAAATCGCTTAGGATTTTACTTGCCGGAAAAGAGGATATTCTTTCCTGGTCGTATGGGGAAGTAACCAAGCCGGAAACAATAAACTACAGAACCCTCCGCCCCGAAAAGGATGGTTTATTCGACGAACGCATTTTTGGTCCGACCAAAGACTGGGAATGTTACTGCGGCAAATACAAGCGCATCCGATATAAGGGTATAGTTTGCGATAAATGCCAGGTCGAGGTTACCCTTTCGCGCGTAAGACGGGAGAGGATGGGACATATTAATCTCTCTTCCTCGGTAGCGCATGTTTGGTTTTTTAAAGGTTCGTCTTCTCCTTTATCCCTGATCTTGGATATGTCCCAAAAAAATCTGGAATCGGTTGTTTATTATGCTTCTTATTTGGTTACCGATGTTGATGAAAAGAAAAAAGACGATGCCCTTGAGGCCTTGGCCAAAACTATTGAAAAAAGATTAAAGGCAGAGGAAGAAAGATTTAAGTCGGATCTGAAATCGGTTTCGGAGGATATAAAGGATAAGAAGTCTCAGGCCAAAAAAATAAAAGCCCCCATTGAGCAAAAGGAATTCGCGGCAGAGGAAATGGGCTTGCTCGAGAGACAGAAAAGAGCTTCTTTGGAAGAGAAGTTTGAGGCAAATAAAAAGACAATAAGCGAGATATCGGATGTCCTATCCAAAATTTTGAAAGGTTTAAAAGTGGGAAGCGCGTTATCGGAAGATGAATATTTTAAGCTTTTGGAATATGATATTCCTTTATTCTTTTCTATCGAAACAGGCGCCCAGGCCCTTTTAGATGTTTTGAAAAAGCTCGATCTTAATTCTTTAATCGTGTCTTTGCGAAAAGAAGCCTCAAGGTCGCAAGGAGCGAAATATCTAAAGATTGTCAGACGGTTAAGGCTTATTGAATCAATGAGAAAAGCCAACATAACCCCCCAATCAATGATTATGAATGTTTTGCCGGTTATTCCGCCTGATCTGCGTCCTATGGTTCAGCTTGCGGGGGGTCGTTTTGCGACATCGGACCTGAACGATTTGTACAGAAGGGTTATTAACCGCAATAACAGACTAAAGCATCTTATGCTTTTGGGAGCGCCTGAAATAATCCTCCGCAATGAAAAAAGAATGCTTCAGGAGTCGGTGGACGCACTTATTGATTCTTCCCAAAGGGGCAATCAGGTTATGGGCGCGTCGCTTCGTTCTCTTTCCGACATGCTGCGGGGAAAACAAGGTAGATTCAGACAAAACTTGCTTGGCAAAAGAGTGGATTATTCAGGACGGTCGGTTATCGTGGTTGGTCCTCAACTTAGCCTTTACGAATGCGGGCTGCCAAAAGAAATGGCACTTGAAATGTTTAAACCCTTTGTTTTAAGGGAAATTATCGTTCGGGGTTTTGCTCCAAATATTAAATCCGCAAAACGGTTTATTGAGAAAAGACCGCCTGAGGTTTTTGATATTCTTGAGGAGATAACCCGCAAGCATCCTGTTCTTCTTAATCGGGCGCCAACCCTGCATAAGCTGGGCATCCAGGCATTCTACCCAATTTTAACAGAAGGCTCGGCTATTTCTCTTCATCCATGCGTTTGCGTAGGCTATAATGCCGATTTTGACGGCGACCAGATGGCAGTTCATATCCCCTTGTCGGCAAAAGCCCAAGAGGAAGCGGTAAATCTCATGATGCCGGATCATAATCTCTTAAAGCCGGCCGACGGAACGCCTATCACACTTCCCAATAAGGAAATGGCTCTTGGCACATATTATTTAACAGATATTGATAATTCGTTAACCAAGGAAAATATACCGGTTTTCAATAACATAGAGGAAGCGCTTCTTGCTTATCACTTTAAAGAGGTGGGGCTCAGAGAAAAAATAAAAACAGGGGTTAAAGGCGAGATTGTAGAGACAACCTGCGGCAGACTTATCTTTAATGAAAAACTGCCGGAGGCGATTGGATTTATAAACGAATCCGTTAAAGCGTCCACGATAAAAAACATCATAACAAAAGCCCTTAGCTTGTGTTCATACCCAGAGGTTGTTTCGATTATAGATAACATCAAGTCTTTAGGATTTTACGCCGCGACCATTTCCGGCATAAGTGTTTCGGTATTTGATAACAAGATTATAGAAAATAAAAATGAATTAATCGAAAAAGCAGATCAGAAGGTCTCTGAGATAGAAAATGAATATCAGCAAGGGCTTATTACCTTAGATGAAAAAAAGAGATTGTCCAACAATGTTTGGCTTGAAACAACAGATATGATAGCAGATTTCACCTGGAATAAGATTGGAGAAGGAAACGCAATACGGACCATTATCAATTCCGAAGGCGCCAGGGCGGGAAAAGAACAGCTTAAGCAGTTATCCGCCATGAGGGGACTTCTTTTGGATCCCCTAGGCAATATAGTCGAATTGCCTATAAAATCCAATTTCCGCGAAGGACTTTCAATCTTTGAATATGTTGCATCAGCCCGAGGCTCCAGGAAAGGTCTTACGGATTCTGCCCTGAAAACAGCCAACGCGGGTTATCTTACACGGCGTCTCGTTGATTCTTCGCACGATGTCATTGTTGTTTCCGATGATTGCGGTACAGCAGAGGGCATAATTATTCTAAAAGAGGATAAAGACAGATCCGCCGGTTTTGCCGATAGAATTATAGGCAGGGTTAGCGCAAAAGAGGTTTATTCCAAGAAAAACAAAAAGCTCTCCCTTAAGAAAAACGAGGAAATTACCCAGGAGAAGGCTCGGGAGATTGCCCAAAGCGATATAGAAGAGATTGTTGTCCGTTCTCCGATGACTTGTGCGTTGTCTTATGGCGTATGCGCGATGTGTTACGGATGGGATTTTTCAACCAGAAAAAGGGTCGAAGCAGGAGTTCCGATCGGGGTAATAGCGGCCCAAAGCATAGGAGAGCCCGGTACTCAGCTTACCATGAGGGTTAGGCATTTCGGCGGGGTTGTCATGTCGGATGTTACCCAGGGTTTGCCAAGGGTGGAGGAATTATTTGAAATGCGCACCCCAAAGAATTTTTCTCCAATATCGGAGATTTCGGGCAAAGTCAACATAGAGATGACAGAGGATGGATATAAGATAAGAATAAAAAGCACAAAAATAAAACCGGTTGAAGAAAGAGAATATTTTGTTCCTCTTGCCGCAACACTCAAGGTTAAAGATGGGGATGAGATAGTCTCCGGAGAATCCTTTGCGGAGGGTTATATAGATCCTAAAGAGACATTAAAGATAAAGGGTTTGCTATCGGCGCAAGAGTATATTATAAAAGAAGCCCAAAAGGTATACGAATCCCAGGGAATAGGCATTAATGATAAACATTTCGAGGTGATTCTTAGAAAAATGTCTGATAAGGTTATTGTTGAGACAATCGGCGACACATCTTTGGTTCCGGGGGACTTCATTACCAAAACTAAGTTTGAAACAATCAATAAAGAAATACTATCTCAGGGAGGAGAACCGGCAACGGCAAGACAGACAATAGTAGGCATTACCAAGGCGGCGCTTTTTTCCGATTCGTGGCTCTCCGCTTCGTCGTTTCAGGAAACAACCAAGGTTCTAACAGAAGCGGCTCTTAAAGGAGAAGAAGATAATCTTATCGGGCTTAAAGAAAATGTTATTATCGGCAGACTCATTCCTGTTGAAGGAGGTAGCCCTCAGGAGGTATAATATACGGCAATCCCGAATTGGTATTATTACGACTGAAGGAAGTTTATATGCCAACATTATCGCAGCTAACAAGAAAAGGAAGAAAGAAAAAGATTAAGAAGTTTCGCTCAACAGCGCTGAGGCGCACTTTTAACGCAAAGGACAGGATTTATAAGAACCTGGTTTCTCCTCAAAAAAGAGGCGTTGTAACCCTTGTTAAAACAATGACCCCCAGAAAACCTAACTCTGCTCTTAGGAAGGTAGCCAGGGTTAAACTTTCCAACAGAACAGAGGTAACAGCCTATATTCAAGGGATTGGTCATTCACTGGCGGAGCATGGCATTGTGTTGGTGAGGGGCGGTAGGGTAAAGGATCTTTCCGGGGTAAAATATCATATCGTAAGAGGAAAATTCGATTTAGCAGGGGTTGAGGGAAGGAAAAGTTCCAGAAGTAAATATGGCACAAAAAAAGAGACCGGCGCTAAAGCCTCGCCATCGGCAGGGGTTGCGGCATAATAGATATGAGACATAAGAGGATACAAAAGAGAAGGATAGATTCTGACCCCGAATATAAAAATATTTCGGTTTCGAAGTTTATAAATTCCCTGATGAAGGATGGAAAAAAATCGGTCGCGCGGAAGGTATTTTACGAAACATTCGAGATTATAAAAAAGAAAAATGAGGACCCGATATCCGCATTTGACAAGGCGCTTAACAATGTGGGACCAAGACAAGAGGTCAAAGCCAGAAGGGTTGGAGGGGCGTCTTATCAGGTTCCAAT
>JAMCXO010000010.1:0-36201 GCA_023473545.1 Patescibacteria group bacterium | reverse complement strand
TTGCATCTTCCCACCTATTCCCCATTGAAGTTAGATAAATCCAAGAAGTTTTAACATTCTCAAAAGAAAAATCGTGAGTCCTCTCTGCGTGCTCTTCGAAAATTGTTCTGTCCTTCCTGTAGTTAATGATTACCGAAAATGAGGAATCCTTTTCTTCTCTTTTAATAAATTTATCAGAAACATTCTCTTTTTTAAGCGCGTTGGTTACTATATCCGAAAATTCATCCGAGCCAAGTTCCGCAACTATTGCAGTTTTAAAACCCATACGAGCAATTCCAACTGCTACATTTGCCGCATTTCCCCCGATTAAAAATCTTGAGCTGTCAACCGTTATCTTATCTCCCAGCTTTATACAAAATTCATTTGTTGGTGAACTAAAGCGAAAATGCCGATTGGAAGATAACATTTGAAGAAATATATCCACTTTACCGTTTCCGACCGTTACCACATCAAATACATCCATATATAATCATGGTACACAAAAAGGCACAAATGGTCAATGTCGTTTAAATCGGGACAAGTGAGTTCCTACCTTTGAGTTCCCACCTTCCAGGTGGGAACTCGGATCACGTCGAAAAAATCTAATCAACCCCTAGATTTATCTTGCGCTTTAAGACTATAATAATACTGCCGAAAATGAAAAAAATTACCTTTTTAATAGCTATCTTTACAGCTGCGTTAACTTTTATTTCCGTTTCCTTTCCCTTCTCTTCAAAAGCCCAAGACGCCCGATGCAGCGCAAGTGCTTTAAGCGGTGAAAGCGACAGCCAATTTTTAATAGACGGACAATCTTGTCTTAACAACCTAAATCAAGCCCTGACTATGTCCGAAAACGCGACAAAGCCTTTGGAATCACAGGTTAGCTCCATGCAAGCGCAAATAGAGCAAATAAAAACCAGGGTAGGAGAGATTCAGCAAAACCTCATCGTTAAAAAACAGCAAATAGACCAAGGCTACAAAGATCTAGAAAAACAGGAGCTTATCCTGGAGGCAACTATCAGGGATTTTTATATCAAAAGCTATTTTAACTCTCCCCTTCTTGTGTTTCTGTCGGAAAGCTCCGCGTCTCAAGTTACCCGGATTCTCGCCTACCAGAAAGCGGCCGCCAATGAGGATAAATCAATCATTACCAACATCGCCCTTTCCATACAGGATTTGGAAACAAAACGAAAGGATCTCCAAAACGAACAGACACGTCTTTCCGCCCTAAAGGCAAATCTCAACGACCAATCGGCAAAACTTGACAAAGTAATTGAAGGAGCAAAGGCATATCAGGCAAGCCTCAATAACCAAATAGCCGAAATCTCCGCCAGACAGAGCCAAATTTTGGCACAGCGTCTTGCCAGCTTGAATATTCCTTTAACAGCCTATGCCGGTTTAGGCGGAGGGTGTTCTTCGGATCTAACAAACGGCAAAAACCCGGGCTTTTCTCCCGCTTTCGGATTTTTTACCTATGGCGTGCCAAACAGGGTGGGATTAAACCAATATGGGGCTTTAGGCCGCTCGCAAGCAAACCCCGGCGTAAGCTATTGGGATATTTTACATGCTTATTACAATTTTTCTCAAGGAACTTCCGGTAATCCGAATATCCATGTGGTCGGAACAAACAATTATGGAGAAAATATTGATATGACTTTGCCTTTGGAGCAATATCTCCAGCATATTTACGAAATGCCTGCAAGCTGGCCGGCGCCCGCTTTGGAAGCGCAAGCCGTGGCGGCCAGATCTTATGTACTTGCCTACACAAACAATGGCGCGAACCCGATTTGCCCTTCGGACCACTGCCAGGAATTTAAAACAGAACTTAACAGTCAGTCCTGGATCAACGCGGTCAACGCAACCGCAAATCAAACAATGACCTATAACGGTAGCCCAATTTCCGCATGGTTTTCCTCAACTCATGGAGGCTATGTTCACGCTTCTGGAGGAGATATTTCCGGAGGCCCATGGACAAAAAATGCGGTTGATACGCCGTCGGGCACAGCCGGAAGTTTCTCCGACCTGCAAAATAACGCCTACGATAAAAACTCTCCCTGGTTTTACTGCGACTGGGGATCAAGAAGCCAGTACGACGGCACCGCCTGGCTTACGTCAAGCGAAGTCGCGGATATTGCCAACGTGCTTCTTCTTGTCCAAAAAGACCCAAGTGTTAAGGAACATCTCTATCAAACAGATAAGCCAAACCCGGCCGGAACAGATACCTGGAGCGCGGATCAGGTTAAGCAGGAGTTAAGAAACAGAGGGGGAACACCATTTAATTCTGTGTCAAATATTTCCGTTAGCGCTGATTTCGGAAGCGGAGTAACCACATCGGTTAACGTAACAGGAGACGCACCCTCGCAAAGCTTTTCCGGATCGGATTTCAAAACCTATTTTGATCTTAGGGCGCCTGCCAATATTCAAATTGTCGGACCATTATACAATGTTGAGCAAAAATAAAAGCCGTGCCTGATATATTTACATCTAAAAATTCCCCGCTGCCTGATAATCAGCCAATTCCATCCGATGGGCCGAAATCTATCCGTGCCCTCTCCAGCTTCTGTCCAAAGGTAACAAGTGAAATATTAAAATACCAGGAGACGGACGAAAAGGTTCTTTTATTCTTAAGGAAGCACTTGGTTACCAATCTCCCCTGGGCCGCAGGGACAATTATACTTTTGTTAATTCCGTTTCTTTTAACAACGGTTAACAAGGGATTTTCCGTCATTGATCCCTCTTCCTTATCCCTGCAATTAAAAATCATAATTGCCGTCCTCTACTATTTAATAGTTTTTGCCTATGCCTTTGCCAATTTCGTAACCTGGTATTTTAATATTTCACTTGTTACCACAGAAAGGGTAGTTGATATAGATTACTCCGATATGGTCTATAAAAATATCTCCGCCACCAAACTTACCCTGGTGCAGGATGTCAGTTTTACCCAAATAGGATTTTTTGCCTCGCTGTTTGATTACGGAGATGTGCTTGTCCAGACAGCCGGAACTCTTGATAATTTTGATTTTTTTAAAGTGCCTCATCCCGATAAAGTTGTAAAAATAATAGAGGGCCTAATCGGCAAGGAGGGATTATGACATTCGACCTAACAGCTTTCACCGGTTTCCTAAGTCCCATGTTTTTTATAAAAGCCCTTGTCTTGATATTTACCGGCATGCTGATAGTTTTTATGTTTGTCTTATTAACAGAGATTAACTCAATGGAAGATATTATTTCGGAAAAACAAACCTCCTTCCTCAAATTATTGGCCTTTATTCAGATAATCGCCGGCTTTGCTGTTTTTATCTATACCGCCTTTGTGCTATAGTACACTTAGAATGTACGAAGAAGGAATAACTACGCTAAAAACATCTAACCTGGTTGTTGCCAAAATCGTTACAACCCCAACCCTAAACGCCTGGTCGCAGGCATATAACGCAGGAAGCCTTCTGGCAGTACTCTCTCTTAAACGGGAATACCCGGAGGATGGGGCGGACGAAAAAAGAGACTCCCTGCATCTTCTCGGCAAGGAATTATTTGACGAGCTGGAACAGGAATATTTTACCCTTGAAACCAAAAACCTCGCTTCTATAAAACAGGCAATTTCTACTGTTTTAAATAAACTTTCCCCGCAAAACCTTGACACGCTTTTAATCGCCTCGATTACCAATAATCTTGCCTATCTTTTTGCCGCCGGACAAGGGAAAATCCTTTTAAAGCGGGGCGAGACGCTGGCAACAATCTTAAGCTCATCCCAACAACTGGCAAGCGCCTCGGGAAGTCTCGAAAACAATGATATTCTCATTATGGAAACCCAATCCTTTACCGATATTATTCCAAATTCTACGCTTTTATCCTCTTTTGACCATATACCTATTCAGGAATTGGCAGAAACGCTAACGCCAAAAATCCATGAAAAAGAAGACGCGTCTGCCTGCTCATTATTTGCTCAGTACAAAATGCCGGATGGTACAGGGGCGAAAGATGACAACCTAGTATCTCCCGCAACAGGAGAAGCGGAAATTCCGAAAACAAACCCTTTAAAATCTCTAAAAAATCGCCTGAGCTCTTTACCCCTAACCCATTCCAAAAAGATTCTTTTGACAATTGCCGTCATCATTACCTCGGTGTTAATCGCCAGCATACATTTTGCCAATCAAAAAAAACAGGAAACTTTACTAAATAGTCTTTTTCAAAAAGTATATCCTCCTGCCAAACAGAAGTATAATGAGGGAGAAAGCTTAAAAAGCCTGAATAAAAATTTAGCCAGGGATGATTTTTTAAGCGCGCAAAAAATGCTTTCCCAAGCCCAATCTAGATTTGCCAAAGGCTCAACCTACTACAAAGAGATTTCGGATCTTCTTGGCAAGACCGATAAAGAACTAACAAGAGTCTCCGATATCAACTCCGTCAGCGCCTCCCCTGTTGGCCCGGACAGCAGTCTCTTTTTGGAAACGGAGCAAAAAAACGGAAACGCCCTTTTCCTAACCCAGGATGATAAAAATATTTATCTTCTCACGGCAACAGGCGTTGATAAAATCAATAAATCCACCCAAAAAAGGCAAACCATAATAAAAAATAACAATCTATGGACTAACCCCGGAGGGCTTGGCGTTTTCTACTCAAATATCTATGTTTTGGATAAAAATAAAAATCAGATCTTAAAATTTGTTCCCTCCGGCAGCGGTTTTTCAAAAAGCAATTATTTAGCGCGGGGGGTGAATGCTGATTTTGCAAATGCCAGCGACATGACAATTGACAGCTCGATCTATGTGCTTTCATCCAGTGGAACAATTGAAAAATTTCTCAGAGGCCAGCCTGCCAGCTTTAAAATATCAGGACTTGGTAAGCCTTTTTCAAACCCTTCCAGGATCTTTGCCGATAGAAACACGAATAATGTCTATGTCCTTGACAACGGCAATTCAAGAATAGTGGTTTTGGATAAAAATGGAGCATATCAGGCGCAGTATAAAGCGGATATTCTAAAAAAAGCCAGAGACTTTGAGGTTTTGGAAAAAGACAAAAAAATTTATATCCTCTCCGGCGGCAAAGTGTATGAGATTGGGCTAAAGTAATACATTGCCCATCTGTAAAAACCGTCTTTGCAAAATATAGTGAGCAAATCAAACGATACATCAGGAATCAAAAAGCCATTGCTTCACAAGAAAAGTTATTTGATTAACTAAACTTGAAAAAATAATTGACAGGTTGTATATGATTATGTACAATGTTTATATATGAACACACTCTCTATTCCGGCATCAAAAGCAAGAGCAAATTTTTTTGATCTCTTGACTCAGGTAGAGCAAGCCGGCCAAATTCTGATTACTCGCTACGGCAAAGTTAAGGCCGTTCTGGTAAATCCGGATGAGCTGGAAGGTTTTGAAGAGACTCGAGAAATTTTAGCCATAAAAGGAGCCCTTGCCTCCATTAGACGAGGAGAAAAACAAATAAAAAAAGGGGAAATTGTTCCCTTTACGAAGATAGACAAGAAATTCTGGCAAAAAACCTCGCATAAAACAAGAAATGGATAAGATCTTCTTTAACAAAGAGGCGGAGAAACAATATCAAAAAATACCAAAGTCTATAATATCTAGAGTACGAAGATCAATCTTAAACTTAGCTAAAAACCCGTACGCAGGGAAAAAACTGCAGGGAAAACTTGCGGGTAATTATTCAGTCCGAGCTTGGCCATACAGAATTATTTACCAAATTGCAAAAAAATCAAATATTGTGATAATTGTCTCTATTCTTCACAGACAAAGAGCGTATAAATGAAATGAAAATAGCAAACAAGAGGGCTTTTTTTGACTATAAAATACTTGAACGATTCGAATCAGGCATAGTTTTGACAGGTCCGGAGGTTAAGGCAATCAGGCTTGGACACGCTGATTTAACCGGCAGTCACGTCAGGATTATCGGATCGGAATGTTATCTTGTCAATGCCAAAATCTTCCCCTATCAGTACGCCAGACCGGAGAATTACGATGAAAAACGGACAAGAAAACTGCTTTTGCATAAAAAAGAAATCATCTCTCTAAAATCCAAGATTGAGGGGCAGGGGCTAACAATTGTTCCTCTTTCTTTGTACACCTCATCTGCGTTTATCAAGCTGGAATTAGCCCTGGCAAAGGGAAAAAGAAAGTTTGAAAAAAAAGAAGCGATCAAAAAAAGAGATCTTGCCCGCGAATTAGATAATTATGAATTTAGTTAAATTGCGAAAAAAGCATCCAAGATTTGTTTATGAATCCTATTCTTTAAACCAGGTGGGCAAAAGCCTTAAATTGCAATACCGCTTTAGACTTGAGCCGGATGCAATGTTTAAACCCGAAGTTATATTGCCTCTTGGCAAAGAAATAGACATAGAGATAATGCGCAATTTTGCCTTTCATATAGGAATGATAGAATTGGTAAGCTATTGGAAGCTGGCCTGTCCCCCCGAGGTTTCTATCGAAGCGGGACGGTTGTCGGCCGGGCAAATTACATGGTGGCATAACCTTTTTATACACGGGCTTGGGGAATTTTTCTTTCGAAACGATATTGATTTCACCCGGCCGGGTTTTCTTTCTATTACCAATAACTATAATGGCGGTCTTAAATCATCGGTCCATGAATCACAAAGCGCAAACGGAGACCTAATATTGGTAGGGGGAGGCAAAGATTCCGGCCTTACGCTTGAACTTCTTAAAAAAAGAAAGGGAAGAAAAACGGTTTTAATGCTTAACCCCACAAGAGCCGCCCTGGAAAACGCAAAGATAACCGGCTACCGGAATCCTATCGTTGTTAAAAGAACTATTGACCCGACTCTTCTTAAGCTAAACGAAAAAGGCTATCTTAATGGCCATACTCCGTTTTCCGCGTATCTTGCGTTTCTTGGCGTATTCATGGGGGCTTTATATGATTATAAAAATATCGTAGTCTCAAATGAAAGAAGCGCCTCGGAAGAAAACACTGTTTTCAAAGGAATTAAAATAAACCACCAATACTCAAAGAGCTACCAGTTCGAAAGATTATTCAGGCGGTACGCGAAAAGATATCTCTCGCACAGTGTGCAATATTTCAGTTTTCTGCGGCCGCTTTTTGATATTCAAATAAGCAGGCTTTTTGCTCAATGCGGAAAGCTGCATTTCTCTTTTCGCAGCTGCAACGTTAATCAAAAGTTAGATTCCTGGTGCGGCAAATGCCCTAAATGCGCATTTATCTACCTATCTCTTTTTCCTTACCTTTCACAAAAACAGATTGAAAGGATTTTTGGGAACGACTATTTTTTGAAACCCGAGATAGTAAAACACGTAAGAGATATCGTTGGGCTTGGAAGGCATAAACCGTTTGAGTGTGTCGGAACAAAAGAAGAAGCAAAACTGGCGATTGCTTTAAGCATTAGAAAATATGAAAAGGAAAAGAGAGCCGCCCCGCCCTTATTGCTCGGTCTTAAGCGGCAATTAAACATTACGAACCAAACACCCATCAAGATGCTTGAAGACAAACTAAACAGTAAATGGAGCAACGAAAACTTTCTTCCGCAAGAACACGCAATACTTCTTAAAAACGCGGTTAATTCCTAAACCCCATGAAGGAACTGAAAGGAAAATCGGTATTGCTGTTGGGCTATGGCCAAGAAAGTCAAAGCACACACAGATATCTCAAAGAGAATCATCCGGATATTTCAATCAGCATTGCCGACAGAAATCCAAAAGCCGAACCGATATTTGACGTTGATAACGCATATCTTGGAAAAGATTACCTTGCAAATCTTTTAGGGTTTGATGTTATTGTAAGATCGCCGGGTATCCCCGTTAAAACTCCGGAGCTTGAGCGCGCCAAAGAAACGGGGATAGAAATAACATCGGCGATGAATATTTTCTTTTCGGAATGCCTTGGCGCCACTATTGGGGTTACAGGTACTAAAGGCAAAAGCACGACCGCCTCTTTAATAGAAAAAATTCTGGCCCAAAAATACAAGGATGTCCGTCTGGTGGGAAATATAGGCAATCCGGCGCTTGATCAATTGACGGATTCGGGAAAAGAAACGATTTTTGTTGTCGAACTATCAAGCTACCAGCTTGCGGATCTAAGATTCAGCCCCTCCTACGCGGTGGTATTAGGAATACTAGAGGAACACCTGGACTACCATGGCAGTCTTTCCGAGTACGTAAAAGCAAAACAGAATATAGTTACCTATCAAAATACAGATAATTATGTAATTTTTAACGGAGATAATAGTCTCGCCAGATCGTTAGCGCAAAATGCCGAATCAACCAAAATTGCTTTTTCAACAAAAGATAAAAATGAAGCAATAGTCTACGCAAAAGCCGGAAAGATTTACTATAGACCGGACGCTAAAAATAAATCCAACAAAACAGAAATTATGAATGTTTCAGATATTCCTTTATTGGGAAGGGGCAATTTAGAAAATGTTTTGGCCGCTTCCGCCTGCGGAATGTTATTTGGGATTACGCCAAAAAATATTAGAAAAACAGTAAGAGAATTTAAGGCTTTGGAGCATAGACTGAATTTCATCGGAGAAAAAGACGGAATTCGTTTTTACGATGATTCTTTGTCAACGATTCCCGCCGCGACAATAAACGCCTTAGAAGCCTTGGGTGAGAATGTAGAAACATTAATTGCCGGAGGTTTTGACAGAGGGATTAGTTTTGGGGAATTAGGCGAATATCTCACTCATTGCAAATTAAAAAATCTAATACTGTTTCCCGCAAGCGGAACCAGAATATGGAACGCTGTTAAGCGGCATAACAAAAATGGAAATTTGCCTAAAAAATTTAACGTATCCACAATGAAAGAGGCTGTTAATACCGCATTGGCTAATACATCGGCCGGCAAAATCTGTCTCCTGTCGCCCGCCTCCCCAAGCTTTGGCATTTTCAAAGATTATAAAGATCGGGGAAATCAATTCAGAAGGCGGCTAGGATTTTATTAAGGGAAACTTAATCAGGGCTTTCTCTGGCTCCCTGATTTTGTCAGAAGGGCATTAGCGGCTCGAAGATACAATCTTACTTCATAGCCAAGAACGTCTGCACCCTGTAAATCGTATTGTGCCTGGACTTCTTCGGCTTGGGCTATAAATTGACGCGCCAGACTTTCTGTACTAGACTCGGACTGATCTTGCGCCTGATATAATTCGGCTAGACGATCATTAATAAAAGCGTTTGCTTCATTATTAACCAGATCTAGCCCCTTTCGATCTGCTGCCTCTGCAAGTCTGGGTGCGAAAACTTGTTTGATTTCGAAAACGCACCTTTCCAGCATACGCTACAAATACTAAATTATCTCAATCACAAAACACTCGGTGGAGATGTCCGGGAATGGCCCGGAGTCCAAAAAATTAATTAAAAAACCTCTACAAGCATAGTCGATCTTTTAAGTCACCTTATTTTGTCCAATCGACAGGAATAAATAAAGCCAAGGTCAAAATTATAAATAAGGACAAAACCAACCTTCCTTACCGTTTCTCAACTGTGTTTATGCCCATCTTGCCCCGTTGAGAAAAGACAAAATGAACAAGACTTAAGCTACTCGGGCGTATGCCCAATTAGCCGGCTGTCTGACACCAAGCTTAGCAAGAATTGCGTCTCGCTCGGCCATTAGTGCCTCAATGCGGTTTGTGCCAGCATTTATTAGTTTTGATTATGTTTAGCGACTCTTAATCAAAGTCGGCTTGCAGTTTTTTAATGTGCTTTTTGTCGATGCGATGCATCCCCAATAAACAGAATTATACCACTAATCCCTGGCTAAAGTCAAGCCAAATACTGTCTTTGCTCCCCCTCGTTTGAGAACATTGGCGGCCTCCGTTAAGGTTGAACCGGTAGTTAGAATATCATCTACCAAGAATGCTGTTTTCCCATGTACGATTTTGGCGGCATATTTTTTGAGTCTAAATGCCCCCTTCATGTTTTTTATTCTTTCTTTTTCCCTAAGCCCTGCCTGGGAATGGGTATTTTTTGCTCTTTCAAGGGCATCAATTTTAGACAAACCCAATTTTGCCCCCAGTTCTTGGGCTAAAATCTCCGCCTGATTATAGCCTCTTTTCCTAAACCTTGACGCGTGCAAGGGAATGGGTATGAGTATCGCGGAAGAATCCAATTCTAAAATTCTGTTGAATGTCTCATTTTGGATAATGCTTTCAAATAAAAAATCAACCAAAATACCCCGTAAATCGGAAACGTAGGGACCGTATTTAAATCTATGAATCAGTCGCTTCGCGGTTTTGTTGTAAACAATGCCGGAAAAAGCGCCGTCTATCGCGTAGCGGTTTTTGCAAACAGGATGGGTTAAATTATTAAAAGAAGGACGGCGGCAGACAGGGCAAAAAGAGCCGGTATCAAAAGAGAGGTAGGAAAAACAGTTCTCGCAAAGATATGATCCTATTTTTTTACAACTAACGCAGTATTTGGGAAAAATAAAATCAAAAAGTCCCACCACCTGATCTTAACAGAAAGCGCGAGACGATGATATAATACCTTTAGGAGGGTGACTCAGACGGTAACGAGAACGGTTTGCTAAACCGTGACCCCTTAAAGGTCCAGTGGGTCCGACTCCCACACCCTCCGCAGCGTAAGAACGTTTTCGCCAAAGGCGAATTACGTTCAACGCTGCTGAAACGTTTAAATTTATGCAATAAATTTATTACGTTTTGCTTTATGTATTATGTCTATATCCTTCAAGAAACCTATTTAAAAAGCGGATGAGGATTTAGAAGTATAAAGAGGTTGTTAAAAAGATCCCTATAACTGGAGGGTTGGCCGAGCGGTTTATGGCGCTGGTCTTGAAAACCAGTGAGCGCAAGCTCTCAGAGGTTCGAATCCTCTACCCTCCGCTTTCACCTCGCCGAAGCGTAAGCGAAGGCGGGCTTAATCTTAAGCATTACTATTCTCTAAAAGTCCATTTAGATTGTATTGGCGAGGTTACAGCGAGATAAATCCGCTTCGTTTCGTTGGTTTCTTTAAAAAAGGAAAATTATGCATTACGTCTATATACTGTTATGTTTAGATGAAAAAACATACATCGGCTCCGCTAACGATTTGAAAGATAGAATAAGAAGACACCAATCTGGCTATATTCCTGCCACAAAGAATAGACTCCCCATAAAGTTAATTGCTTATTTTGCATTTAGGGATGAAGCTAAAGCACGTAACTTTGAAAAATATCTTAAATCGGGTTCGGGAAGAGCTTTCCTGAAAAGGCATAAATTTGTATAATAAATAAGCCAAGCGTCCAAACTATGGCTAAAATTGCGAAAGCTCTGGGCGTTTTAATAGAAGAATTGCTAAAATAATAGTAAAGGTTGGTTATTATAAATTTAAGTAGAGAGGAGGTGTAAACTATGACAAACATTTTAGGTCCCGATTTCATCACTTTGCTCGTTGGCAATTTGGAAGCGTCATACAAATTCTATAAAGAACAAATTGGCTTGAATGAGTCGTCTGAGAAGCAACCCAATGCGTACGCTTTCGACACCAAGCCTTGTGGGTTGGCAATAAGACAATCACCAGACGGCCGTAAGGTCGAAAATCCCGGTCAAGGAATCATCGTATGGTTGCGCACTGCGGATGCAACATCCCTATACAACGAACTAAAGGGGCAAGGAGTCCCTATTGTTGGCGATCTCCGGAAGAGTCCATTCGGCATGACCTTCTCATTCAAAGATCCCGATGGCTACGTTATTGCCGTTCACGATGGCGGTTAATGTAATCTCGCTACACTTGTCGAGAAAATTTGCCGCCGAAGAAAAACTTGAAATCGTCCTTTCCGCTCCGGTTCGCGCCAGCCAGTCAACTCTATTTTGTGCTATACTGCATCTATGAAGAATTGGAATACTGATGCGTCGAAATTTAACAATGATGACGATCGAAAAATCTGGGAGCTTGTTCAGAAAATTGAGTATGGGCTTGACGGGAAACCCCTTTCCAAAAATGAAGTATTGAAGTATTGGGATAAAATTCAAAATGTGATAGCGCCGGAAAATAAAAGACTTTTAGAATTTTTTCTATGGGGAAAACAATACTCACTCCCAACCAACAATTACTTTTGGATAAAGCAGCAGAGAATAAAATAATTACGAGTGACTATTATTTGACTGGCGGTACTGCATTATCCGAATTTTATCTGCAACATCGCTTATCGGAAGATTTGGATTTCTTTACGGAAAACGAACTTAGCGAAACCGATATCGCAGCTTGGGTAAAAACAACTGCAAAAATATTACAAACCAAAGTAACGCTCGAAACATTGCGCGGACAGCTAATCTATTACTTTTCTTTTTCTAATGAAACGGTAAAAGTTGATTTTGCCTATTTTCCTTTCCAGGTTCTTGGGAAGTACAAGAAATACAAAGGGTTGCGAATTGCAAGCTTGGAAGACATTGCAGTCAATAAATTGCAAGCAATCTTAACGCGTTCTCGCAGCAGAGACTATTTTGATATATACGAAATACTCAAAAACAACAAGTCCACAATTGAACAAATGCGTAAAGATTATCGATTAAAGTTTGATGTATTTGTGCCTGACGAGCAACTTGCAAGACGATTAACCGCTGTGTTGGATGCAAAAGATCAGCCAAGATTTTTAAAAGCTATGGATTGGAAAATAATCGAGCAATTCTTTCTTACGCAAGCAAAGAGTTTGCAGCCGAATATTATTGTTTAAAATCCCTTTATGAAAAAACCCTTGGAAAATAACCATGAGCAATATGAATCACGCCAAAGGAACATTTGAGGTAAAAATTGAGCCCAAAGAGCAATATAACGCGGGAGACGTTGATTTTGGCAGGTTTTCCGTCACCAAAAAATTTCACGGAGATTTGGAGGGAACAAGCACAGTTGATATGCTGACAGCGGTTTCAAAAAGCGGTCCTCGCTCCTATGCCGCGCTTGAGCGGGTAACCGGAACCTTAAATGGCAAGCAGGGGTCGTTTGTGCTTCTACAAAGAGGGACAAATATAAAAGACTCTCAAACGCTTACTGTTATCGTTGCACCCGGACTTGGCACGGGAGCATTAGCCGGACTTGAAGGTGAAATGAAAATCTCTATTGTCGGGAAGGAGCATCATTACGAGTTTGAGCATTGGTTTGCGAAGAAATAAAAGAATTTGCCGCCGAAGAAAAACTTGAAATCGCCGCCAAAATGGAAAATATGTTACAATCATAATTGTGGCGACAAAAGAAACTATTGAAAAGTATTTCGCAGCAATCCACAAAGGCGGCTGGGAAGACTATATCGCCGATGATTTTGTGTTCATCAATTCCAATCTTGACAACATCGCCTACGGTAAAAAAGCGTATGTTGACGGAGCTGGCCGTTTCTTCCGAGTTACCACGTCGGTTGAGATCCGACAGATGATTGTCGAGGGAGCCAAAGCCTGCGTTCTCGCCCGATACCAGCTGCGTTCGCCAAAAGGAAACATAGGCGCAAGCGATGTGGCAGAGATCTTAACCGTTAAAGGCGATAAGCTCTCCTCATCTGCCATTTTCTTCGACACCAAGGCCTTTGAAGATTTTATGGCGCAAGGATAATAAGGATATGGCGCAAAAGGTACATACCACAAATTACTCGAATGCATTTATTGAAGCTGCTCCGGACTCTCCGGTGCATATCGCCGAAGTGCCACCGCAAAAAGGAAATGAAAAAACAATTGCCAGCATTGAGTATGAAATGATTGCCGGAAATCCATATAAATACACCTCGGACGAGGTGCTTTTCCGGGTTTTTGCGATCAAAAACGATATTGCCGGACAAAATCTGGAAAAAGAAAGGCAGAAATTTTTTTCAAAAGGACAACCCTGTTTCCGCTCATCTCCTTTAACCAAACGATACGGATGGGGCGTTCACAGCGACGCAGAGGGAAAGATCGCAATTTTTCCGATGGAATCGTCTGAATATAAAAAATTAGTTAAAGACAAAGGTCTTAAACATTTGCGGGCAATGCGCTCAAAACGGGTTTAAAAAATTGCTGTCAAAATAACTATGGACAAACATTTCTTTAAAGACGCTTTTGGTTGGGGATTTATTCTCTGGCTTATCGGTTATGGATTAGGCATCATGCTCTTTTCATTCGTACCGCACTCTTTGATCGGCTGGATAATCATGCCGATCGGGGTAATCATCACGCTTTGGGTGCTGCTCAATAAAATCAAGGCTGATTCTTTTGGATATTTCGCCTATCTTGCCGCAGTCTGGACATTGATCGCGATTATTTTCGACTACTTACTTATCGTGAGGGCGTTTAAACCGGCTGACGGGTATTACAAACTTAATGTGTATTTATACTACGCTTTGACTTTTATCTTACCGCTTGTAGTTGGATGGCGTAAGAAAGTGGTTCAAAAATGAAAAGTATTTTAGAAAAACTGAAAGGCGGCGATTTCCGTTCTATTGGAAAAGCGAATAAAGTAATGAGATACGTTCTTGGAAACCCGAAACTTTTTAAAGAAATATTTGAGGGAATGACAGACGCCGATCCATTGATAAGAATGAGAGCGGCGGATGTTGTAGAAAAAATCGGCAAACAACACCCTGAATATTTGCAACCATTTAAACGGCAGCTTATAGACGAAATCGCAAAAATTCCCCAACAGGAAATTCGATGGCACACGGCGCAGATGTTTTCTTATCTTGCGCTTAGTCCAAAAGAAAGAAATCAAGTTGTAAAAATTTTGCTTTCATGGATCGAAAAAGGAAAAAGCAATATTGTGAAAGTGATGTCTCTGCAATCTCTCACGGACTTTGCCAAACAAGACAGGAAAATAAAAAGCCAAGTTATGCCTCTGCTTCAAAAATTTGTTCTAAGCGGAAGTCCGTCCCTAAAAAGCAGAAGTAAGAGATTATTGGAAGAATTTGCCGCCAAAGAATAAAATTAGGTAAGGTGTATTTATGAAAACAAATCTTAAGAACAACAACTATGTAATATGTATCGGTACCAATAATTTCACTGAAAAGTATTACAAAGATAAAAATGGATGGTTAAAAATATCAGCACGAGGAAACAAGCTTTATATGACGGCTGAACAAGTATTAAATCACATTTTACCTGTACTTGCGGGTATAAAACCAAATTTGATGGTAAGGGTTGAATATAAAGATCAATCCAAGCCAAGAGTAGCAAACAGGGCTAAAGAATGTGCCGCCAAACCCTGGTAGTACAGCACAGCTGACTACGGGGCAGGAAAAAATCAGCTATAGTATGCGCAAAGACAAAGATATAAAACCGGGTTCTCATCTCAAAAATCTCGACAAATTGGTCGGGAAATGGAAAATATCAGGTGACGCAAAAGGACAGATAGAATATAGATGGGCTGACGGCGGCTTTTTCCTGATTCAAGATGTCGATCTTGAGTATGGCGGAAAACAAATAAGCGGTATTGAGATGATCGGCCACCTTCAAAAGGTAGGAGAAAAACCAAGTCGCGAAATATGGTCAAGATTTTACCATTTTAACGAAGGTTTAACGCTTGATTACGTTTATGAGCTGGTTGATAACACGCTTACCATTTGGTTCGGCAGGAAAAATTCAGACAACTTTTATAGAGGGACGTTTAGCGAAAACGGCAACTCGCTTAAAGGCGCATGGCAATGGCCCGGTGGAGGATACAGCACAGTTGCTAAGAAGATAAAGTAAACTTACCATTATGAATATTGATTACATTAACCCAAATAACATGATGAAGCCGAGAGGCTATTCCCACGCGGTATCAGTATCAGGGAGCCGCAAGACACTATATATCGGCGGACAGAATTCCGTTGATGAAAACGGGAACCTGGTCGGCAAAAATGACTTGAAGAAACAAACAGAACAAGTCTTGTCCAACATTGAAAAAGTGTTGCAAAGCGCGAATGCAAAGTTAGAAAACATCGTAAAACTCAATATTCACATTCTGCAAGGCCAAAATCCTTTGGACGGTTTTCAAGCCTTTCAGCAAAAATGGGGCAACAAGCAAGGGTTTCCGGCAGTAACGGTTATATTTGTTGTTGGCTTGGGGAATCCCGAATGGCTGATTGAAATTGATGCGGTTGCGGAAATACCCGATTGAAAATAGATTGTAGAATTAGCCGCCCGCGAAAAACTTACAATCGCCGCCGTTGACTAATTGCCGCATTTACTATAAAGTAAACTTATGGATCCCCAAAAAGAATTCCCGGAAAAACAGCAAGGCGAACAAGTCTATCTTCCCAAAGAACCGCCGGAACTGCCGAGGGAACCGGAAGAACTTCCGGCATCCTCAAGCGCCAGGCAAACCCAAACCCCTAACCAGAATATGCAGGATGAAAACCAAGGTTACCAGCATGGGGTAAAAACGCTTCTTTCCTGGCATGCCCCCGGAAGGCCATTTAGAAAAAGAAGGAGGGAATTTTATTTAAGCTCTCTTCTAATCATGCTTTTTATTGAAATAATACTTTTCCTTTTTTCACAATATGTGCTGATGCTGGTTGTTCTTTCCCTTGTTTTTGTTTCCTTTGCCCTGGTAACAATCCCTCCGCATTTATTTCACTACCGCATATCGTCCGAGGGGATAATGGTTGAGGATCATTTTTTTCTCTGGCAGGAACTGTATGACTTTTATTTTAAAACAAGAGATAATCTTGAGGTTTTGCACATCAGAACCCATACCCTTATTCCGGGAGAGCTGACCATAATCCTTGGAGATATACCAAAAGAACACGTAAAATCCATCCTTCTTCCCTACCTTCCTTACCGGGAATATATCAAACCAACGTTTATGGAAAAGGCAGGAGATTGGCTTTCCCGCAACTTCCCTCTAGAGAAAAACACATAAGATAAAGTTGATTCAAAAAGCTGGATAAACTACAATACGTATACTTCTTTTTAAATTCCGCAGGAATTTTAAGGGGAGCAACGCAGTAATAGTGAAGTTTCTAGAGCGCTAGAAACGAAGCATAAAGCTGTGATTGCGACGAGCGCCCATAGCTTAACGGATAGAGTAATGGATTGCGGATCCATTGATCCCGGTCCGATTCCGGGTGGGCGCGCAGATTTCGGATTTTGGCGGGATGCTGGAGCGGTCTAACAGGCTGGTTTCGAAAACCATGCGGGGTGAAAATCTCACGGGGGTTCAAATCCCTCTCCCGCCGCCTTTGCGCCTGTGGCTCAATGGATAAAGCACGAGATTCCGGATCTCGGGATTGGAGGTTCGAATCCTCTCAGGCGCGCCAAAACTGCCGGCACCGATCCCGCCCGGAACGCAACTTAAAAAGGCTGGCTATTTTTTTAGCCAAAGAATATAGCCAATAACGCCAATGGCTAGGCAGAATGAGACGATGGCAAAGCCAATGGCAAGTATTTTAAAAAAACTATAGGAATTATTGGATGAATGAGCTTCCAACGCGGACTTATTAACCTGCTGATGCCTGCTATTTAAATCCATTACAACTGCAGTATTGCAAAAAGACAAAAGCGTGTCAATTTAAACCTTTCTTAGAATATCGGGATTAAACGTGTTATTATGAATAATATATGCTCTCAAAGGTTAATTCCTCGGCTGTTGTCGGATTGGAGGCAGTGCCTGTTGAAGTAGAGGTTGATATTGCCTCCCAGGGACTGCCTTCTTTTACAATCGTGGGGCTTCCGGATAAGGCGGTTGAGGAATCAAGGGAAAGGGTAAGAAGCGCCATTAAGAACTCAGGCGCTGATTTCCCGGCCAAAAGAATAACCGTTAATCTTGCCCCTGCGGATCTGCCGAAAGAGGGCCCAAGCTATGATTTGCCTATTGCCCTTGGAATTCTTATTGCCTCGGGTCAGCTTAACGTAAGCATAAAAGACGCGATCTTTATGGGAGAACTTGCCCTAGACGGACACCTTAGGCACACCAACGGCGTTTTGTCCCAAGCCATATTAGCCGCTAAAACAAATATTACCCGTATGTTTCTGCCCTCCGTAAACGCCAAAGAGGCATCGGTCATAAAACATGTTTCCGTATATCCTGTAATAACGCTCTTATCGTTGTTTAACCATCTTGCGGGACAAATGCCTATCGAAAAACAAAAACCAACCGCCTTTAATAATTATCTTCAAAAAGAATTTTTTGATTTGGATATGGAAGAGATAAAAGGACAGGAAAGGGCAAAAAGAGCGCTTGAGATTGCTGCCGCGGGCGCGCACAACGTTATATTTAGAGGCCCTCCCGGAGCAGGCAAAACCCTTCTGGCAAGAACCTTTCCATCCATCCTCCCTTCTCTTACCTTCGATGAGGCGATAGAGGTAACCAATATTTATAGCATTGCCGGACTTTTAGGAAAAGATCCGATTATAACCAAACGCCCGTTCAGATCCCCCCATCATACCACCTCTCATATCGGCATTATCGGAGGAGGTGCTGTCCCCAAGCCGGGCGAGATATCCCTTTCCCACAGAGGCGTTTTATTTTTGGATGAGTTTGCCGAATTCCCAAGGCAGACCCTGGAAGTACTGCGTCAGCCAATGGAGGATGGCTTTGTAACAATATCAAGGGCTAACGGCCGTGTTAGCTTTCCGTCAAAGTTTATGCTCATAGCCGCCCAAAATCCGTGCCCCTGCGGCTGGCTTGGGGATAAATCGCAAAGATGCAGATGCTCCATCTCTAAAATCCTGCAATACCAAAAAAGGATTTCAGGGCCGCTTCTTGATCGCATAGATATCCATCTCGTTGTTCCAGCAATAGAGGTAGAGAAATTGACCGCCGACACAAGGAAGGCTGAGGACTCCAAAACTGTCAGGAAACGTGTTCAGGCGGCGCGATCTACCCAAACTGCCAGGTTCAAGAACTTTAAAAACATCAAGACCAATGCCGAGATGGGCAATAGAGAAATAAGACAATTTTGCGCCCTCTCCGAACCATGCAAAAAACTTCTGCGGCTGGCTGTTTTAAAAATGAATCTTTCCGGCCGGTCCTACAACAGGGTTCTAAAACTTTCCCGGACAATAGCAGACCTTGAAGGATCCGAATCAATTCTGGAAAACCATATCGCAGAGGCGCTTCAGTACAGACCCCAGACAGAAAACTAGCCTATGCAGAAAACGTTTAAAGCCATAATCTACGCAGCCATTTTTACGCTGGTTTTTATCATGTTTTTCCACCCTATTACCGCCATTACCCAGGATTTGGGACGGCATTTAAAAACAGGCGAAATTATTCTATCAACCCATAATGTCCCCAAAATCAATCTTTTTTCCTATACCTATCCTAATTTCCCCTTTATAAATCACCATTGGCTCTCTGAGGTAATTTTCTACACGGTGTTCAAATTGGCCGGCTTCAACGGACTTTTAATAATGACTGTTTCGATAGTAATTGCGGCCTTTCTCATAATCCTTTCCTATCTTGCTAAAGGTACGGATATTGCCGCAGTCGGTATCGCTTCGGTTTTATATTTAGGGATTCTTTTTGAAAGAACAGATATCAGACCGGAAATATTCAGCTTTTTATTCCTCTGTTTGTTTACGGTCATTCTTTATAAAAATCAAACAAGATCCACGAAATTAATCTTCCTTTTGCCGTTAATAGAACTTTTATGGGTCAATATTCATATTTATTTTATAGTGGGTCCAGCGGTCATAGGCTTGTTTTTGGCAGCTGATTTCATTAAAAACCTTAAATCGGGTAATCTTTTAAATAAATCTGCTATTAGCCTAACAGTTGTCCTTTTGCTTACCTCTCTTGCCACCCTGATTAACCCCAACGGAATAAACGGCGCCTTGTTCCCTTTTCGCGTTATGCAAAACTACGGCTATACGATTGAGGAAAACCAAAACATATTTTTTATCTGGAATTACTTCCATAAATCAACCACTCTTTATTTTTTTATTGCCAGCTTGGCTCTCCTAGCTGTTCTTGCCGTAAATCTTAAAAAGACCAGAATTATAGACTGGTTCTTGGGCTTATTTTTCATTTCTTTTGGCGTATACGCGGAAAGGAATATTGCCCTTTTTGTTTTCGCCACCTTTATTCCTTTTGCGGAAAATCTTTCTTCTGTAATTAAAAAAATTAATCTTGGAAAGATAAAAAACTATATCCTTTTAGCCTGCGTTATTCTCTTGATTATCCAAATGCGATCAAGTATTAAGGCAAGGGGTATCGGCTTTGGCGTTGAGAAAGGCGCGCTTGGGGGGGCAAATTTCTTTCTTAGACAAAAGATAAAAGGACCGATTTTTAACAACTTTGATATCGGCAGTTATCTTGACTACAGATTTTATCCAAAGCTTAGGGTTTTCGTTGACGGTAGACCCGAGGCATACCCGGCCATTTTTTTTCAAAATACATATATCCCCATGCAGGAAAACGAGGCTATCTTTACAAAAATTGATAAAAAATACAAATTTAATGCCGTCTTTTTTTCATACACAGACCAAACACCCTGGGCAAAAACTTTTCTTGGGAATATAACCAAAGATAAAAACTGGAAAATAGTATATCTGGACAGCTATATTATTATCCTTGTCAAAAACGATAATAAAAATAAAAACCTTATCAAAATATACGGCATAACAGAAAAAACCCCGGAACTAAAAAAATTTAACACCTATAACACAAGCTCCCTGATAAGACTCGCTTATTTATTCAATTTATTAAATTGGAAAAAACAGGCAATAAACATAGATGAAAAACTAATTCTAAAACACCCCCATGACTGCTCCGCGATTTATAATCTATATTCTCTCCTGTATCAGGAAAACAATCCCAGCTATTTCATATATCTTGCGAAGCTTAGAATGTTTTGCGCCGGCCGGTTGTGATATAAATAAAAAATGAATTTTCTTACCGTATTTATACTTTCGTTTATTACAATTTTTACTTCGGAACTGCCGGACAAAACTGCCATCGCGCTTGTCGCCTTATCCATTCGCCATAAAGCGGCCGGTCTTATTCTTGGCGCCTGGCTTGCCTTTGCCATACAAACAACAGTCGGCGTGCTCTTAGGCAGTATTCTTTTAAGGCTTCCTCAAAAACCAGTTCATTTTTTAAGCGCCGCTGTCTTTATTGTCTTTGCCATTCTTGTTTTCAAACGCAATGAAAAACAGGAACTCAAAAAAGAAGAACAAGAAGTAGGAAAAGGTTTTAAGCATCACAGAAAAGCTTTCCTGATAAGTTTTTTGGTTATATTCACCCTTGAATGGGGAGACCTAAGCCAAATGGCCACTGCTTTTCTTGTTGCCAAAACCGGTAATCCTCTCCCTGTTGGCATGGGGGCCATACTCGCTCTCTGGACGGTCGCGGGGATGGCAATTATCCTAGGCAAAAGACTTTCCAAAAAATTGGATTTTCGAAAACTTAATTTGATAAGCGCAATTATTTTGCTGATTATCGGTTTGGCAATACTCGCCTCTCTGTTTAAAACCTAAAACCTTAAAATTGTTAATGACGGAAAAACAGACTTTGGAATGATTTTTAAATACCTATAGAAGTTTAGCTTGATTAACTTTCTCCTGCGTCTTAGTAATATTAAGATGGCTGTAAGCTGAGCTTGTGGCAACCCTGCCCCTGGGCGTCCTTTTTATAAATCCTATCTGTAAAAGATACGGCTCGATTACTTCCTCTATTGTTCCTATATCCTCGGCTATGCTTGAGGCTATAGTTTCTAGCCCCACAGGCCCCCCGTTGTGTTTTTCTATAATGGACAGAAGAAAACGTTTATCCGATGCGTCAAGCCCCAGAGAATCTATCTCAAGCATAGCTAAGGCGTTTTTGGTTATAGATGGCGTAATAATTCCTTCTCCTTTAACCAGGGCGTAATCCCTGGCTCTTTTCAAAAGCTTAAGCGCGATTCTGGGTGTTCCCCTGGCCCTTTTGGCAATCTCTTCTAAGCTAGATTCATCTATCGAAACCTTTAATTTAAGGGCCGCGGTTTTGATGATTATCGCAAGTTCCCCGGGCGAATAAAAAGAGAGTCTGTGAACAACGCCAAATCTGTCCCTAAGAGGAGCAGATAAAAGACCAACCCTGGTGGTCGCGCCTATAATGGTAAAAGGTGTAAGATCCAAGCGGAGCGTTTTCGCGGAAGGACCCTTACCAAGTATTATATCTAAAGCGTAATCCTCCATTGCCGGATAAAGCGTTTCTTCAACAATCCTGTTAAGCCTATGAATCTCATCTATAAAAAGGATGTCTCCCCTTTCAAGATTGGTTAAGATGGAGGCCAGGTCCCCGGCTCTTTCTATGGCAGGACCCGATGTAATCCTAATATTAACCTGCATTTCTTTGGCGATAATATGAGAAAGGGTGGTTTTGCCAAGTCCGGGAGGTCCATACAGCAACACATGCTCAAGGGATTCCTTCCTTTTTTTGGCAGCGGTGATGGCAATTTTCAAGGCGTCTTTAATCGTTCTTTGTCCATGAAAATCATTCCAAGAGTGGGCCCGAAGAGAAGTAAATAACACCTCCTCCTCGGGATCTGGCTGTTGATTTTTTACTTTAATCGTGTCTAAAGAATCATTCATAGCTCATCGCCCTTGCCCGCGCCCAAGTACTTTAATGCCGTTCTTATTTTATCTTCCGTTTTTAAATCAGGAGAGATATTTTTAACTGCTTCTATTGCCTCCCCTTTGGAAAATCCGAAATTTTTTAAGGCTGTTATTACTTCATTATCCGCTTTTTCCCCCCCTGTCAAATCCAAATCCCCCAATGATCCAAGTTTTGGCCTTAATTCGATAATGATTTTCTGGGCATTCTTACGGCCTAAGCGCGGCACAGAAGAAAAAAACTCCACATCTCCTTTAATAATGGCGTTTGTGATATCCGAACGTTTTCCAACCGAAAAAATAGAGATAGCTGTTTTTGGACCTACCCCGGAAACGGCAATCAGTTTTTCAAAGAGATTTAGATCCATAATGTCCAAAAAACCAAAGAGGTCTATCGCGTCATCTCTAACATGGGTATGCACAAAAAGTTTAACCGATGAACCAATAGGCATATTTGATGCCGCGCCTGTTGGCACAAGCACTTTGTATCCAACGCCTGAAACATCCAGAGAAATATATGAACCGTTCCTGCTGTCAACAATACCTTTTAGAGAAGAAATCATAGCCTAGGCAAAAAAGATTATAGCACACGAAGACAAACAATTTATCGGCAATTCAAGAAATTTGTTTCAGCATTTTTTCAGGAAAGAGTGTTATTTTTTTCTTAAAATTCTTTATTGGAATATGAAATCCATAAGAGGGATTACGATATGAAAAAAATTGAGGCAGTCGCGGTTATCGCAATAATCTGTGCAATAGGAATATACATTGGGGCACGCAATCCTTGGCTGGTTGATAAAACCAATAAACTAACTTCTCTGTCTCCAAAATCAGGAACGGCAGTAAAAATAGAATCAGAACAGTCAACAACGATTAATATCGTAAAAAGCGTCGGTCCGTCCGTTGTTACAGTTATTGGGACAGGAACGCTAACCTCTCCGCAGCCATTATCGCCTTTTAGTCCGTTTGGCAATTTCGGATTTCAGTTTCCTAATCAACCGCAAAAGCAGCAAACAATCGGCTCGGGATTTATTTATTCCTCGGACGGCATGATTTTAACGAATAAACACGTTGTTTCAGGCACCAATGAGACATATCAGGTAATTACCGCAAATAACAAAAAATATTCGGTGAAAAATATTTACCGTGATCCGACCAACGATATCGCAATTCTAAAAATTGACCCGAGTCAAAACCCCGGCAATCCGCTTCCCCCTGTTACGCTCGGCGATTCAGCCCATTTGCAGGTAGGACAGTTTGTGGTGGCAATAGGAACTGCCCTTGGACAGTTTAGAAATACCGTGACAACCGGGGTTATCTCCGGACTTGGACGGGGGATAAACGCGGGGAATCAATTTCAGGGATCAGGGGAACATTTGGATAATGTTATTCAAACAGACGCCGCTATTAATCCCGGAAACTCCGGCGGCCCGCTTGTCAACTCTTCCGGTCAGGTAATAGGCATGAATACCGCGATTGCCCAAAACGGCCAGAACATTGGCTTTGCCATTCCTATCAACAGTGTTAAAAATGCCTTAAGTAATTTTCAGGCAAACGGCAAACAGTTTGCCCAGCCGTTCTTAGGCGTATCGTATATGACCATCCCCCAGTCGCTGGCTATCCTTAATAATGTACCGGCGGGAGCATATATCCAATCGGTTATATCCGGCTCCCCGGCAGACAAGGCCGGAATTCAAAAAGGAGATATCATCATAAAGATTGATAATACGCGGATTGGCCTAAACAACACCCAGCTTGCAACAATTATTGGCCGGCATAAGGTCGGCGACACGATCAGTGTTTCCCTGTGGAGAAACGGAAAAATACTTTCTGTATCCGTAACGCTTGGCAACGCCGCAAATTTCCAATAATTATTCAGTGCATATCGCAGCCGGGACAATAAATCAAAACCATGGAACAAGACAAAATGAAAATTGAACTGCAGCCAATAAGGGAAAGCACCGTTCTTTTAGTCGCAAGGATAGTTTTTTTAATGATATTATTTGACGCGGTGTATCTCGTTATTCGCCTGCTTACGCTGGATTTAAATAAAAATTGGGTTCCCTCCCGAAACATCACATTTATGTTTTTATTATTTCTCTCCAGTCTCTACATTATTCAGGCAGTTATTGTTTCGTTTTTTATTGAAGCATGGACTCATAGGTATTATTTTATTGATGAGGATAAAATAACCGAGATAAAAGGAGTCATAAACAGAAGGGAACGAATATATGAATTAAAAAATGTTAAATCAGTCAGGCTATACCAGGGTATCTTAGGGCGCATATTTAATTATGGCACTCTCTACATCACCATTACCTCTCCTAATTTAAGAGAGGATTTAATTCTTGTAAACGTTTCGCAGGCAAAAACAATAACGGCGTATATAAAGCGCTATCTTCAATAAGATATGAAATTAACCGCGCGAATGGTAATTTTTGGCTCACTTTTCACTATTGTATTTTTTACAATACGTTATTTTGATATTATCCCCATGCATGTTCTTCTGGCCGAAACTAACGGAATAGGGCTTTTGTACTCAACGATCGGTCTCGTTTTCGGCGTGATCTCCGCGTTTATCATTCAGACTCAGTGGGAAAATTGGAACAATCTGACAATTTCATTGCATGGAGAAATAAAGAGCCTTCGGCATCTGCTTCTTTTCAGCTCTCACGTTTCTCCGAAGGTTAATAAAATAATCAAAAAACACATAATAAGCTACTTAAATCAAATTATTGAGGATTGGCATATAGATGACAAGGAAAAATCAACTGCCGAAACCATTTCCCCAATCCAAAAACTACAAGAAACTGTTTACTCCTCGCTAAATCAAAATCCTCTTGTTATAGAATCAGCCAATCAAATTATTATAAGAATAATAGAATACCACGATGACGTTTTGCATTATAGTTCGCGAAGACTGCCTATGTTAATACAAATCTTAATTTTTTTCTCCATGACCTTGGTTATTGTTCTTCCCCTTTTCATTGGAGTAAAAACTCTGTGGCTTGATTACATTATCACCTTATCTATCGCTCTTCTGGCATTTCTTATCTATTCCGTTATTAACGAACTTGATAATCCTTTGATGTCTGAAAATTGGCATATCTCAAGCAAAGATTATCAAAAACTTTTACAAAACCTAGTGTAAGAAGATAACTTGGAAATTTTATATTACGACAGTTTTTTTAATTTTCCGTATACCTTTTTGTAAAGGAATGGGTAACAGCAACGGCCAGGGCATCGGTAATATCATCGAGTTTAGGAATCTCTTTCAATTTCAATAAAACCTTTACCATTTGTCCTATCTGGCTCTTCTCTGCTCGGCCATAGCCTGTTATCGCCATTTTTACCTGTAAGGGAGTATAAACAAAAACAGGCAGGCTATTTTGCCCTGCCGCCAAAAGCACCACCCCCCTTGCCTGTCCCACCATAAACGCCGTTTTCGCGTTGGTGTTAAAAAATAATTCCTCAATTGCCAAAACATCCGGCTTGTATTTCCGAATAATCTGCGTCATTTCTTCGTAAAGAATCGCCAGGCGTTTCTCGATAGCTAGACTGCTGGAGGTTTCTATGCAGTCAAACATTTGACATTTGACATTTGACATTTGACATTTGATTACCCCCCAGCCTGTCCTGCCAATTCCGGGATCTATTCCTAAAATAGTCATAGGTTTTTATTACTTGTCTTCCGGATCCAAGTAAAGTATAATACAACCATGCAACGATTAAAACTTAAGGTTGAAGAAAGAAAGTTGGTTGGTAAAAAAGTAAAACAACTAAGACGGGAAAAAATCTTACCCGCCAATATTTATGGCAAGGATATAAAATCTGCCGCTGTTAAGCTTCCTTATGAGGAATTTGAAAAAGTGTTCAAAGAAACAGGAGAAACAGGCTTGATTGATCTTGAGCTAAACGGCGAAATAAAACCTGTTTTAATCCATAATGTTCAGCTTGCTCCAATTACGCATACTCCCCTGCATGCCGACTTCTATCAGGTAAATCTGAAGGAAAAAATTAAGTCTATGGTGCCGATTGAAATTATTGGTGAAGCAAAAGCGGTAACCGATAAAATCGGGCTTTTAATGCAGACATTATCCGAAATCGAAATCGAGGCATTGCCTGCAGACCTGCCGGAGAAAATAGGAGTAAACGTAGAAAATTTGGCAGCGGTAGATGAACAAATAACCGTTGGTGATCTAAAAATTCCGGGGGGTGCAACTGTCTTAACCGATTTCTCCCAGATCGTTGTCAAAATCACAGAATTAATAAGCAAAGAAGCAGAAGAACAGGCGGCCCAAGAGGCTCAGGCGGCAGAAGAAGCCAAGACAGAAGCAACCGGAGAAGAGGTAAAAGAAGGCGAAGCAAAGCCAGAGACTAAATCCGAACAAAAAGAAGGAAAGCAGGAATCTCCAACAGAAACTACGAACCAACAACCAGGCAACTAACCTCAAATTGATAAAATAAATTCATAATGTCAGCAGAAGTAGATTTTAGAGAAGGAATGTTTGGAATTCCAGAAGATATTAAGCAGCAGTACCGTGATGTTATTCCTCTTATAATAAAAATAAATCCCCAATTTTCTCCCCAGGAAGCACTGGATCATATTAAAGCTGTAGAAGGCGCGAGAAAAACAATATTATTTGGGGTGAGATTAAGCGACAAAGCCACAGTTCCACAAAGATGGGTTTTTGACCGAAAACTTTTAAAACTAAAAGAGGAGCTTCAAATTATTTCAGACGACGAAAGACAAAGACTGGATAGGCTTAATGGCAATTTTGCCAGCACATCAGAAAAATTGACAAGATTAAGAGGCATTACCCCTGAAGAAGCAGATGATCTTTTGATGAGTGTTTTAAATTACAGAGGAGTTGGTAATTTTGATGAAGCAATTGAACGGTTAACGAAGGGTCCTAAAATAATTGGATTTGAAAAAACAGATTTATTTGAATTTGATTTTTCAAACGACGAACTGCGGGAAATGCTAAAGTCATCTTTTGGTTTAGACGCCATTGTTAAAAGCCGCTTAATGGAGGTGGCAAAAGTTGGCGGATTTCCGGTTCAATGCAGAGATGTCGAATTTGGCAATCAGTGTGTTACAGAGTTGGGCGCGCGTTGGGAAGGAGGATTCTTAGTTCTTCCCGATCGAGCTGCTTACGAACAAGCCGAAATGCAGCTTGAAGACGTAACTGATCCAAAAGATCTTGAGCACTCTTTTAAGCTAAGGGCCGCTACGGATAGCGGTTCTGGTTTTGCCACTGTTAAAGTTCGCGAGTTTGCAGTTGAGCAATCATCTCATTTTGATTATCTTCAGGGACTTCCTTTAAGGGATCAATGCAAAATGAGAGCTTATTTCTTAGGTATTATTGCTCATGAGACGGTTCATGCAATGCAGGCCTTTGGAATAGACAAAGAGATCCTTGACGAATACTACGCAGTGGCAGAAGAAGAAAAATCAGAAACATTAGATCATCAATTTGTTTCCGAATATGTGGATCGCCATTATAAAATTTATAAAAGCAATGAGCATGAAGCCTTAAGCGAAGATCTTGCCGAAGCTGTAAGGATTTATCTAACTAATTCCAACTATTTAAAACAGCATTTTCCGCAAAGATATGTTTTTATTAAACAAAGGCTCTCATTTGTAAAAGAAAATGCAATATTAGATTACCTTGCGCCTATTGCCGGAGCATTTCCCTAAGTTTTAATCCATCCGTAAACCCTGGATCAAGATACAGGACTTTCCGAAGATAATATTCTGACTTGGCAAAATTTTTTAATCTGTACTCCAAAACTGCCAGTTCGAAATATCCGTCTCTATAATTATTATATTTTGCAACCGCTTTCTGCCAAAATACAATCCGCTGTTCTATTTTTTTATTTTGAGCCTTAACTGCCTGCAATTTAACCAAGCTAAAATAGACCATCAATAAACCCAAAAGAATTGCTACAGTAAACATAACCGAAGCAAAAATAACATAGACCTTAGCTAAAGACAGGTTCTTTAGATAATCGGTAAAAAATCGGTAAATATTCGTTAATTTATGGAAAACCAGCCTTTTCATACAATCAACGCGGCCATCTACTAATCATTATTGAATCCCCTCCGCCGAGTCTTTGATAAATCTCCTCTGTTACAAAAGGCATAAAAGGATGCAAGAGCTTAAGAAGAATTATAAATAAAGAATTAAGAATCAAGAATGAATTTTTATCCATTCTGTTTTTAACGTCTTCTTAAAGGATTATATGTTAAAGAAGCCAGACAAATTCATATATGGCCTCTGCGGCAAGGTTGAACTGGTAACGGTCTATATTTTGGGTAACTTTTTTTGTCAGCTCCTGTACTTTTTTAATCATTAGCTTATCGCTTTCGTGTTGAGCAAGATTTTTTAACTCCTCAATTGTTAAATAACTATCTGATTCCTGATTCATCTTTATAAACCGCGCTATATTCCAAATCTTATTTGTAAACCTTCTCCCTGCCTCAAGCTTTGGATAAGACAAAGACTGATCATTGCCTGTTGCGTTGCCATATATAAGCGCAAAGCGAACGCTGTCCGCTCCGTATTGATCAATTAGATCCATTGGATTAACCACGTTACCTTTGCTTTTGCTCATTTTTTTGCCGTAGGGATCATTTACCAAACCGTGCAAAACTATATTTTTAAAGGGGACTTTCCCTGTTTCATATATCCCAATCATTGCCATTCTGGCAACCCACCACCGTAAGATGTCATAGCCGGTTTCCATAACTGATGTTGGATAGAATTTTTCAAAATCACCGGGTTTAGCCGTCTTCAGTGCGGCATATGGCCACTGGGCTGACGAAAACCAAGTATCAAACGTATCGCTGTCTTGATGAATATTCCCGGAGCGACACTCAGGGCAAGTCTTTGGCCGCACGCCTTCTGTTACTGTCCACTTTCCGCATTCAAAACACTGCCATGCCGGAATTCTTATGCCCCAAACAATCTGCCGTGATATATTCCAATCCCTGATGTTCTCCAAAAAATCAAAATAAACTTTTTCAAACCGTTTAGGATCAATTTTTATTTTGCCCTCTTTAGCAGCCGCGATCGCCGGTTTCGCCAACTCCTCCATTTTGATAAACCACTGCGGCAAAAGCATGGGCTCAATTGTTGTTCCACATTTATAACAGGCTTCAATTACATGGGTATAATTCTCGTCAATTTTCTCAACCAGTCCCATCTCTTGCATATCCTGTGCAACTTTTTTTCTGGCTTCTTTAACATATAATCCTTTATACCTTCCTGCTTTTTCGTTGAGTTTTCCGTCGAATCCGATTACTTGAATAAGTTCCAAATTATGCCTTCTGCCTATCTCAAAATCTTTCACATCGTGGGCAGGCGTAACCTTGGCAACGCCTGTTCCAAACAAAGGATCTATCAGCCCATCCGCAATTACCTTCATTTTGAATGTCCCAAGCAGTCCTTTAACCTCAATTTCTTTTCCAACCCATTTTGCATACCTTTTATCTTTCGGATTTACGGCAACAGCCGTATCGCCAAATTTTGTTTCGGGCCTAACTGTTGCCAAAACAAAAGGCCCGTATCTTAAATAATAAAGGGGGTCTCTTTGCTCTTTATGATTAATTTCAAGGTCAGAAAAAGAGGTCCCGCAACGCGTGCAGTAATTAACAAGCCTGTCTCCCCGATAAATGTAACCTTCATCATAAAGCCTCTTAAACGTTTTATAAACAATCTTTACGATATCCTTATCCAGGGTAAATTTTTTTCTGCTCCAGTCCAAGGAGAAACCTAAGCGCCGAAGTTGATTTTCCATCCCCTTTCTGTTTTCCTGAACATATTCCCAAATCATTCTATACGATGTCTCCCGATCAAAATCAAAACGCGACTTCCCCTCTTTAGCCAGTTTTTTCTCAAAAACAAACTGGGTTTCAAATCCGGCATGATCCGCTCCGGGCAGCCACAGTACCCTATCCCCCTTCATCCGGTGATAACGAACAAGAATATCCTCAATTGTGTACATTGCGTGTCCAAAATGAAGCGGCGCGTTGGCGTTAGGAGGAGGCAGAATTATGCAGTACGGTTCTCCTTTGAGGTTTGTCTCCGGCTTAAAATATCCGCTTTTTTCCCATCCTTTATATATTTTTTCCTCAACTTCTTTATGGTTATAGACCTTATCCACGTGTAAATTTTAGCACAGAAGCTATCTATAGACAATAAAATTAATTCCCGAGAAATAACCGATTAATTACCGAGTAATTTATATCCTCTTGTTTTTACCGTTTGGATCTTATATTCGCTTTTCTGAAGCCTTAGCTTACTTCTCACCCTGGCCACCAATCTATCTATTGCCCAATCCGATACGCCCAGCGCCTCTTCTTCCGGCCAAACAGCATTTATGATATTTTCTCTTTCGCAGATTCGCTCCTTATTTTCCATAAGATAATTAAACAGGGCGTTTTCCTTTTTGGTAAAGTCAATCACATGGTTCTGATTTTTCTTTCCCAATCCCCGCACATAATAGTCAAACAAAGGACTAAACAATTTCAGGATTTCTCCTTCATGAACGAAGCCTGTATCCCAAAGGTACTTAGCCTTTTCTTTTTCCTCTGCCGTTGGCTTTTTGCCCTGGACAGCCTTTAACAAAATCTCACGCTCAAAATCCTCAAGGCTATCCCATAGTTCTTCCGACTGCAAGGCGATTCTCTCATCGGCAGCTAAAAAACGAAACAGCTCTTTTCTGCCGACTATATCTTTTTTTGTTTCATGAAAAAAAATCAAGGCCAACTGCAGATATTGCACGTAGCCGTCAACCAAATCAAAAAGATTGTCCTCTGTTTTCCCGGACAGCTTAAGCCCATATTTATTTTTATAGGTTTTATAGATTACTCCCGTGTCTTTCTCCGCCGCCGGTTTAACGTATAAATCTTTGGAAAACAGTGAAAGAGAAGCCTTGGTAAAAACCTTCGGCGCCAAGGTGTCCAAGCTTCTAAAACTGGTAAAAACATAAGCCAGCTTCCGACCGGTTGCGTCTTTTAATCCCTGCAGATTGGCAAAAAATTCAGGCGTAGCCATGTCTTTTGTCCGATCAAATCTAACAAAAAAGATAGTGGGCAGGATATTCGACTCTACCATTTTAACTAAGCTTTTTCGGACATTATCTATGGTAAAAAATAAATCCTTAGTTTGAATGCTGTCGAGGAATAACGACTCTATATAATCCCTGATTCCGCCCGCCGGTTCTCTCTCTGCCGCGTCGGCAATCCGCTTAAGAACCAATGCCCAAAAGGGAAACATTTCTTTCTCGATTAAATCATTGAGGTCAACGGGTATAAACAAATGTTTTTGGGTTTTATCAAGATACGTTTTGACAATATCCTTATGGTTAAGAAAAAAACGCAGAAAATTACTAATCCCCACCCTTTTCATGCCAACCAAAACAATCGAATGACGATGCCTTAAATGATCTCCCAGGGCAATTGCGTCTTCTTTTCTGAAATCAAGCGGATAATAACTCTCAATCGCTTCCGGCATAACAACGTATTTTACTGTTTTATGCATATGCCGCGCAAGTGTCGTGCGAGTCAGAATCCTGTCAGGCAATTGTTGCCATAGAGTCAAGTAAAAAATTAAATTGATTTTTATACTAAATAAATGGCTGAAAAGGAGACAGCAAGAAGGATAGATTACGGCAGGGCTTTTTCTGTTTTGCCAAACCCTCAGTACTCAATACTTCGCCGGGAAATCTCCGCGGAGGAAACTTTACCGCCTTTTATAAAAGAACAGCTGGCGGGCGATTTTAGAAGATGGAAAACGGGAATTACGGGAAAAGAATATCCTGTTCTGCCTAATGCTTCCTACAGGGTTATTTTTAGCGCGGAATTAGCAATAGCCTTTTTAACCAATAAGCCTATTTCATCCCTGAGAGGAGGATACGAGCTTCCTGTTGCGGGCGACGTGGAAACCGCGCTAAGGGTCGGCGGAAACAGCAGGGCCAAACACGCCTCGGAAGGAACAGGAGGGCTGGTGCTAATAGAAATACCCCACGCCAATAGGCCGCCATATCCGCCGAGAAATGATGATATAGAATACGATGTGGTATTTAAGGCAGGACTGCCTCAGTTAAGCAGGGCATGTCAGGATCACATAGCAAGAAGGTTGCCCCTATTGTTTTTAGGAGAGCAGATTCATCCAGCCTGAGACTCGTTCATTTTCTCTTTACCTGACTACGTGGATCAAGGCGTCAAACCTACTTTCTGGCAAACTCAACACGATAATCTTTGTCCATATTCAACCTGCTTAGGATGCTTACTGAATTTTTAAAGCTCCTTAATTTATGATTTGAACTAAACACCCTAAAGCCTGGCGGGTACGATATTGTTAAGGCAAACGGGTCGCTGCCTGTGCCCGGCTGCTTAAACACCTGTAAATCGTAGGTAAAAAATCCGCTGTCAAGAGCTATTCTTTGCAAAGAAGAATAGGAAAGCGTTACGGTTTTGGTCTTATTTGGATCAACATTTATCAAAAATCCGACAATGCTTTTTCCGTCCTCATTATAGACATCAGCCTCCAAACCTTTCGGAGGAATAAAATTTTTTGCCCCATAAATATCCGGGTTGGTTACAGCAGGCACTATCCTTTGTTTTTGCTGGTCTATGGTTATCCCATTCACAATGCTGTTAAAAGGAATAATAAAACGCAGATATGCTTTGTAGTCTCCGCCGGGCCAGGCTGAAGATTCATTTGCGTAATTAACAGTAACCGAACCATCCGCCCTGCCGCTGGCGTCTACGGAAACGTTTTCTGTTATTTTTCTTTTCAAGAAATAGTTTGCTTTATTTGCTCCTAAATTTGCCTCGTTAACGCCAATAAAGTCATTAAAGGTTGCGCTGTCTGGCTTTCTGCTGTCCCACAGGGACGAAGATGCCCCGTTGGCGGTAAAAATATTCTGCAAATTCTTATTGGAAAAGGCGAAAAGCAGATGCTTCTGGTTAATGGAATCGTTTATGGCCTTAAAAAGAGCAATGTAAGAAACCTTACCGCTGTTAAATCTTGCCTCAATTGCTGTTAAAAGCGATCTCAAAAAGTCCTTTTTTTGGGTTGAGCCGGGAAAAAAGTTTTTTTCGGAATGCTCCTCTGTTAATAAATAAACATTGTTCGGGGTAACATTCTGGTTGTAATCGGGAACATAGACAGAACCGGTTGCCCTAAGAAGGTTTTTTATAAAAGAAACGTCAACGGCAATTACGCCGTCGGCAATTTCTCCTGTTTCCTGATTTAAAAAGAAGGCAGAGGAAGAGGCGTCTCTGGGAAAATCCACGTCAAAATTACTATCCCGTAAATACCAGTTAGGATTTGACAGGTAGCGCCGAATTGGATAAGGCGGCTCAACCCGGCCTTTAAGCTGTCCATCCGCGCCATATACATCATGGATGGAAAAGGAGGTTATCTTACCTTTATCAAAACTCAAAAGACCATAGGATCCGATAAATCCTCCTCCCGGCCGAAGCTCCATGTTATTCTGAAATAAAACCAGGTATGTTTTTTTCCGGGTGATTCCAAATAACTCCGGGGCGTTATCTGCTATTCCCCCTGCCAGACCAAACATTTTATGATCGTTACTCAAGCCCCCCAAGACATCGGCAAGGCTACCCGGCTTAAGGATTGACGCGAATAATTTGTTCGAAGAAAAAGCCCCGCCTGCCTTTAAATCCTCAAGAATAAGCATTGCCTCCTTAATCTTGTTGCCCGCGTCGGCAAAATCCTTTTGATAATTAGGGTCATTTCCTTCAAAAACAGCCCTTGTCTGCGAGAAAGATACTATTAGCTCCCTAATAAGAGAGGAGCCCTCTTCTCCGTAAGCTATAATTTTATTTATCCCCGAAGCCTGCCTGTCCAAGCCCAGCAAAGACATTTCCCACCTCAAGGGCACCAAAGAGCTCCTGCCTAGAGAAAAAGCGTTGCGGGATAAATCGGCATTTGCTAAAGCCCCAGCCAAACTTCCTTTTTCAATCGCTTTTTTGCTGCCCAGGAGCGTATACCATCCGGCAGCAAGGGAAAAAAAGGTGACCAAAATCGGAAGCAGGACAAGAAATAAAACAGAAAGCAAAACGCCGTAATAATGCCTATTCTTCTTTTTTTTACCTACGCCCTGGCTCACCGCGCCTGTCTTGGCGTTTTTAAACAAATAGGTTCTTCCGGGTTCGTGTTTTTCGTTTAATAAGCCGGATTCTCTAATTTTTTCTTCAAGACGATACCCTTGCCCAAGTAAATATTCCCCTTCTTTGGGTATGTCATATTCTTTTTGCGCTACGCCTCCCTCATTTTCGTCCCTGGTAAAATCTGCTTTAATAAGGGGATTAATTTTTTTTATAATCCTTGAGAAAGACAAAAGGGTTATCGGATGCCTTGGAAAAAGAAAATAAACACGGGAAGAAAGAATCTCGGCAAACAAAACCTTTTCTATCCCCCGCAAAACGTCCTCCAAAAAAACCGGATAGGCCTTGGCCATACCCATGCCCGGTATTTTTAGGCCGGACAAAAAAGACGCCTGATATAAAATAGAGCCGGTAGGACTTTCGGTGTCCCAAAGCTCTCCTTTGGCAAAAATCTCACCAAGTATCACCGCATAAACCCCTTTATAGGAATCTATTATTTTCTCAAGGGGCAGGGTTTTGACATGGGCAAGGTTTGTAATCAGCGCCAATCTGATTTTTTCCCTATCGGCTTTTTTGACAAATTCGTATATATACTCTTTAACGTCTTCTTCTCCGTTATAAACAACCACCATAGCTTGATATTGATAATCGGGAATTACAGGTATCCCTCCCTTTTTAAGGGGAATAAAAAGAATTTTATCCTTATGGCCTGCCTCCGTGAGGTCTTTTCCGCTTAGCAAAACCCTTCTTTCTCCAAAAGATAAGGCCAGGACATTGCCAAGACTTCCCTTCTTGTCAAAAACAAGAATCGCGCCCTCCCTTGATGTCTGGTACTGCGGGGGTTTTTTCATAAGCTTCCAAGAGGTTAATCTTTAACTATATTTTAGAAGGGTTACCAGCGATTGTCCAGCGCCGCGTTGACAAGCCGATCCGCGTCTTTATTGTTTTCCCTGCCTATATGAAAATACCTAACGGAAAGCCCTATCTTTTCTTCCTTGCCTTTTAAATCGGCCAGAAGTTTTTTCAAGGCATCATTTTTAACCCGGTAGGCACCAATAATTTGGGAGTGCATAAGCTTTGAATCTGTGTAAAAATTTATTGGCTCTTTTCCTGACAGAAAATCCCTATGTTCCAAAACCCAATCAAGGGATTCCAGCAAAGCCCTGTACTCGGCAATGTTGTTCGTGGCATTCCCGATGCTTTTTCCTTTCGCAAAAAGAATATTTCCTTCTCCGTCTTTTATAAAAACTCCGATTGCAGAGGGGCCGGGATTGCCCCTTGAGCCCCCATCCGTATAAATGTTAATCATAGTGTTTCACAATACAATTTTTCAATTCTTTTTTTTCAAAACAATTTTAAAAAAAATATTCAAATTCAGCCCTGCGGCAATCCAAACGGACTTAGACTAATATAATTAAGCTTAGACAAAAATTGAGCCATTATAATTCAAAACAAGACTTAGTATACGCTTAATCGCTTCGAATTAAAAGGCCCCGAATTGCCTCATTAAAAATGTTACTGTAAGATATATCGTTGCCTCACGAATAATTGTTACCCAATCTGATTGATGCTTCTGCCCGGGGAGGAGGTGATTTTATGAAACCAAAACCGGGTAAACAAT